>JAFAKO010000235.1 GCA_019235245.1 Gammaproteobacteria bacterium
GCCATCCTCACCGGCGGCAACTACAGCCTGTTCGAGGCGCAGGCTGCGGTCGGCGGCCCGATCATCGAGGATCGGCTCGGCTGGCGCGCCGCGATGCTCTACGAGAAGCGCGATGGCTGGGTGAACAGCATCGTCCCGGGGGTCGAGCCGCTGAATGGCGTCGATGCGGCGGCCGGGCGGCTCAGCTTCCTCGGCAGGCCGAACGATGATCTCTCGATCCTTTTCAAGGTGTTCGTCAGCAAGTCGGGCGGCACGCCCTACGGCGCGCATGCACTGAACAACGATCCGAGCGTGACCGGCTTCAACGGCGACATCGGCTGGTTCGACAACGGCGCGAAATACGCCGTGCACAAGGAGATCCGCAACGAGGGCGCCTCGCTGAAAATCGACTGGCAGATGCCGCACGCCACGCTCACCTCCGTCACCGGCTTCGATTACGGACGCTGGTACGAGAAGAGCGACGATGGCGGGCTGCCGATCACGGCCCGCATCGACGACCCGAACACCTATTTCTCGAGCGTCAACTCCTTCTCCCAGGAGCTGCGCCTCGCCTCGCGCGACAGCGGCCCCTTCGGCTGGCTCGGCGGCCTCTACTACGGCCGCGAGAGCACGCACGCCACCGTGCAGTTCCACTTTTTCGATGGCTACCCGGGATTCTGGGCGCCGCAGGTGCCGCCGACTTCCGCGAGCATCGCGCTGCCGCTCTACGGCTTCGATGAGTACAACAGTTTCGACCAGATCAAGGACAGCCGTGCGGCATTCCTGAACCTGACCTACGCCATCACCCCGGCGGTGACGCTGCGTGGCGGCCTGCGCTACACCAAGGACAAGGTGACTATCGAGAACTTCTACGCCCTCGAGGGTGGGCTGCCGAGCCCCGGCTCGGTGGGTATGGGCCCGGACATCGACGCGGCCACCTGGTGGACGCAGACGATCGGCAATCCCGCACTATATCCGGCGCCGCCTCCCGGTCAGCCGGTGACTGCGCCGCGCAGCTACTTCCAGCAGGGACTCGCGGTGCAGGGATTCGGCGTGGTACCGACGCTGGAGAACGACACCAACAACGTCAGTGGCAAGGTCGGCGCCGACTGGAAAATAAACGAAGCGGTGCTCACTTACCTCAGCATCAGCCAGGGCTATCGCGGCGTCGCTTTCAACGGCCAGGCGTACAACGACAACACCGAGCTCACCTTCGCGGAGCCGGAAAAGCTCACTTCCTACGAGATCGGCATGAAGTCGGAGTTCTGGAACCGTCGCGCGGTCTTCAACGTCGCCGCCTTCCACTACGACTACAAGAATCAGCAGTTCCTCGATGCCTTCAATCTGCCGGGAGGACTCGGGACCGGCTTCCGCACCGTCAACGCGCCGAAATCCCGGGTCGACGGCGCCGAATTCGAGTTCCAGGTGCGCGCCACCAGCGACCTGCAGATCATGGCCAATCTCGGCCTGCTGCACAGCAAGTACGTGGAGCTCACGCTGCACCAGGGGCAGTTCGTGGATGCCGCGCACACCATTCCGCGCGTGTGCTGCGTGGGCAACCAGCTCATCCAGGCGCCGGACTACAACGCGATGCTCGGCATCGACTGGCGCTTCGTGCACTTCAGCGCGGGGGATCTGCGGCTCTACGCCGACGCCAACTTCTACGGCAAGCAGTACTTCGACGCCTTCAACACCGAGCGCGACGCGCAGGGCGCCTACGGCGTCGCGAATGCGCGCCTGTCCTTCGAGAGCACCGGCAAGCGCGGCTGGTCGGTTGCGGCCTGGATCAAGAACATCGCCAACCGCCAGTACCTCGCCTACGCGCTGAATCAGAAGGACGCCGACACCGGTGCGCTCGGTTTCGACTACGCCCTGGTGGGCGAGCCGCGCACCTATGGCGCTGATCTGATGGTGCGATTCTGAAAAAACCCCCGGCGCGGGCCGGGGTTTCTTGGGGATCGCTGCCGCGCGCCGCGCGGCAAAGTCAGCTCTCTTCGGGCAGCACGCTCACGTACAGGCGTTGCTCGGCACCCTTCTTGCGGAACTGTATCTTGCCGGTCACCTTGGCGAAGAGGGTGTGGTCGCTCCCCACTCCGACATTCGAGCCGGCGCGCACCTGCGTGCCGCGCTGGCGCACGATGATGTTACCGGCGAGCACGTGCTCGCCGCCGAAGCGCTTCACGCCGAGACGCTTGGAATGGGAATCGCGGCCGTTCTTGGTACTGCCGCCTGCCTTTTTATGTGCCATGAGTCGACTCTGCTGCTAAAGGTTGCCGTACCGCTCAGCCCGCGCTGATGTCGGTCACTTTCACCTCGGTAAACATCTGCCGGTGATTCTTCTGCCGCAGGTAATGGGCGCGGCGCTTGAACTTCACGACCGATATCTTCCGGCCCTTGCCGTGCCGCACCACCGTGGCAAGCACCTTGCCACCCTGCAGGGTGGGCTTGCCCACCTTGACCTCCGCGCCCTCCCCGACGAGCAGCACTTCGCCGAACTCGACGGTGGCGCCGGGCTCCGCATCGAGTTTCTCGACGCGCAGCACGCCGTCCTTCGTCACCCGATACTGCTTGCCGCCCGTGGCGATGACCGCGTACATAGTGGTAGGAAGAAGCTGTGGTCCGACTTGAAAGGCCGCGCATTCTACTGGCGGTCTCTACCGCGGTCAAACGACCGTTTTCCCAGTAATGGCAGTTACTTAGCGGCTCGACTCCGGCCGCCGCGGGCGCCCCGCGAGCATTTCTCCAAGGCGCCCGCGTCGGCTAGGATGCGTGGCCGTGAGTCGAGAGGCAATGATCGGGGATTCGGACCTGGCCACTGAGATGAGCCTGGAGGAGATTCGCACCCTGGCGCAGGGCGATCTGCGTGCCGTGGACGCGGTCATCCGTGCCCGGCTCAAGAGCGCCGTGCCACTCGTCGACCAGGTCGCCGAGCACATCATCGCTGGCGGCGGCAAGCGCCTGCGGCCGCTGCTGGTGGTGCTGGCGGCCCGTGCCTGCGGCTATTCGGGGAACGGGCATATCGACGCCGCGGCCTTCATCGAGTTCATTCATACCGCGACGCTCCTCCACGACGACGTGGTCGATGGGTCCGCCCTGCGCCGCGGCCGGCACACCGCCAACCAGGTGTTCGGCAACCCCGCGAGCGTGCTGGTCGGGGATTTCGTGTACTCGCGTGCCTTCCAGATGATGGCAGCTCTCGCCAGCCAGCCGGTGATGGAGATCATGGCGGAAGCCACCAACGTGATCGCCGAGGGTGAGGTGCTGCAGCTGATGAACGCGCACGATCCTCACACCACCGAGCAACGCTACCTGGAAGTGATCTATCGCAAGACGGCCAAGCTGTTCGAGGCCGGCGCGGAGGTCGCCGCGGTGCTCTCGGGGTCGACTCCGCACGTGCGCCAGGAGCTCGCCGCCTACGGACGCCATCTCGGGACTGCCTACCAACTCGTGGATGACGTGCTCGACTATCGCTCCAATCCGAAGGAGCGCGGCAAGAACCTGGGCGATGACCTGGCGGAAGGCAAACCGACGTTGCCGCTGATCCACGCATTGCGGCATGGCAGCGAGCAGCAGCGCGCGACCATCCGCGAGGCAATCCAGCGCGGTGGCGTGACCCAGCTCGAGCCGGTGATCACGGCCATCGAATCGACCGGCGGACTCGAATACGCTGCCCGCCTCGCGCGCGAGCACGCTGCACGGGCGAAGTCCGCGCTCGCCTCGCTCCCGCCATCCGCCTACCGCGACGGGCTCACCGCGCTCGCAGTCTTCTCGGTCGAGCACACGGTCTGAGCCGGCGGCGCCGAGCAACTGCGCGTCCTGCAGTACGCCCGGCTCACAGCGCCAGCAGATTTCCGTACCAGGGTCGTGACAACCCGTAGAGATCCAGGCGCTCCTTCAACGGTGCCAGGTCCCAGTGCAACGCATCTGCGGCCCGCACGGCCTTGCGCTCACTATCGACCGCTTTGCTGAACTCTCCCGAGGCCGCCTGCGCGGCGGCGCGGATCTCGAGCTCGATCGGGTCACCGCCGAGGTCCTTGCGGACCTTGTCGAGGAGTGTGAGCGCGCGCGGCGGATCGCGCAGCTGCTCGATCGGGGTCGCCGCGAGCAGCGCTGACAGGTAGAGCATGCCATCGTGGTCGCCGTGCGCTACCGCCCGCTCCAACCATACCTTTGCTTTCGCGGTATCGGCGGCATCAGGGCTGCCACGCAGCGCGAACTGCGCCAGTGTTACCTGCGCCCCGGGCTCATCCGCTTCGGCCGCCTTGCGAATCCACACCTCGGCCTTGCTTTCTTCACACTGACACCCCCTCCCCCACATGAGATTCCTTCCGACGGCGTACTGCGCCTGGCGTTGACCCTGCTGCGCAGCCTTCAGAAACCAGGGCAATGCGTCCTGCTCGCTGTGTCGGAGCTGCGGAAATCCGGACAGTAGCAACCCGTACAGGTATTCCGCTTTTGCGCTTCCGGCTTCCGCCTGCTTGCGCGCGGACCTTACGTACGCTTCGAGCTCCGGATAGTCCGCCGCCCCCTCGCTCTGGGCCACGAACCGGTACATCAGCCGGCAGTGAATCGCCGGTTCTCCCGCTGCTCGCACCGCGAATCGAGTGCGCAGGACGGCCCGCCGCGCGCTTTCATCGAATACCCCTGGCGGCATCGAGTAGGAAACCCGAGGATTGCGCGCGGTGCCATCGGGGGGAATGGCGAACTCCACCACCAGATTTCCCTGTACGGTGGCATACCTCAAATCGATTGGATAGACAGGCATCTCAATCTTTACGGGCGTGCATTGTTGCCTGGTCCCCTCGTCGTCGCCGATCTTCGGCATGAGGCGCGCTTCGAGGGCCGCGCGCCGGTACGGTGCAGCGATATCGTCCGCGAGCTGCTCGGAGCCGGGGGCGAGCTGCGGGCGTAGTCTATCCGCCAACAACTTGGCGTCAGGCTGGCCATTCTCCGCAGCGACGCTGGCCCAGGCGTAGGCGTTGATATCGCTCTGCCGGGCGCCTTGCCCGTTCGCATACATGATGGCGAGGTTGTACTGAGCCACTGGCTGGCCAAGCTCCGCCAGCTCGCGGTAGTCGTGGAAGGCGCGCTCGTACTCGCCCTTGTCGTAAGCGAGCTGCGCTGTGAACAAATCAGCGAGCGCTGCCGGGGAGAGGAGCAGCGCCAGGACTGGCGGAAGTAACACCCGCGTAACGAGCCGCATCGCCCATAGCATAGCGCCACCATCCCGCGTTAACACCTCGTTGCCGCAGGAATGGCGCTGCTTCTAGACTGCGTCACCGAATTCTGAAGGGGAAGCAGACATGACACGAACAATGCGCTCCCAACTCATCCTGCTGGCCACCGCGCTGCTGCTACCCGGCTGGGCCAGCGTCGGGGTAGCGGTTGCCGCGGATGATCCCGCGGGACCGCAGACCATCGTGATCAAAGCCGCGCACCTGTTTGATTCCACGGGCACCGCTCTCAAGGATGGCGGCATCGTTGTCGTGCAGGGCGAGCACATCGTCGCGGTGGGAGGCGCGGCCCCGGCCGGCGCGCGCGTCATCGATCTCGGCGACGCAACGCTGCTGCCGGGCTTCATCGATGCGCACACCCACCTCACGATGGAGTTCGAGAAGGACTATTACCACTTCGTCTACAACCGCATGATGCGCTTCCCGGCCGAGCAGGCGCTCTACGGCGCGCTGTATGCGCGCCGCACGCTCGAGGCCGGCTTCACCACGGTGCGCAACGTGGGCGCCTGGGACTTCGTGGATGTTGGCCTGCGCAACGCGATCAATGCCGGCGTCACGGCAGGTCCCCGCATGCTGATCGCGGTGCACGGCGTCGGCTCACCCGGCGGCCACTTCGATAACTACTCCTACCCGCCCGACCGCGTGAAGCCGTGGGGGCCGATAGAAGGAATCTGCAGCGGCCCCGAGGAATGCCGCGAGGCGGTGCGTTACCAGATGAAATGGGGGGCGGACGTCATCAAGATCGCCCCGAGCGGCGGGGTGCTGTCGGAATCCGATCCGGTCGATGTACCGCAGCTCACCCCCGAGGAGCTCGCGGCGATCGTTTCCGAAGCGCACAAGTGGAACCGCAAGGTCGCGGCGCACTGCCACGGCGACAACGCGGCGCGACTCGCCATCGCCGCCGGTGTCGACTCCATCGAGCACGGCAGCTTCCTCACCGAGGACACGCTGAAGCTGATGAAGTCCAAGGGCGTATACCTGGTGCCGACGCGCATGGCGGTGTACTGGACGAACAAGAACGCGGACCTCTATCCGCCCAAGATCGCCGCCAAGGCACGCGCCGCAGCCGCAGCTCACGGCAACATGTTCAAGACGGCACTGCGCGTCGGTGTGCCGATCGCTTTCGGCACCGACGCCGGTGTCTTTCCGCACGGCATGAACGCCATGGAATTCGGGCTGCTGACCGAGCTCGGCATGAGCCCGGCCGCGGCGCTGCTCTCCGCAACGCGCGATGCCGCGAAGCTCCTCGGCGTGGAAGCGGAAGCCGGCACGCTCGAAGCGGGCAAGGCAGCCGATATCGTCGCGGTTCCGGGCAATGTGCTGAGCGACATCCACGCCACCGAGCACCCGCTGTTCGTCATGCGGCTCGGGCACATCGTGGTGCAGAAGTCGGGAAACTAGCCGCGCTCGCGCCAATTGAAGGCGGCGGGCTGCTTCAGTAAACTGCGCGGCCCGTCGCCGGCAGGCTGTTGGGGCGGGTCAGTCCGGGGTTTCGGGGTGTAGCTCAGCCTGGTAGAGCACTACGTTCGGGACGTAGGAGTCGCTGGTTCAAATCCAGTCACCCCGACCAAATAAAGCGCTTTTTGATCAGTCACTTAGACAGACACTCAGCTGAAGCCGCTGACAGATCGCCCGCCGCACCGCCACCAACGCCGCTCGCCTGATTGCCTTCTAGTCCTTGCCCCCAAGCGTGGAACACCCGACCACCTAGGCGCGCGTAGAATTCCGCGGCGTAGCGCCCGCTGCCAGGAGAGGTCGCAATGAGCACCAGAGCCATAGCAGCGCTCAGTGCTGCGCTCTGCATTACATCTGTCGGCGCAAGCAGTCCGCCGGGAGATCTAGCGGCGCGGCTCCGTCACGCACGGGGCCTGCACTGCACGT
>JAFAKO010000367.1 GCA_019235245.1 Gammaproteobacteria bacterium
GCACGTGATGTCCCTGATCCGGGCAATGCGGGGTGGCCGCGACTACGACCCGACCTTCGGTACCCGCATGCGGGGCACGGGGCCGTTCGCGGAGCTCCTGGCGAGGCGCTTCCGGCTGGCGTGCCAGCGCCTGGGGCTGAACAGCGACCCCCGAAAGCCCCTGGGGACTGCCTGCTTTCGGCCGCCCGCCCCGGGTGGCGCTCAGCTGGACCTCGGGCTGTAGCGAGCCGGCGGGCCCTTGCGTCAGCGCGCGTTCACCGCCCCCTACATTACAATTGCCTTGCAGCCGGCGCCTCACGGAGACGCGGGCTGAACGGTACATGCGCTGAAGAGGAGCGTGCTGTCTGGCAGCGGTGCGCCACAAGTGTGGGGTCATGAACGACACGGCCACGGTAAATCCGGCCCCGCTGATCAAGGCGCGCTACGTCCTGAAGGAACGTCTGGGCGTCGGCGGCCAGGGGGAGGTCTGGCGGGTGCTCGATCCGCAGCGCGGTGAGGACATCGCGCTGAAGATTCTGCGTCCGCCTCCCGGCCGCTCCGGGGCGGCGTGGGATGCGTTGCGGCACGAGTACGACAGCTCGAGCCGCCTCGATCATCCTTTCGTCCTCAAGGTGTATGCGCCGGAACGCGAGGAGGCGACGTTTCTCCTGCCGATGGAGCTGGCGACGGGAGGCGACCTGCGCCGCCTGCGTGGTGCCAGTTACCTGTCGATCGTTCCGGTGCTCATCGAAGTGGCGGAGGCTCTCGAGCACGCGCACCAGCGCGGAGTCGTCCATCGCGATCTGAAGCCGGGGAATGTGCTGTTCGACGCGCGCGGCTGCGTGAAGCTCGCCGACTTCGGCATATCGGGTTTCGCGCTCGACCCGGGCACCGACTCGATGATCCGGGGGCTCTCGCCCTTCACGGCAAGCCCCGAGCAACTGCGCGGCGAGCCGCCCTCACCCAAGGACGACATCTACGGGCTCGGCGCGCTCGCCTACGAGCTGCTGTCACGGCGGCCCCCGCACTATCCGCACTTCGATGCCCGGCGCGTGCAGGAGGAGCCGGTTCCACCGCTGGTACCGGCGGAGCAGATCCCCCCACAGCTCGATGCGCTCATCTCGCGGATGCTCGCCAAGGATCCTGCCGAGCGCCCCGGCTCGATGCGCGAGGTGATCGATGACCTCGAGGCAGCACTCAACGACACCCTGGCCTTCGACTTCGAGGACGAGGACCTCCCCGAGGACACTTCCAATCTCACGCGCCACCTCGAGGAAAATCTCACGCGCGAGCTGCCGCCGTTGCCGGACCCTCCGAAACGGCCCACCGCACCCCGCGCCGTGCCGTCGGTCGTACCGCGTGCCGTGCCTTCCGTCGTGGCGCCGGCCGCCGCGCCGCCGGCCGTCGCGTTGCCAACCGCCGCGCTGCCAACCGCCACGCCGCCATCCGCCGCGCCGCCAATCGCCCCGCCCCCAATCGCCCCGCCGCCACCTTCCGCCACAGGAGCCACGCGCCCCGCGGCCGCCGCCGAGAGTCCGCCGCCGGTGGCTGTCACGGCTGCGCCTCCGGCTATCGAGCTCGAGCGCAACGATTCCGCTGGCACATCGCGGTGGGGTGACCTTCGCGAGGTGCCGCCCATCGAGCTCTCGCGGTACGAGCCGATTCGCAGCGGGTCGCGTGTGGCGATGTGGCTGCTCGCGCTGCTCGCGCTGGCGGCAGCCGTGGTTTTCGTCCTGCCGCGCTACCTCGACATCAGTTCTCTCACCGCGCTCCTTCCGGCGGCAACACCAGGCGGCCCGGCGGTCGCCATCACCGGCGATCCCGGCCGGCTCGCGGCCGATCGCACGGAGTTCGATCGACGCTTCGCTTTCCTCGAGGCCGGCGGTGCTGCCACCTGGGCCGCAGCCGATCTGGCGCGGGCCCGGACGCTCGCCGCGGAGTCGGTCGGTGCGCGCGATGCCGGCAGCATTCCACTCGCACAGAAGCGTCTCGCGGAGGCCTCCAGCGTGCTGGATGCCATCGAGAGGCGCGCACCCGCGGCGACCCCGGCAACGGCCTCCGCATCACAATCCTCACCCCCGGTGAGCCCGCCCGCCACGGCGCCAGCGGCGCCTGCGGCGCCGGCGGCGGCCCGGGGCGCTGCAGCCGCCAGCGATGCGTATGCCAAGGCTGCCGGTGAGGGCCTCGCGGCACTGGGAGCGGGACAGCTCGAGAAGGCACGCCGCTCGTTCGAGAAGGCGCGTGCGCTGCGGCCCGACGGACCCGAGGCGCTCGATGGCCTGCGGCGTGTCGAGGCCGCGCGCACCAGCCGGGCTCTCGCCGCGCGGCGCGCGGACGCGGAAGATCTCGAGGACGAGGAGCGCTGGCAGGATGCGCTCGACGCCTACGACGCCGTCCTGCTGCAGGATGGCACGCTGACCTGGGCACAGGACGGTCGGGCACGGGCAGGGGCGCGGCTGCAGCTCGGGCACTCGCTTCAGGCGCTGATCGACCACCCTGACCGTCTGTCCGTACCGCGAGTCCGGGACGACGCTGCGCAGTTGCTGCAGAGCGCCGAGCAGCTGCCCGACTCAGGTCCGGTGCTGCGGACACAGATCGCGCGGCTGACCGCGCTGATGCCGGCCCTCGACAAGCCGGTGCGGCTCTCGCTGGTATCCGACAACCGCACCCAGGTCAGCATTCCGAGCGTCGGCACTTTCGGCAGCTTCGCGCGGCGCGACATCGAGCTGAAGCCGGGTCACTATACCGTCATCGGCACGCGCGACGGCTACCGTGAGGTTCGCCGTGAGATCACCGTGAGTCCGGGGGAGGAATACCTCACTGTGAACGTGAGCTGCTCCGAGCCCATCTGAGTCGGGCCGAAGCGCGCGCCATGGCAGGCAGCGACGTCCTGATCGCAGGCGCGGGTCCCACCGGGCTGGTGCTGGCGCTGTGGCTCACCCGGCAGGGAGTGAGCGTGCGCATCGTCGACCGCGCCGCCGCCCCCGGCACGACATCGCGCGCGCTCGCCGTCCAGGCGCGCACCCTCGAGCTCTACCGGCAGCTCGATCTGGCCCAGCCCGTGATCGATCGCGGCCACCGGGTGCCCGCGATCAACCTGTGGTCGCGCGGCGTGAAGGCGGCACACATCGGACTGGCGAGCATCGGCACAGGCCTCACGCCGTATCCCTTCCTCGAGATCTACCCGCAGGACGAGCACGAGCAGCTGCTGATCGCGCGCCTGCGGGAGCTCGGCGTCACGGTGGAGCGGGGCGTGGAGCTCACCTCCTTCACCGATAGCGGCGATGGCGTACGCGCGCAGCTGCGTACCGCAGAAGGAACGGAAGCCACCGCCGACGCGCGCTTCCTCGCCGGCTGCGATGGAGCGCGCTCGCAGGTGCGGGAGTCACTCGGCAGCGATTTTGCCGGCGGGACCTACCAGCACCTGTTCTATGTGGCCGATATCGAGGGGAGCGGCGCCCCGATGGATGGTGAGCTGCACGTGGATCTCGATGAGGCGGACTTTCTCGCGGTGTTTCCGCTTGCCGGCAGCGGCCGCGCGCGGCTGGTCGGGACGGTGCAGGATGAGCGCGCCCGGCAGCCCGAGCGCCTGCGCTTCGAGGACGTGAGCCAGCGCGCCATGCGCAATCTTGCGCTCAGCGTGCGCAAGGTGAACTGGTTCTCCACCTACCACGTCCACCACCGCGTCGCCGCCCGCTTCGCCCGCGGCCGGGTATTCCTGCTCGGCGATGCCGCGCATATTCACAGCCCCGTCGGCGGCCAGGGCATGAACACCGGCATAGGCGATGCCATCAATCTCGCCTGGAAGCTGGCGGCGGTGCTCGGCGGCCGCGCGGATGAAGCGCTCCTGGCGACCTACGAGGGCGAGCGCAGCGGTTTCGCGCACCGGCTGGTGGCGACCACCGATCGGGTGTTCACTTTCGCCACCGCGCAGGGAAAGGTCGCGGATCTGCTGCGCACGCGCCTCGCACCGGCGCTGATGGCCCGCGCGCTGTCGCTCGAGCAGGTGCGCGAGTACCTGTTCCGCACCGTCTCGCAGCTGGTGGTCGAGTATCGTGGCTCGGCGCTGAGCGCGGGAACGGCCGGGCGGGTGCACGGGGGCGACCGCCTGCCCTGGGTAGAGGGTTCCCGCGACAACTACGCATCGCTGGCGGCGATTGCCTGGCAGGCACATGTCTACGGCGCTGCCTCCGAGGCGCTGCGCGCGGCGTGCGCGGCGCAGGGTGTGCCGTTGCACCTTTTTCCGTGGAGCGCCGCCCATGCGGCGGCAGGCCTCGAGCGCGATGCGCTCTACCTGCTGCGCCCGGACACCTACGTCGCGCTGGCCGATCGCAGCGCGGATCCCGCTGCCCTCGCGCGCTACTTCCGCGAGCGTGCGCTGCGCCCGCAGGCACCGTAGCGCGCGCCCGGGACTGCTGCGCCCTTGCCGCGCGGAGCCCGCGCTTCTAAGCTGCGCGCAAACAACATCCGTCCAGATGGCGGTGCACCGATGGCAGAAGGAGATGGCGTCGCGCTCCTTGCTGGAGCGAGCGGTTTGACCGGCGGCTTCACGCTCGATGCTCTGCTCGAGGCACCCGATGTGACCCGCGTGATCGCCGTAACCCGCCGGTCGCTCGGTCGCGAGCATTCGCGACTCGCCAATCGCATCGTGCAGTTCGAGCGCCTGGAGGCGCAGCTGAAAGGCACCTCGTGCGACACCGCGTTGTGCTGTCTCGGCACGACCTTGCGCCGCGCGGGCTCGGAGCAGCGCTTCCGGGCGGTCGATGTCGACTGTGTGCTCACCTTCGCCCGCGCCGCCAAGGCGGCCAGCGCCCGGCGCTTCGTGGTGATCTCGAGCGTCGGCGCCGATCCCCGCTCGCGCAACTTCTATCTGCGCACCAAGGGGGACATGGAAGAGGAGCTCGAGGGCGTCGGCTTCGAGTCGCTCGACATCCTGCAGCCCTCGATGCTGCTCGCGCTGCGCGCCGAGATGCGCCCGCTCGAGCTGCTCGGCAGCGCGCTCATGCCACTGCTCGCGCCGCTGCTGCGTGGCAAGTACGCGCCGTACCGTGCGATTCGCGCGCGCACCGTGGCGGCCGCGATGCTCGGCGCGACGCGCTCCGGGCGGCGCGGCGTGCAGCGCTACACCTACGAAGGCATCGAGGCTCTCGCGCGGCTCACCGCCCCGCGCACGCGCCCGCTCGCCGCGGCGAAAGCACCCGCCAGGGCGCGCTAGCCGGGCCCTCGCGCCATGCGTGCCGCGACCCCCCTCGGCGCGGCCTGGCTCGCGATCCTGCTGCTCGCCGGCTGCGTGGGCGCGCGCCACGAGCCGCCGCGCGCCTCGCAGGGACGCGAGATCGCAGCGATCGCCGCCTCGCTGGTCGGCGCCCGGTACCAGTTCGGCGGCGCGGACGGCGCCGGTTTCGATTGCAGCGGTCTCGCGCTGTACGTGCACGAGCGCGTGGGCCTCGCGATCCCGCGCACCGCAGCCGGGCAGGAGCGCGCTGCGCACGCGGTACCGATCGCGCAGCTCGCTCCGGGCGACCTCGTGTTCTTTCACATGCGCGCGCACAGCGTCGATCACGTCGGCATCTACGCAGGCGAGGGCCGCTTCATTCACGCGCCGCGCGCCGGCGCAGCGGTCGGGTACGCCGATCTCCGCAGCGGCTTTTATGCCCGTCATCTCGCCTCGGCGGGCCGCTTCTGGGGAGCCGCGGCGGCGACACGCTGAACATAAGGGGCGGAGCGGGCGGTTGTCGCCGATATGTGACACCACTTGAGAGCCGCGGCACACAATTCACTCTTGACTGCGATCCGCGACGATTTGACACTTGGACTCCAGTGACAAAGGCAAACCCGTCGAAAGATGGGGACGCAAAGCCACCGGTCTAAAGGGAGCGATTCCTATGACGGCGGGGCTGCCAACGATCGCGCGCCAGCGCGCGAACGACAGCACTCCCGTCCCGGTCGAAGAATCCGCGTGAACCCCGAGGGCCGCGGCGTCGACAGTTCTGGTCCGGGGAAGTTATGACAGCAACGCCAAACTTCGCTTCCGCTGCGGGCACGGAAGCCGGGGGTCAGGCGGTGCCTGCGCTCAGCGCAGGGCCGTTCGTGCTCAATCTTTGCTCCTCGACCTCGCCGATGGCTCTGGCGCAGACCGATCTGCCGGAGCTGCGGCGGTTTCATTTCGTCGTGGGCCGGGGCTTCGAGGAGGGTCGCGAGCGCTTCCGTCTGCACGTGGGTTACTTCGCGACGCTCGCCGAGGCCGAGGAGTGGCTGGGCGTGGTGCGCGAGATTTATCCGGGAGCCTGGGCGGGGGAGACCCCGGGCCGCAAGTTGCGCGAGCGTGCCGCCGCTGCGGCGGCCGCGCAGGCGCAGCACGCCGCAGGTCCGCAGAGCCAGCTGCCCGCGAGCGCTCCGCGTGCACCGGCCGCGCCCGCACAGCGCCCCGCCCCGCGACCGACTGTCTCGGCGCCCGCGCCGACGAGAGTTCCCGTAGTGCATGCCGCTCCGCCGGTGGCACGCAGCGCTCCATCGCTCAACACTCCACCGGCGGGTGCTCCACCGGTTGCACCGCGCGCCCGCCAGGCGACGCCGCCGCCCGCGCCGCAGCCACCGCCGTTCCCGCCACCGACGCCTGCGGCGCGCACGGCGCCCGCACTGCAGGGCGCTGCTGTGGCTCGCCCGGCGGCGAAAGCGCCGCCTGCCGCGCCGCGTCCCGCTCCGCCGCCGCCGGCGGCGGCACCGGTCGCGCGACCGGCCGCAGCGCCGGCTAATCGCGCGCCTGCATCGCCCGCGGCCGCCCGGCCGCCCGCGCCGGTGACGGCCGAAGCCGCCGCCAAACCCGCCAAGCCGGCCGTGAAGCCGGTATTCGAGGACTCGAATGTGCGCGAGGTGCTCAAGGCCCTCGGCGATGCCAGTGCCACCGGTGAGACGCGCCTCATGCGCGCGCCGCCTGCGCCGCCGGTGCGCGAGCCCGCCACGGTGGGCTCGTCGCTGAGCGACACGCAGGTGTTGAAGATGCTCGAGACGCGCCGCTCCGAGGAGAGCGAAGGCGGACCGGCGGCGGTGGACGACAGCGGCATTCCGTTGCTGAAGCCCGATGACACCGGGACCCGGCAGGCGCTCAAGGAGGCGATCGTCAGCAACAGCTCGGTGGCTTTCGCGGTGCAGCTGCAGTGGTCGGTGCAGCCGGTCGAGCTCGACAAGGTCCCGCCGCTCGCGATCTTCAGCGCCTACACCCTCTACACGGTCGAGGGCAGCCGGGACGGCCGCCGCTGGTACGGCCTGCGGCTCGGGTTCTTCAGCGATGCGATCTCGGCGAAGCAGGTGGCCTACTACGTGCGCTCGGAGTTCTCCTCGGTGGCGGTCGTGCCGGTGAGCCCGCAGGAGAAGTCACGGGCGACCGACCAGGATGCGGCCGCGGCACTCGCGGCTCCGGTGGCAGCACGCCCCGACCCGATGGACGAGTTCAAGCTGATCGATGACGAGCCGGCGCAGCTGCCCAAGCCCGGTCCGAAGCCCGCCACACCGCCCCCGCGCACGGCCGCCGGCGCGCCGGCACCGAAGGTGGCCGTCGGCCGCACCGTGGTGCAGCCGAGCGCTCCTCCAGGCAGACCACGGGTGCGCAATGCCCGCGTGCCGGCCCGCGAGACGCGCGGTCCCCAGACGCTGGAAGAGACGCTGGAGATCCTCGGCGCCAGCCAGTTGAGCGTGGACGATGGCCGCGCCGCCTCCATCAACGATTCCGGCGTGCGCCACCTGCGCGTCGAAGTGACCCGCAACTCGCCCTTCTCGAAGCTCCTCGAGCGCCTCAGCGAACGGCTGAAGAAGCCGTAACCGGCTCGAACTCCTCGAGCATCCAGCGCCGGAAGGCGTCGAGATTCGGCTCGCGGCCGAGGAAGTCCCTTACCAGCTGCGCGGCCGGCTCGGTGGCCCCGGGGGCGAGCACCGTGCGGCGGTAGCGCATTCCGGCCGGACCGCCGAGCAGATCGTGCGCATCGAACTGCGAGAAGAAATCGAGAGCGATCACCTTGTCGAGCACGTACGTGTAGTAGTTGGAGCTGTAACCGTTGAGGTGCGTGAAGCTCGCCCACATGTGATCGCCCGGCACGAAGGCCTCGGCGCTGAAGCGCTCGAAGTCGCGCCGGTACACGGCATCGAAGTCGAGCGTCGCCGGGGGCAGCGTGTGGAAATCGAGTGAAATCGTCGCGTACATGAGCTGGCGCTGCTCACCGCTCGCGCGCCCGTAGGCGTCAGCGCGAATCATCCTCGCGTACAGCTCCTGCGGCAGCACCTCGCCGCTCTGGTAATGATGCGCGAAGGAAGCGAGCACGCCGTAGTCGTGGAAGAACTCCTCCAGCATCTGCGACGGCGCCTCGACGAAGTCACCCTCGACGTTGAAGGCGCCCTCGCCCGCGTAGGGCTGCTGGCCGCCGATGAGGTGATGCATCAGGTGGCCGAACTCGTGCAGGAAGATGACCACGTCGCTGTACTGCATGAGGCCCGGATCGCCCGCCGCGCCGCCGGGAAAGTTGCAGACCAGCGTCCCCTCCGGTAGCTGCCGGCCGCGTACCCCGGGGGCGATGGGCTGGGTGGAGAACCACTTGTCCTTGCCCTCACGCGGATGCATGTCGAGGTAGATGCGCCCGAGGCGGGTCTTGCCGTCGTACACATCGTAGGTGGTGACCGAGGGATGCCAGGTGTGCACTCCGCTCACCGCGCGGATCTCGACGTGAAACAGCCGCGCGGCGGTGGCGAGAACGCCGCGCTCGACCGACGCATACGGGAAGTACGGCCGCACGCTCTGCGAGTCGAAGTTGTACTTCGCGCGCCGGTACTGCTCGCGCCAGTAGCCGGCATCGGGGCGGGGGATCTTCTCGAGCGTCGGCTCGCGCTCGCGCGCGAACGCGAGCAGCGCGGCGTCCTCGCGCGCCGCCGGCTCGCGCGTGGCCGCATCGATCTTCTGCAGGTACTCGTTGAGGCGCGCGGGCGAGCCGATCATCTGGTCGGCCATGGCGAGATCCGCCCAGGTCGCATAGCCGAGCAGCTGAGCGAGCTCGGCGCGTGCGCTCAGCAGCGCCCGCAGCGTCTCACCGTTGGCAGGGTAGCCCACCGAATCGGCCGCGAGGTACAGATCGTGGCGCAGCTGCGCATTGCTGGCGAACTTCTGCGCCGGCCACGCATCGGGCGGATCGGTGGTGATTTTCACGTGCCCGCTGGCATCGGCGGGGTGCGCGGCCAGATAGTCGGGCGGCAGGCCGTCGAGCTGGCTCTTCTCGACCGTGACGCTGCGCACGTCGTCGTGCACCGTGCGCTCGAAGGTGAGGCCCAGCTCGGTGATCCTGTCCTGCAGCGCCTTGATCCTGGCGCGCGTCGCATCGTCGCGATCGACGCCGGCGAGGCGATACTCGAGCAGCGTGTGCTCGAGGTAATGCCGCGTCGCCCCGTCCGGTGGAGCGGGCAGCGCCGCGAGCGCGCGGTAGACCTCCTGGTTCAGCGAGAGCGCAATGAGCGCCGCATTGGCTTCCTGCGTGAGGGCCTGCGCCTTGTCGCGCAGCTCGCGGGTGGCACCGACGCCGTACAAAACCTGGGACTGCGAGCCGGCGAGGCTGAGCTCGTTCACGGCATCGTCGTACGGTCGCAAGGTATTGGCTATGGTGTGGCCGCCCTTCACCGCGACCACCCGCGCGATGTCGGCGTCGGCCTGCTGGATGTGCGCATGGACCCAGCGCTCGAGGCCCGCGGGGTCCTCGCCCGCTTCCCAGGCGTGCAGCGACGCCGCGGCAGGCGCCGCGGCGGCGGCCGCAGCGAACGCCGCCGACGCCAGGCAGGACGTAAGCGCGAGGCAGGGCAGAGCTGTTCCGTAGCGCATCTTCATCGCGAGACTCCCTGGTATGGTTCTTGTGGCTGCGGGCCCGGAAGTCTAGCGCGAAGCTGCCGCGGCGGACGCGGCCGCGATGCACGGCGCGGCATACCGGGCATTTACCGCGGCGAGCCGTGGGCGTACGGGCGCCGCACCCCGAACGACTCCGTCCTAGCGCTTGCCGAAGAGCTTCTCGAGCTCGGCGCGCGCGCGGTCGATCTCGCCGGTGTTGGGCGGGGTGTAGGCACCCGGCCGCGGCTTGAAGTGATCGCAGAAGTTAGCGTGCGTCTTGTCGCTCACTTCCTCGGCGGTCGGCTCGCGGCAGTGCTTGGCGACGCGAACGTCGTGGTCGACGCACATGCGGCACACGTGCAGCTCGGCGTGGCAGGCCGGGCACTCCTCGAGACGTCGCAACGGCAGGGTCAGCTCCGCGAGCGAGCTACCGCACTTCCAGCAGCTGAGATCGTGAGCCATGCGTGCCAAGGTTACTCCGGGCCGCGCCGCGCGGGTACGCTCAGGCGCGCCGCGCCTGCAGCGGCGGCTCCTCCTCAGTACGGGTGCGCTCGCGCAGGAACTCATCGAGCACGCGCCCGGTGTGCGAGTGCCGCCGCCGACGGGCGATGTGCGCCGGCGGACCCTGGGCGACGATGCGTCCGCCCCCGGCGCCGGCCTCCGGCCCCATGTCGATGATCCAGTCCGCCTCCGCCATGACATCGAGATTGTGCTCGACCACTACCGCGGTATTGCCCGCAGCGACCAGCCGGTGGAGCACGCGCAGCAGCTTCTCGACGTCGGCCATGTGCAGCCCGACGGTCGGCTCGTCGAGCACGTACAGCGTGTGGCGTGGGCGCTGCGCGCGCAGCCCCTCATCGCGCACCTTGGCGAGCTCGGCGACCAGCTTGATGCGCTGCGCCTCGCCACCCGAGAGCGTCGGGCTCTGCTGGCCGAGCGTCAGGTAGCCGAGGCCGACGTCCTGCAGCAGGCTGAGCGCGTGATGGACGCGGGCATGCGCGGCGAAGAACCCGGCCGCCTCATCGACGTTCATCGCGAGCACATCGCCGATACTCGCCTCGCGCCAGCGTACCGCGAGCGTCTCGGCGTTGAAGCGCCGTCCGCCGCAGACATCGCACAGTACCTTCACATCGGGCAGGAAGCTCATCTCGATGGTACGCACGCCCTGGCCCTCGCACCCCTCGCAACGGCCGCCGGCGGTGTTGAAGGAAAAGCGGCTCGCACTGTAGCCGCGCATGCGCGCCTCGGTGGTGCCCGCATAGATGCGGCGGATCTCGTCCCAGAAGCCGATGTAGGTGGCGGGACAGGAGCGCGGTGTCTTGCCGATCGGGGTCTGGTCGACCTCGAGGACCCGGTCGAGGCCGTCGAGCCCTTCGAGCGCGTCGCAGCCGATCAGCGCCTTGCCCGCGGCGCGGCGCCGCCGGGCGCCGGCGCGGCCCTCGGCGGCGAGCGAGCGCCGCAGGTTCGCGTACAGGACATCGCGCGCCAGGGTCGACTTGCCCGAGCCGGAGACGCCGGTGATCACCACGAGCCGGCCGAGCGGGATCTGCACGTCGCGTCCCCTGATGTTGTGCAGCGTGACGCCGGCGAGCTTCAGGCGCGGCGTCGCGGCGCTCACCTCGCGAAGCGGCCGCGCCGGATGCAGCAGCGGCTCGCGCAGGAAGCGCCCGGTCGTCGAGCGCGGGTTGGCGGTCAGCTCCCGCACCGTGCCGGCGCCGACCAGCTCCCCACCGCGCACGCCCGCGCCGGGTCCGAGATCGAGCACGTGATCGGCGCGGCGGATGGTCTCCTCGTCGTGCTCCACCACCACCAGCGTGTTGCGATGGCCGGTGAGCTCCCGCAGCGACTCGAGCAGGATCTCATTGTCGCGCGGGTGCAGCCCGATGGTGGGCTCATCGAGCACGTAGCAGACGCCCTGCAGGTTCGAGCCGAGCTGCGCGGCGAGACGGATGCGCTGCGCTTCGCCGCCCGAGAGCGTCGGGGCGGCGCGATCGAGCTGCAGGTAACCGAGGCCGACGCGCTCGAGGAATTGCAGCCGCGCCCGGATCTCCGCCAGCAGGTCACGGGCGATCTGCCGCTCGCGTGGCCCGAGCCGCAGCCGCGCGAAGAACCCGGCGCTCTCGCTCACCGAGTCGCCCGCCAGTGCCGCGATCGAGCGCTCGCGGAAGCGCACGTTGAGCGCGGTCGGATTGAGCCGCTCCCCGTGGCAGCTGCCGCAGGGCTCGGGGGTGTGCGCATACCACTCGTTCCACCACAGCTCCTCGCCGCTTTGCTTCTCATCGAACCCCGGCATCTCGACGCCCGTGCCGTAGCAGCTCTCGCACCAGCCATGGCGCGAATTGAAGGAGAACAGGCGCGGGTCGAGCTCCGCGAAGCTGCGCCCGCAGGAAGGGCAGGCGCGGCGGGTGGAGAACACCGTCACACGCTCCCCACCCGCCAGGACGTGCAGGAGTCCCTTGCCGAAATCGAGCGCGCGCGCCAGGGCGTCGCGCAGTGCGGCCTCCTGTCGGGCGCTCACCTCCACCTGTGCCACCGGCAGCTCGATGGTGTGCTCACGAAAGCGCGACAGTCGCGGCCAGGGCGCCGTCGGCACCAGCGCGCCATCGACGCGCAGTGCGCGGAAGCCCTTCTTCGCCGCCCAGCGGGCGAGGTCGGTGTAATAGCCCTTGCGTGCCACGATGAGCGGCGCGAGCAGTGTGATGCGCCTGCCGCGGTAGTCGCGCAGCAGCCGTGCCGCGATCGATGCCGGGCTCTGCGGCTCGATCGCGACATCGCAGTCCGGGCAGTATTGCGTGCCGAGCTTGACGAACAGCAGGCGCAGGAAATGGTAGATCTCGGTGAGCGTCGCCACGGTGCTCTTGCGCCCGCCGCGGCTGGTGCGCTGCTCGATGGCAACGGTCGGCGGGATGCCGAAGATCGCGTCGACGTCGGGGCGCGCCGCCGGCTGGACGAACTGCCGTGCATAGGCATTGAGCGACTCGAGGTAGCGCCGCTGCCCTTCGCCGAACAGGATATCGAAGGCCAGGGTCGACTTCCCCGAGCCCGAGACGCCGGTGATGACCGTGAAGCGCTCGCGCGGGATCTCGACGTCGATATCCTTGAGGTTGTGCTCGCGTGCCTTGTGGATCACGACCGCGCCTGCGCCAGTGCCGTAGCGCGGCCGCGCCTCGGCGATGCTCGCGACATTCGCCGCGGTGACCGGTGGGGCGGCCGCGGCGGCGCCGGCGACCGCCGACTCGTACGCCAGCAGTGCGCGGCCGGTGAAGGAGCGCGGCTCGGCCCGTACCTGGGCCGGCGTGCCCGCGCAGACGATCTCTCCGCCGCCCTCGCCGCCTTCGGGCCCGAGGTCGATGATCCAGTCGGCGGCGCGGATCACATCGAGGTTGTGCTCGATCACCAGCAGCGAATGCCCGGCGACCAGCAGCTTGCGGAAAGCGCGCAGCAGCTTGGCGACGTCCTCGAAGTGCAGGCCGGTCGTCGGCTCATCGAACAGGAACAGCTTGCCGCGGTGGGTCGTGCTCGAGGCCACCGAGCCGGCATCCGCCAGGTGCCCGGCGAGCTTCAGGCGCTGCGCTTCGCCGCCCGAGAGCGTCGGCACCGGCTGGCCGAGCCGCAGGTAATCGAGCCCGACATCGCTGAGCGGCGCCAGTCGCGCCGCCACCTCGGCAACATCGGCGAAGAACGCGCGCGCCTCGGTGACGGTGAGCTCGAGCACGTCCGCGATGCTGAGCCGGCGACCATCGGCTCCCTCGTGCCGTATGTCGAGCACCTCCTCGCGGTAACGGCGGCCGTTGCAGTCGGGACAGCGCAGGTACACGTCCGACAGGAACTGCATTTCCACGTGCTCGAAGCCGTTGCCGCTGCAGGCGGGACAGCGTCCGTTGCCGGAGTTGAAGCTGAAGGTGCCGCTGCTGTACTTGCGCTCCTGCGCGGCGGGCTCGGCGGCATAGAGAGCGCGGATCGCGTCGAAGGCGCCGACGTAGCTCGCGGGGTTCGAGCGCGTGGTGCGTCCGATCGGGTTCTGATCGACCATGACGACATCGTCGATCAGCTCGGCGCCCGCGAGGCCGGTGAAGCGGCCGGGAGCCTCCGTCGGCTTGCCGCGGTACTTGAGGAGTGCCGGGTACAGCACGTCCTCGACGAGCGTCGATTTGCCCGAGCCCGACACGCCGGTCACGCACACCAGGCGCTTGAGCGGAATGCGCACATCGAGATTCCTGAGGTTGTGCTCGGCCGCTCCCCGCAGCTCCAGCCAGCGGTTGGAGCGCGCCTCGGCCACCACGCCCGCCGCATCGCCCGGCGCTGCGCGCGCACCGCTCGCCGGCACCGTCTCGCTGCGCGGTGTCACGCTGCGGCGCCCATCGAGATACTGTCCGGTGAGGGAGGCGCTGGCGCGCATCTGCGCGGGGCTGCCGAAAAAGACGATCTCGCCGCCGTGCTCGCCGGCGCCGGGTCCCAGATCGAGTATGCGGTCGGCCTCCAGCATGATCTGCGGGTCGTGCTCCACGACCACCAGCGAGTTGCCGGCGTCGCGCAGGCGCTTCATGACACCGATGACCCGCTGCATATCCCGCGGGTGGAGCCCGATCGAGGGCTCATCGAGCACGAACAGCGTGTTGACGAGAGAGGTGCCGAGCGCGGTGGTGAGGTTGATGCGCTGCACCTCCCCGCCCGAGAGGGTGCGCGACTGCCGGTCGAGCGTCAGATAGCCCAGCCCCACATCGACCAGGTAGCGGAAGCGTCCGCGAATCTCATCGAGCAGCAGCTCGGTCGCCTCATCGAGGGGCGAGGGCAGCACGAGCCGCTCGAAGAACTGCTGGCCGCGCGCGAGCGGCAGGAGCATCAGGTCGTGGATCGACAGTCCCGGAAGGGCGGCGAGCGCCGGCGCGCTCCAGCTGGCCCCGCGTGGCTGAAAGCGCGGCGTGTCGCCGAGCGTCTGGCTGGCCAGCTCGGCGCTGCCGAGCCGCCACAGGAGTCCCGCGGTCTTGAGCCGCGCACCGTCGCAGGCGCCGCAGGGTGTGTAGGCACGGTAGCGCGACAGGAGCACCCGCACGTGCATCTTGTAGGCGCGCGTCTCGAGCCAGGCGAAGAAGCGGCGGGCTCCGTACCACACCTTGCGCGACCAGGCTCCTTCGCCCTCGATCACCCAGCGCCGCGCCTCGGCGGAGAGCTCGCGCCACGGAGTGTCGAGCGGTATGCCGCGCAGCTTGGCGAACCGCTCCATGTCCTGCTGGCACTCCGCGTAGGACTTGGTCTGCCACGGCTTGATGGCGCCGCCCCGCAGCGTGCGCGTCTCGTCCGGGATGACGAGCCCGTAGTCGATACCGATGGTGCGACCGAAGCCCCGGCACGTCTCGCACGCCCCGAGCGGCGAATTGAAGGAGAAGGCGCTGGGGGACGGCGCCTGGTACGCCACGTCGCAGTCGGCGCAGTGCAGCTCCGCGGAGTAGCGCCAGCATTGCAGCGAAACGGGCGGATCGCCGTCATCGGTCACGTGCACGGTGAGGCGGCCGCGCCCCACACGCAGCGCCGCCTCGATCGACTCCAGCACGCGCGCCCGCTCGGCGGTCCCGGCACGCAGGCGGTCCTGCACCACCTCGAGCACCACAGCGGGCGTTGCCCCACGGGCCGCGCGGCGTCGTCCGCGTCGCCGCGGCGCCGGCTCGGGCTGCGCCGCCGCTGTCGCCGGCGCGAGGAAACGCGTGTATCCCTGGCGCTCGAGCAGCCCGCGTACCTCCTCGAGCGAGAAGTTCTCCGGTACCGGCACGGGGAATGTGAGCAGCAGGCGCGGATCCCCGGCGGCCTGGGCACGCTCGCACAGGTCGTGGTAGATGCTCTCGGCGCTGTCGCGGCGCACCGGCCGGGCGCAGTTGTGGCAGTAGAGCTGCGCGGCCCGTGCGAACAGCAGCTTCAGATGGTCGTTGAGCTCGGTCATCGTGCCGACGGTCGAGCGCGAGGTGCGCACCGGATTCGTCTGATCGATGGCGATCGCCGGCGGAACGCCGCCGATCGACTCGACCTGAGGCTTATCCATGCGATCGAGGAACTGTCGCGCGTACGGCGAGAAGGTCTCGACGTACCGGCGCTGGCCCTCGGCGTACAGCGTGTCGAAGACGAGCGAGGACTTGCCCGAGCCGGAGACACCCGTCACGACGATCAGCTCGTTGAGCGGGACGTCGAGGTCGAGGTTCTTCAGGTTGTTCTGGCGCGCGCCACGCACGCGGATGGCGTCACGGGGACCGTCAGTCATTCGATCACCATCGGCAGTCGTTGGAGAGGCGCGGCCCTGGAGTCTGCGGACGCGCGCTCTGGCATTCTAAATGATCCGGAGGGGACGCGGGTCGGCCGGGGCGCGACTCCCGTCCAGTGTGGGGACTCTGGCGGCCTCTTTCCAGTCGTCTTCTGCAATCCAGTAGTCGCTTCCCCGGTCTCCTGTACAGGGTGTCGCTGCCCGGGCGCGGGGGAGCGCCGATGTCGTGATCGAACGACACGCCGGAGTTTCAGCGCGCAGCGTTACAATCGGCGGCGCCTCAACGTCCCACACCAAGGAGAATGACGAATGAGCTCCAGAGTACTGTCCGGTGTTGCCCTGGCCGCGGCCGCTGCGGTCATGTTCTCGACGGTAGCGGTAAGCACCGCCAGCGCCGAGGAAGGCAAGGTGAAGTGTGAAGGTGTCAATTCCTGCAAGGGACACTCGGCCTGCAAGAGCGCCAACAACGCTTGCAAGGGCCAGAACTCCTGCAAGGGCAAGGGGTGGATGGAGATGACGCAGGCGCAGTGCGACGCTGCGAAAGCAAAAGCCAAGTCCGGCAGCTGATCGTTCCGGGCCGGGTGCCTCGCGCACCCGGCCCGTTTTGTCCGCGCATGCTGACATTTCCCGCGCTCGGCTTCGGACTCGGCCTGCGTGTGCCGCACTACGAGGCCATCCTCGCCACGCGCCCCGCGGTCGACTGGTTCGAGGTCCTCACCGAGAATTACCTGGTGCCGGGCGGGCGCCCGCTGCACTACCTGTCACGCTTCCGCGAGCGTTATCCGCTCGCCATGCACGGCGTGTCGCTGTCGATCGGCAGCAGCACGCCGCTCTCGCGCGACTACCTGCGTGACCTCAGGTCGCTCGCCCAACGTATCGAGCCGGCGTGGATCTCCGATCACCTCTGCTGGACCGGGGTCGCCGGCCGCAATACACACGATCTGCTGCCGCTGCCCTATACCGAGGAGGCGCTCGCCCAGGTAGTCGAGCGGGTGCGCACCGTGCAGGATTTCCTCGGGCGGCGCATCCTGCTGGAGAACGTCTCGAGCTACGTGCAATTCAGCGATTCCCGGCTCACCGAGTGGGAGTTCCTGGCCGAGATCGCCGCCCGCGCCGACTGCCTCATCCTGCTCGATGTGAACAACGTGTACGTCAGCGCGGTGAACCACGGCTTCGACCCGCTCGAGTACCTGCACGCCATTCCAGTCGAACGCGTGCAGCAGATCCATCTCGCCGGGCACGAGGATCATGGCGAGTATCTCGTGGACACCCACGATCACCCGGTCCCGGATCCGGTGTGGACGCTGTATGCCGCGGCGCTGCGCCGTTTCGGCCGGGTCTCGACCATGATCGAGCGCGATGATCACATCCCGCCGCTCGAAGAGCTGTGCGCCGAGCTCGCGCAGGCGCGCGCGCTGTGCGAGCGCACGCTGGCCGAGCCCGCACCGGCCGGCACCGATGGCAGTGCCGGGCACGATGCGCCTGCCACCGCGCCGCATGCCTTTGCTGCGCCGCGCGGTAGCGGGCGGCGGGCGGCCGGGGGCGGATCGTGACCACGCTCGCGCGCGTGCAGCGCGAGTTCCAGGATCACCTGCTGCGTGGCGATAGCGCCGTGCTGCGACGCGTGATCGGTACGCCCGCAGTACCCGTGGCGATGCGGCTCGGGATCTACGCCCGCGCCTACCGCAGCCGGCTCGTCGAAGCGCTCGAGAGCAACTACCCGGTGCTCGCGAAGCTCCTCGGCGAGCCCGACTTCGAGGTGCTGGCGGTGGAGTACATCACCGCACACGACTCGCCGTTCTACTCCATCCGTTACTACGGCGATCAGCTCGCCAAGTTCCTGTCGGCGCGTGAGGACTACGCTGCCGCTCCGGTGCTCGCCGAGCTCGCGCAGTGGGAATGGTCCATGACTTCCGTGTTCGACGCAGCCGATGAGGCGCCGCTCGCTCCCGAGGCCCTCTCCGGCATCGCGCCGGCGCGCTGGGCGCAGCTGCGCTTCCGCTGGCACCCGAGCGTGCAGCGGCTGACGCTGTGGTGGAACGTGCCGCAACTGTGGCAGGCGCTCGGCGCGGATGGCGAGCGGCCGGAGATGGTGCTCGCCGCGGCTCCGCTCGATTGGCTGCTGTGGCGCGAGGGGTTGACCAGCTACTACCGCTCGCTGTCGAAGACCGAAGCGAGCGCCCTCGATGCCGCCCGCAGCGGCTGGCCCTTCGGTGAGCTGTGCACGCTGCTGTGCGAGGAGCTCGGCGACAGCGAGGCTCCGGCGCAGGCGGCGGCGCTGCTGCGCGGCTGGATCACCGCCGGGCTGATCGTCGGCACGGGCTGAGCTCCACCGGGGCACGGCGCGGTCGGCGCGTCCGCATGCCGCCTGCGGCGTACAATTCCGCGCGAGCTTCCCCGGGGACATTCCATGCCTGCTGCGAGCTACGGCAACGTGCTGGAGATGATCGGCAACACGCCGCTCATGGCCGTGCGGCGTATCGATACCGGGCCGTGCGAGCTGTTTCTCAAGCTCGAGAATCAGAATCCGGGCGGCTCGATCAAGGATCGCATCGGGCTCTATCTCATCGAGGCGGCCGAGCGCAGCGGCCGGCTGAAGAAGGGCGACACGCTGATCGAGGCCACTGCGGGCAACACCGGGCTCGGCCTGGCGCTGGTCGCTGCGCAGAAAGGCTACCGCCTGCTGCTGTGCATCCCCGACAAGATGAGCCAGGAGAAGATCTTCCACCTCAAGGCGATGGGCGCGGAAGTCGTCATGACGCGCTCGGACGTGAGCAAGGGACACCCCGAGTATTACCGCGACGTCGCCGAGCGACTGGCGCGCGAGATGCCGCACGCCTACTTCGTCAACCAGTTCGGCAACCCGGCGAACGCGACGGCCCACGAGGAGACCACCGCGCCCGAGATCTGGGAGCAGATGAACGGGCGGCTGGATGCGGTGGTGTGCGGCGTCGGCACCGGCGGAACGCTCGCGGGACTCACGCACTATTTCGCGCGCACCGCGCCCGCGGTCGAGATGGTGCTCGCCGATCCGGCGGGCTCGGGCCTCGCGAGCTTCGCGACCACCGGGCGGCTGCCGCAGAAGATGACGCCCTGGCTGGTGGAGGGGATCGGCGGGGACACGGTGCCGCCGGTGGCGGACTTCTCGCGCGTCGCCAGCGCCTACAGCATCCCGGACAAGATGAGCCAGGAGAAGATCTTCCACCTGCGGGCGATGGGCGCAGATGTCGTCATGACGCGCTCG
>JAFAKO010000236.1 GCA_019235245.1 Gammaproteobacteria bacterium
GGATCGTTTTTTCCAGATGGATCTCTCCCGGCGTCTCGCCGCCGGAGAGCTCGCCGAGCTGTTCGGCGCCGTGGCGCTCGAGCAGGACCGCAGTACCCGGCTGTTCCGTTTCCGCGCGGTCGCGCGCGAGGTGCTGGCAGGCGCGACCCCGGCGCAGCGTGCGCTTCTGGATGCCTACACGCGCGGTGTCAACGCCGGGCTCGCAAGCCTGCGGGTTCGGCCCTGGGAATACCTGCTGCTGCGCGCGGCGCCGGCTCCCTGGCGGAGCGAGGACAGCGTGCTCACCGTGTACGCCATGTGGTGGGACCTGCAGGCGCGTGGCCTGCAGCGCGAGATGCTGCGCCAGCAGATCGACGAGCGTCTCGGAGGCGCGCAGTGTGCGGATGGCTGGAAATGCGCCCTGGCGTTCCTGTTTCCGCCCGGAACGAGCTGGGACGCCGCCGACGGAGAGGCCGCCGCTGCGGCGGCGCCGGCGCCAGTGCCGGATCGCTCGGCGCTCGATGTGCGCGGTGCCGCTCCGGCGTCCGCGGGCAGGCCGCCGCGGCATACGCCGGCGATCGGCAGCAACAACTGGGCGGTGGCCGGGCGTCTGACTGCGAGCGGCGCCGCGCTCATCGCCAACGACATGCACCTCGGTCAGCGCGTTCCGCCGGTGTGGTACAGAGTGCGGCTGCGTATCCCTGCGCACGGCGGCGAGCGCGAGCTCGATCTGAATGGTGTCACATTGCCCGGGACGCCGCTGCTGGTCGCCGGATCGAACGGCCACATCGCCTGGGGATACACCAACAGCTATGGCAACTGGTTCGACGTCCAGCGCACGCCCTGTCCGGCGGCCGATCCGCCGCTCACGGTGGTGCACGAGGAGATCCGGGTACGCGGCGCTCCGAGCGTCGGCCTCGACATCCGCAGCGGCCCTCTGGGGGTGTTATGGCGCTCCGCGGCGCCGCTGCCGCGCTGCTGGTACGTGGCCTGGCTCGCGCAGCTTCCTGAGGCGACCAACCTCAACCTGCTCGAGCTCGAGCAGGCGGACTCGGTCGCCGCTGCTCTCGCCCTGGCTCCGCGCATCGGCATTCCCCACCAGAATGCCGTGTTGGGAGACCGCGAGGGCCACATCGCCTGGACCATTTTCGGTCGCATTCCCGAGCAGACCGCCGCGGGACGCGCCCGCACCAACGGTCCCTGGACGACCGCGGCGGATCATCCGCGGATCGTGGACCCGCCGTCCGGTCGGCTGTGGACGGCCAACGCGCGCGTCGCTACCGAGCCGCGCCAGCTGCAGCTCATTGGCGGGAACCTCGCGAGTCTCGGCTCCGAGTACGATCTCGGCGCGCGTGCCGGGCAGATTCGCGATGACCTGATGGCACTCTCGGCGCCGGTCACGCCTGCCGACATGCTGCACATCCAGCTCGATGACCGCGCCGTGTTCCTCGCGCGCTGGCAGGCGCTGTTACTGCACACCCTCGATGGTCAGGCGCTGCAGGGTCAGCCCGCCCGGGCAGAGTTGCGGCGGTTGATCGAGAGCTGGAAGCCGCAGGCCAGTGTCGACTCGGTCGGCTATCGCCTGGTGCGCGCCTATCACGACCGTGTGCAGCAGGCCGTGTGGGCCATGCTGCTCGCGGCGCTGCACGTGCCGGTCGATGAGGCAAGCTGGCCACCGGCGCAGTTCGAGGGACCGCTGTGGGAGATGGTCACGACCGGGCCCCTGCACCTCCTGTCGAGCGACTACCACGACTGGCAGCAGTTCCTGCTCGCGCAGGTCGATGCAACGCTCGCCGAGCTGGCGGCCGACTGCCCGCAGCTCGCGCGCTGCACCTGGGGTGCAGGCAACGAGGCGCAGATCCGCCATCCGCTCTCGCGCGCGGTCCCGTGGCTTGCATCGCTGCTCGACATGCGCTCGGTGGAATTGCCCGGCGATCACGATATGCCGCGCGTCCAGAACGGCGCGGTCGGCCAGTCCGAGCGCTTCGCGGTCTCGCCCGGGCACGAGCGCGAGGGCTACCTGCACATCCCCGGCGGGCAGAGCGGGCACCCGCTCTCGCCGTACTATCGCGCCGGTTTCGATGCATGGGCACGGGGCGACCCTCTGCCGTTCCTCCCGGGCACTGCCGAGCACACACTGACGCTGACTCCCCGCCCCTGAGGGGGCCTCGCGGCAAGCTCCGGCCGGGGCGCGACCTCGGTCACACAGACTGCGCTGCCAGCAGTTTCATAATAGCCTCGCTGATACGCGACTATGGATGGGCTCTCCGAAACCTTGTCCCGGCCGGGCCTGCGCCCGACGGTGGGCCTCGTGCTCACCGGCGGCGGCGCACGCTCGGCCTATCAGGTCGGGGTGCTGCTGGCACTGGCGGAGATGCTGCCGCGTGCCCGCAATCCCTTCCAGGTGATCGTCGGCACCTCCGCGGGCGCGGTGGCTGCCAGCGTGCTGGCGGCCGAGGCACACCACTGGCGGCGTGCCGTGGCGGGGCTCGAGCGCGTGTGGGCGAACTTCCACTCGAGCCAGGTGTTCCACGTCGATGCCAGCCACATGATGCGCGCCGGCGCGCACTGGGTGCTCGCGCTCGTGTCCGGCGGCATGGTGCTGGCGCCGCCGAAATCGCTGCTCGACAACACGCCGCTGCGCGAGCTGCTGCGGGTGCACGTCGACTGCACCGGCATACGCCGCAGCATCGAGCGCGGCCACGTGCGCGCCTTCGCGGTGTGCGCCACCAGCTACAACACCGGCCACTCGGTGGCGTTCTTCGATGGCATCGACTCGATCCGCGACTGGTCGCGCGTGCAGCGCGTCGGCGTACGCACGCCGTTCACGCTCGAGCACGTGATGGCGAGCGCCGCGATCCCGCTGCTGTTTCCGCCGATCCAGATCGGGGAGGAATATTACGGCGATGGCGCCATGCGTCAGCTGCATCCGCTCAGCCCGGCGATTCACCTCGGCGCCGATCGCCTGCTGATCATCGGCGTGCGCGCGCGCCGTGCCGCCGGAGTGCAGCTGTCGCGACTGCCGGCCATCATGCCGACCCCGGGGGAGATCTTCGGCTACATGCTCGACACGCTGTTCACCGATCAGATCTACGGCGACCTCGAGCAGCTCGAGCGCTTCAACGAGCTGGTGCACGCGGCGCCGCAGGCCGCGCGCGGCGGACGGCCGATCGAGACGCTGATGCTGGCCCCCTCGGTCGACCCGCGCGAGATCGCCGGGCGCCACGCCGGGGAGATCCCGCGCGGGCTGCGCGCGCTGTTGCGCGTCATCGGCGGCCGCGACGCTTCCGGACACCAGCTGGCGAGCTATCTCACCTTCGAGTCGGGGTACACGCGCGCGCTCATCGAGCTCGGATACCGCGATGCCATGGAAGCGCGCAGCGCGCTCATGGCCTTCATGAGCGGAGAGAAGCTGCCGCAGGTGATGACCGCGGCGGGGGTGGCGCAGGCCACCTGAACCGGACAATAGTTAGGCTAAAAGCTAACTATCGCGGGAAGGGCTCGAATGCGGGAGTCATGGCTCGTCATGGCGATAGTTAGGCAAAAGACTAACCATCGCGGCCAGGACCTTCAGCAGCGTGCTCTGGGTTCGTCGGGGCGAGTGACCCGCAGCTGCGCGCCTGGCCGGCACCGCCGCTTGCGCGCCTAACCGCCGCCGCCGCTGCCCGCAGCTCGCACGGGCTTGAAGAGCTTGGCGCCGGGCAGCCCGCTGTGGCGCGCCATCACGTTGGCGGACTCCGCCGCGAAAATCTCCGCGAGGCGGTCGACGATATACACGGAGCGGTGCTGTCCGCCCGTGCAGCCGACCGCGACCGTGAGGTAGCCGCGGTTGCTCGCCTGGTATTCCGGCACCCGTCCGCGCACGAAGCGCGCGATGTCCGCGATCAGCGCCGCGACGTTGGTGTGGTTCTCGAGGAAGCGGATGACCTCGGCGTCACGTCCCGTGAGCGTGCGCAGCCCCGGCTCCCAGTAGGGATTGGGCAGCGCGCGCGCGTCGAACACGAAGTCGGCATCGGCGGGTATGCCGCGCTTGAAGCCGAAGGACTCGAAGGTGATCGACAGCCTGCCCGCCGAGCGCTGCTCCACACGCTTGTGGATGATGTCGCGCAGCGAATGCACCGAGAGCCGCGAGGTGTCGATGAGCAGATCCGCGACCGAGGCGATC
>JAFAKO010000246.1 GCA_019235245.1 Gammaproteobacteria bacterium
ACACGTACAAGAACTGGGAGCGGTCGTCATGCTGAGACCACGGAAGTCAGGTGCGCTGCTTATTGCGGCCTGCTGGGGATGGCTCGCCGTAGCCTTCGGGCAAATTCCTCCGCTCGACCAGGTCCACACGGTGGCCGCTGCAGACCGCGCGGTACCGGTCGAGTACACCTTCAATATCGCCACCGCGGGCACCTATCAGATCACGCTGACCGACCTGGGTACGCAACTCCCGCTCCCGGCGCCGCTGGCGACGGCGAAGTTGGCTATCACGAGCGGCAGCAGCATCGTCGGGACGCCGCTGAGTGCTCCGGGAAGCGCGAGTTTCTCTGCCACGCCCGGCGCCTACGTCATCCACGTCGTGGGACAGCCTGGCGCCGTTCCGGGCTCGGGGCCGTTCGGCATCACCGTGACGGATGCGATGCAGAATACGGTCGCGAGCTTCTCCGGCACCCTCGCGCTGCCGCAGACGTTGGTGCCCAGCAACGAGGGTGTGCAGACGGGCAGCTTTGTCGTTCAGACCAATGGAAGCTATCAGGTAAGTCTCCAGGACCTGGGCCTTCCCGCGAATCTCACCACCCTCACCCTGGCGATCACCATACAGGGGGGAGCGCTGGTCACAACCTTACCCGCCATGGGTACCACTTCCGTGGCGCTGCAGTCCGGCGTCACCTACGACGTCTTCGCCGTCGGGCAATCCACCGCAACTCCCGCCGCCGGCTTGTACGGTGTGAATATCGCCCCGGCGGGGGGCGGGACGGCCGTGTATGGAGCTGCAACTCCCGTAGGGGCCGTAGCGCTCATTGGCTCTCCAACCCTCAAGGGTCAGAACTACACCCTGAAGGTCTCCGACCTGAGCATCCCGAGTGCGCTCTCGCAGCTCCAATCGGTGGTGACGCTGCTCGGCCAGCCCCAGACGCCCCTGCTCAATGGAACCCGCACCACCTCCTTCGCCGGAACCGTCAATACTTATCAGGCGTTCGCGCTCGCGCTGCCTTCGGCAGCCGGCATCGGCGGCTTTGCGATGGCACTGGTCCCCGCGAGCGGGCCGGCCCCGCTGGACGTTTCCCGCGCCGTCAGTGCGCCCGGCGGAGCGGTAGTCGCCTACAGCTACGACACGCAGATACCGAACAATGGCAGCTACGCGCTCGATGTGGCGGATTTTGCGGTTCCGGCCCAGTTCACATCTCTCAGCGTCGCTGCGGCACAAAGCGGCGCCGTGCTCGGGACTCCCCTCCAGGCAGCGGGCACGACAAACATCACTGCTGCTGCCGGCCCGCTCTCGCTGCTGGTCTTCGTGCAGCCCGGCACGGGCGGGAGCCTTTTCGGGATCGATCTGGGCGCCAGCGGCAGCCCGAACGAGGTGTTCGCGACCACGCAGGGGGTCGGGCAGCTGTTTTCGGCCCAGCCCCTCAACATCGTCGCGGCGGGTAGCTACAAGGTCACGGTGAGCGATGTCGGGTTCCCGGCATCCTTCCAGAATCTCGCGGTAATCGTGACCCGTGGAGCGAATCAGCTCGGCTCGATCTTCGTCAGCGGAAATTTCCCGTTCACAGCGACTCCCGGCAACTACTTCGTCAATATCATCGCCCAGCCCGGCGGAAGCGATGGGGCCGGGACCTATGCACTCAACGTGGTGTCCGCGCCGCCGACACCGGTCGTGACCCTGAGCAGTGATCAGAGCAGCGTATCGTCCGGGGCCACCGTCAATCTGATCTGGACCAGCCAGAATGCAACGGCGTGCAACGCCTCGGGCGGCTGGAGCGGCAGTCAACCGCTGAATGGCACCAAGACCACCTCCGCGATCACATCCGCGACGACCTACACCCTCACTTGCACCGGTGCCGGAGGCAGTGCGGTGAAATCGGTGAAGGTGGCAGTCTCCGCTGCCTCGGGAAGCAGCGGTGGCGGCGGAGCCCTTGAGCCGGATCTGCTGATACTGCTCCTCGTGCTCGTGCTGCTGCGCGCCAGCGCGGTCACGCGCTCGTCACGGAAAATGCCTACAGTGCGCGACTCCTGAGCGCCCATGATCTTCCGGGGGTAGGTGCGATGTTGGCCAGAGGCCGTATTGCCGCAGCCATAACTCTCTTCATAGCCATCGCGATCACTGCCGGTTGCGGCGGCGCGCAGTCGCGATTCGCAGCGCACATGAGCCGCGGTCAGGCGCTGTTCTCGGCGGGCGACTTTGCGAAAGCCAGCATCGAGTTCCGCAATGCGCTTCAGGTCAGACCCAAGGATGCGGCGGCCCGGGTGATGGCGGGACGCGCCGCCGAGAAACTCGGCCGGGTCCGCGATGCCGTGGGCCTCTACCAGTCGGTAGTGGACGATACGCCGGACAACGTGGACGCGCGCGCGAACCTCGGGCGGTTGATGATCTTCAACGGCGCACCCGACAAAGGCCTGAAAGTCATCGAGCCGGCGCTGGCAAAGCATCCGGATGATGCCGGCCTGCTGACGCTGCGCGCGACTGGCCGGACGCAGCTGAACGACAAGCCCGGGGCGCTCGCCGACGTGAACCGCGCACTGCAGCTCGCACCGGCCAACGAGGAAGCCGTGGCGCTGCGTGCCGGGTTCTACAAGGAGGCCGGCGAGTACCCACAGGCCATCAAACTGCTCAGCGATGCGCTGCAGCGCGCCCCGGATTCCACGAGCCTGCACCAGATCCTGGCGGACGTCTACGCCGCCGCGGGAGAGAACGACAAGGCAGAGGCGCAACTGCAGGCGCTGATCACCCTGAAACCGAAGGAGCTGCCTTACCGGACCGATCTGGCCCAGTTCTATCTGCGTAGCCGCCGCCCCGACGATGCGCAGCGCGTGCTCGAGCAGGCGGTCAGGGATCTGCCGGACAGCGGGGCGGCCAAAATGACACTGGTCGATTTCGTGGCGGCGCAGCGCTCGCCGGCCGAGAGTTACCAGCTCCTGCGCGCGTACGTCGCGGCCCAACCGGACAATTACGATCTGCGCCTCGATCTCGGCACCCGGCTCGCACTCGCAGGCGAGACGAAGGACGCCACCGATGTCTTCAACGAGGTGATAAGGCGCGACGGCACCGGTCCGAAAGGGCTCATCGCGCGCGAGCGTCTCGCGGGCATTGCCACCGCACAGGGCCATTACGATGAGGCGCGCAGGCTGCTCGCCCAGGTCCTGGAGAAAAACCCGCGCGATAACGATGCGCTCACTCTGCGCGGCCGGATCTCGCTGTTGCAGGGCGACCCGGCGCCAGCCGTTGCGGACTTCCGGGTGGTGGCGCAGGACAACCCGCGCTCGGCGAGTGCCCAGCGATTCCTCGCGCAGGCGTACGAGGCCAACGGTGACCTTGGCCTCGCGGAGCAGGCGTTACGGGCAGCCCTGGCCGTGGACCCGTCGGTGCGCGTCGAGCTCGCCGACCTGCTGACCCGAACGGGCCACGCCCGGGAGGCGGTCCCGCTCCTGGAGGAGGCGGTACGCGCTGCTCCGAGCGATGTCGCGACCCGTGAGCTTCTGGTGCGGGCCTACGTCCACAAGCCCGATCTCGAGGCCGCGCGCAGCGCGGTGCAGGACCTCAAGGTGCTGCAGCCGGACTCCCCGGCCACTGCCTACCTCGCGGCGTTCGTCGCGGAGCACCAGGGACGGCTCGACGACGCGCAGCGCGAGTACGAGCAGGGACTCGCACGGCACCCGCAGGCGTTTGCGTTGCTCGAGGCACTGACCGCTCTGGAGGTGGGCCGCGGCCGCGTGCCTCAGGCGATCTCCAGGGTGAAGGAAGCGATCGCACGCGATCCCAAGGATCCGCGGCCGGTGAACCTCCTCGGCGGCCTGTACCTCGCGCAGAAGGACTATGCGCGCGCCACGGAGACCCTGACGCATGCCACCGAGCTCGCGCCCCGCTGGTCCGTGCCGTACCGCAACCTGGCACTTGCCCGGCTGATGGTGCAGGACGTTCCGGGGGCGGTGACCGCTTACCAGACCGCGATCAAGCTCGACCCGGCGGATCCCAAGCTCGCGACCGAGCTCGCGGAGATGCTGGCGAGCCGGGGCCGGGTGGATGAGGCACTGGCCGTCTACGAGGACGCGCACCATCGTAATCCAAGCTCTCAGCAGATCGCGCGCAATCTCGCCGTCATGCTGGTCACGAACCGGAGCGATCGCGCGAGTCTCGAGCGTGCGCGCGAGCTGACCGCGAGCTTCGCCTCCTCGAACGACGGTCACCTTCTCGACACGAACGGCTGGGTGCGCGTGAAGCGAGGTGAGTACCGCGACGCCCTGCCCGTACTCACTCGCGCGGTGGAGCGCGCTCCCGACTCGATGGAGATCCGCTACCACCTCGGTATCGCGGAGATGCACGCCGGTGAGAGCGCGCGCGCGCGCCAGGACCTCGAGATGGCCGTATCGCGCTCGCAGAAGACCTCCTGGTCCGAGGACGCCCGGCTCGCGCTCGCGAGCCTCAACACTCAGTCCGGCTGAGCGCCGTCGTACTTTTTCGGCGTGGACCGGCGGGCCGGGCCAGCGGCTCGACACCTCCTTGGACGTGGCGACGCACGCAAGCGTCCTGCGAACGTAAGACACTCCGCACACCAACCCGCGAAGTGCGCCTCGCCGGGCAGCGAACGGTGTGAGCGATTTCACGCTTTAGACATCTAATTGTCGCGGAACGCGGCGAGCATGCGCCTGCACAAAGCTTGTGGCGCAGGGCTGCCGGCGTCAGGCAGTGCCTGCAGGATGGGTTAATTACGGTTTACCAAACGGGAGTCTCACTCAATGGGTAACAAAAAGGCTTTGAAGATGATGCTCGGCGCAGCGGCGCTGGGCGCCATCGGTCCGGCGTTCGCAGTGACCAGCGCCGGCGCGAACGGCACGATCGTGCTGGCCATCGACGACCTGAATTCCAACTCGGGCTATACTTTCGATACGGGGCAAAAGATCAGCGCCTTCACCGGCTCGGGCCAGCTGCTGTTCACGATCTCCGGCACCAACCTGACGAGCTTCCTCGGCACGGTTGCCGGAACCGACACGGTCGAGTGGGACGTTTTTGGAGCTGCCGCAGCGAGCCTCTCCACCGGTCCCGTCACCATCGACACCACATCCGTCTCCGGTCAGCCGGCGATCCCGGGACAGAGCAACGCGAGCACCGGCAACACCGCGATCAGGAGCTACCTGGGGACTGTCAACAACCCGAACGGCGCCGACTCGTTCCAGCCAGGTGCTTCGCTGTCCAGCTGGAATGCCGGGGGCAGCCAGGGGCAGTTCACGGGCACCACGGGCATCCACGTTACGCAGGGCACCGGGAACACGGGCTCGATCCTCCTCGGAACGGGCAGCGAGTTCTACCAGGTGTCGGCAGTTGGCCAGTCGGGACACAGCACGGTGGGTGCCACCTCGACGGACTTCAACGGCATGTGGGAGATCGTACTCAACAGCGCCAGTCAGTATGTGCTCGAGTACAACCCCTCGGTGCCGCTGCCGGCCCCCTTGCTGCTCCTGCTCTCGGGACTGGGCTTGACGGGGCTTGTCGCGCGTCGCGGCAAGTCGAGCGCTCTCGCGGCACCTGTCGCGGCTGCCTGATCGCTCAGGGACACACTTAAACAGAGGAATGATCATGAACAAGCAATTGACTCTGGTCGGTGCTGCCGTTGCGGCCGCACTCGGCACGGCCGCTCAGGCACTGCCGCCGGGAAACTGGACCGACGGAACGATCACGACGGTTTACTACGCCGGCGGCGGCTCGGCACAGGTCCCGGCGGCCTACACGGCCATCTACAACTGCCTCACTACCTCCTCGATCGATGTCTACACGGACGCCAGCGGCTTGGGTGGCCACACCGCGAGCGTGAGCTACATCATCGTGTCGGGTTCCGTTAACACCAGCGCGAGCCCGAGCTGTGGAGGGGCTGCCAACGTCGGCTTCATGTACAAGTTCAACGGCGGCAGCTGCCCGAACGGCGCCTCACCGTTCCTGACCTCCGGTGCGACGACACTGTCGTACCCCTCGACAACCTCGTTGGGCTCGGCAACCGCCATCTCGGGCTTCGCAGGAACTAAGAGCCCCATCAATCCGAACTACACGACCCAGGGCACGCCGGCCTTCACGGCCAGCATCAGCCCCGATTGGGGTGTGACGGACACCGAGGCCACCCTGTGCGGCTACGGCTGGAACCTGCCGCCAGGAAGTGATAAGGGCCTCGTGACGACCTACACGACCAAGAACCCGGCTTCGCTGTGGGTGTCGCCGTTCGCCATCGCCGTGACGGCGAATGTCTATGCGCAGAAGAAGAACTTCTCCAAGGCGGAGATGGCGGCCATCTACCAGGGGCCCCAGAACAACGGCATCACCTCCTGGGGACAATTGAACGGCGACAACGGCTCGCCGCTGACCGGACTCGGAGCCATCGCACTGCTCGACCGCAGCATCGGATCGGGCACGAGAACCGGCGCGAATGCGTACTTCCTGGGCTATCCGTACAGCAAGACCCCGCTTTCTGGAGCCACGGCGCCGCAGAGCATCGCGGGCGGCTACAGCACCTGCAGCGCGCTTTCGGCCTGCAGCGCGGCGAGCTTCACCAGTACCTTCCTGGACATCAGCGAGAAGACCAGCCAGGCGATCGTGGACGATCTGTCCTTCGCCAATAACCACGCGGGCTTCGCGGCGATCGGGGTGATCGGAGTCGAGTTCCCGCCGCTCTACGGGCAGACCAATGCCGGCACCAATGACTACGACTTCGTGAAGATCAACGGCAACGGTATCGACACGGGAACGGGCACGACCGATAACGTCAACTCGGCGGTCAACGCGACCACGCAATACACGAACGTGTGGAATGGCACCTACGACTATGCGACCCAGGTCGGCTACGCGGGCCGGGTGGCAGATGCGTCGCAGTCAGCCTTCCAGAAGGGCGTGGTCAGCTTCCTGAAGAGCTCGACCATAGCCGACGCGTCGAGTTCCACGGGAGCGTGGCCCTCGGCGGCGGAAGGCATCCTGCTCGATCCGGCCACTACCGGCTCGACCGCTGCGGGTAACGTGAACTGGACACGGTCTGGAAATACTCCGTCTTCGCCCGTGTACTATCAGGCAACGACGGTACCGTTCGCGGTAACGATCGCACAACAAAAGTAATCCAGCTCATCCCGCGATTTGAACGATGGCATCAGGGCCCCGTGGCAGCACGGGGCCCTTTTTCTTAGCGAGAGCGGCGCCTATTCCGTGGGCTGGCCCGGACTTTGGCGCGCCGTGTCGTGCTGCATCGACAGCATCGCGGCGACGACGGTACCGATCGCGCGAGACTCCTCGTCACACAATTGCCGGGAGATCTCGGTGAGGGTGGCCTGCTGCGCCCCCAGGTCCCGTTCGAGGCACATCAATCTCCGGAATGTGTTCCACACCAGATTGGGTGCCTCGTCGTGCGACAACTGCAGTTGCGAGGACGTCGCAGCGAGCGACAGGGTGGTAATGAACGGGAAGATGGTCCTCGCCCTCAGATGACCCTCGTGAACCAGCTTGCGGATGAAGAGATCGTAGGGAATGTCCATGGCGTCGGCGGACTCGAGCCAGCGCAGGAGTCTTGCCTTCGACCGTCCGTGGACGACGTACGCCGATGAGCCGGCGAAGTTGACGCGCGCGAGGTCGATGAACAGCAGCTGCGGATCATTTCGGCCGCGATTCCGGCGCTGCCAATCGCGCCGCAACCCCGCAAGATCGAGCATCGCCCCCGTATCGGGAAACAGGACGTCCGTGAAGGTCAGGTCCCATGGTCCCTCCGGCGCACCCAGCACATGCCGGTCGAGCGTCGTAAAGGTCCGGGCACCGAGCATCGTATCGTCCTCGAGCACGAAGACGGGCCGCTCGTCATGCAGGGTGCTGCGGATCAGTTCGCGGTGACTGGCGAAACAGGCTTTCTCGGTGTCGCGAATACGCCCGGGGATTCCCCGCTGACGGACGTACTGTGTATCGAGCGCGGGAAACCGGCGCAGCTCCCAACCGCTCGTGCAGTACCTCCGGAAACCCTGCTCGATCTGCTCGCGCCGGGCATGCGCCTCATCCAGGTTGATGTAGAAACATTGCATGGGCCCTGGTCGCGCCGTGCGCTATGCGCGGGCACCGGGCTTTACGTGGAGCGTCTCGGGAGGCTCTCCGCGCTCGCATCGGTCCCGCATCATGGTGTAGGCGGTCTCGAGGTGACGGCAGAACATACCGGCGTCGAAGAGCGGGTGAGCTTCGTGCTGCCGCCTGATCTCCGTGCGCAGTCGTGCCAGCAGGGCGGTGTCGCATGCCATCTCGACCGCGCGCGACTCGTAATCCTCGAGGCTCGTGGCGATGAGCTCCGGCAGGGCGAGCGCCTCGAGGAGACTCGCGGCGACCCGTCCCGGAAAATTGCGGCCCAGGCAGGTGAGCACCGGAAGTCCGCACCAGAGCGCGTCGCTCGCCGTCGTGTGGGCGTTGTACGGCAGGGTGTCGAGGAACAGGTCGGCGAGCTGATGCCGGGCGAGGTGGTCTTCCACCTTCGGCACGCGCGGCGCGAACACCAGCCGCTCCGCCTGAATCCCGCGCCGGACGGCCTCCGCGGTGAGATTGCGCGTGACCGCCTCGCTCCCCTGGGTGAGCCACAGCACGCTCCCCTCCACGGCATGGAGCAGCCGCATCCACACCTCGAACATCGGCGGCACGATCTTGGCGTGATTGTTGAATGCGCAGAAGACGAAGCCCTGCTCGGGCAAGCCGTGATCGCTGCGGCGTTGCGCCCCCGCGGCGACTGCGCGGCGGTCGCCCGGCGGCAGGTAGCAGTGGGGCAGGTACACCGGCTTCTCACTGTAGAACGCCTGCTCCGGCTCCGGGATCAGCAGCGCATCGGCGATGATGTAGTCCATGAAGGGTGCGCCGAGAGTTCCCGGATAGCCGAGATAGTTGACCTGCACCGGCGCCGCGCGGCGCGCGAATACGCCGTGCCGGGCGTACGCGGTGTAGCCGCTCAGATCGACGCAGATATCCACCTCGAGTCGACGCAGGAGCGCCACGACCTCGGTGTCCTGCTGCCTCGTCACATCGAAGAAGCGCTCGAACGAGGCGACCACGCGCCGCGCCAGAGCGCTGTCATCGGGTGGCCGAGTCGCCAGCCCGATCGGCTCGAATCGGGAGCGATCGTGGCCCTCGAAGATGCTCGCCATCAGGAACGACACCGGATGCTCGCGAAAATCGCCCGACAGGTAGGCGACGCGGATCCGCTCATGGCCATAGGGTGCCCCGCTCCACGGTGCCGGGCTCACCGTGCCCAGGTTGGCCCTGACGTGCTCGCGGGCGCAGCGCAGAGCATCTTCGGGGGCCAATCCCGAGGCGGTATACAGCGAGGGCGGAGCGATGCGCTTGCCGCTCTCGATTCCCTGCTCCAGCCCCGCCGTGAGCTGCGTGTAGTCCCGCCAGTCGCACGACAGCAGGCGCGCATGCAGGAGCATGCTGAACTCGGCGGCCGGCAGTTCGGGCTCGACCTCGAGGAGGCGCTCCAGGTAGCCGGCCGCCGTTTCGGGACGCCCCGAGGGCAGCATCACCCGCGCGCAGCCGCTCAGTGCCTCCGCGGAGCGCGCGTCGAGCCGCAGCGCCTGCTCATGAGCGGCAAGCGCCTCCGTGTAGCGGTCGAGCTCGTACAACGCGTGACCCTTGGCATTGAGGGCGGCCACGTGGTGCGGATCGCTCGCCAGCGCAAGTTCGCTGGCGGCGAGCGCCTCGATCGGCCGTCTCAGCAGACGCAGCGTGACCGACTGCCAGTGATACGCCTTCGCGCAGTCCGGCTTAAGGGTTGCCGCCTGCTCGTAGCACGCCAAAGCCTCCTCGTAGCGATGCAGCAGGGTGAGCGCGTGCCCCTCGTTCAGCGGCGGCTCGACGTCGGCAGGCGCGAGGCGCCGTGCGTCCCGATACACCTGCAGCGCCTCTTCCAGGCGCCGCAGCTGGCACAGCACGTTGCCGCGTGTCATCAACAGTGCGGAGGCATCGGGGCGGACTGCCAGTGCCCGGTCGACATCGGCGAGGGCTGCGGCCGGCTCACGCAGGCGCAGGTGGAGCCGCGCCCGCAGATGCAGGGCGTCCGGATCGCCCGCATGCTGCGCGAGCGCTGCCTCGCAGCAGCGGCTGGCCTCGTGCGGCTGACCGAGCGCGAGATACATCTCGCCGGCACCGAGCAGCGACTCCCGCAGTCCCGGCTGAAGCTGTAACGCACGGCGATAGCTGGCGAGGGCATCCTCACTCCGCTGCAGGTCGCGCAGAGCGTGGCCGCGGTTGTTGTGCAGTGGCGCGAGCTCCGGGCGTGAGCGCAGCGCCTGATCGTAGCTCGCCACTGCCTCGGCGGGCCGCTGCAGTTGCAGCAACGCGTTGCCGCGGCAGTTGAGTGCCTCGGCATAGTCGGGGCGTTGCGCGAGTGCTGCGTCACAACTCACGAGCGCGGCCTGGGGCTTCCCGGCACGCAGCAGCGCGTTGGCGAGATTCAGGTGAGCGACCGCCTGGTGGGGCCGCAGGTCGAGCGATTGGCGAATCAGCTCGATCGATCTCGGTATCTCACCCACCTGCATGGCGACGAGACCCGCGAGATGCAGCGCATCGCAATGACGCGGATCGTTGCGCAGGATGTCGGCGCACAGCGCCTCGGCCTGGGGCAGCTGCCCTTGCTGGAAGCTTGCGAGCGCGTGCTGGAAGGTCTGTGCGTAGCGGTCCAAATTTCGCAGGCTACGCAGAGCGTATGACGGCTCCATGACAACCGCCCTGCGGAGAGATGACGGTGTTGCCGCTCGTCGTTTGATGATCTCGAGGAAGCGCGCTGCGTTATCATGACCCGAGCGCCGCAGCATCATCAGCATAGGCGCGCGAGTCTCATGCCAGTACCTCGAAGCTCAAGCGCGCGCACGGCGCAGCGCGTCCGGTTCGTCTTCGCCGTGCCGCGGCTCTTGCGGCGACGCGTGTGGGTTGCCGGCGCTTTCACCGCAGCGCTGCTGACGGCCGTCGCGGACGCCGCCCACCCGCCGCTTCCCACGCCGTGCATCGCGGGCGCGTGCGGCGCCGCGGTGCCATCGTTCGTGCAATACGGCACCGCGGCGGCCACGGTCAGCGGCACGACCATGAACGTGAATCAGGCGAGCGCCCAGGCGATTCTCAACTGGGCGGATTTCAACATCGCCCACGGCTACACCGTCAATTTTCATCAACCCTCGACCACCGCCGCCGCCCTCAACGAGATCTGGAGCGCCACTCCCAGCACCATCGCCGGTGCGCTGAACGCCAACGGCCAGGTGTATCTCATCAATCAGAACGGCATCGTGTTCGACAAGGGTGCGCAGGTGGACGTCGGCGGACTGGTCGCCTCCACGCTGAACATCGCGCCGGTCAGCACCTCGACAGACCCGTATGCGCTCTTCAAGAACGGCCTGCTGTCGAACAATAACAACCTCACGGGCAACGGCACGCCGCCGCCGGTGTTTCAGGCCGCGACGGGCACAGCGCCTGCGGGCAACGTCACCGTCAACTCCGGTGCAACCCTCACCACCAGCGAGGGCGGGCGCATCATGCTGCTGGGATCTGCGGTCACGAATGCGGGCACCGTGACCACGCCGGGCGGCCAGACGCTCATGGCGGCGGGCGGTGCGGTCTACCTCGCCGCGAGCAACGACCCCTCGCTCCGTGGACTGCTGATCGAAGTCAACAGCGGCGGTACGGTCGCGAACCAGGGGCAGGTCAGCGCGCCGCGCGGCAACGTCACGCTCGCCGGCATGATCGTCAACCAGGCCGGTGAGGTTTCGGCGACCACCTCGGTGAGCCAGAACGGCTCGGTCTTCCTCGTCGCCGGTGACACCTCGAACGCCAGCAACCCCGGGTTCACGGACCCGAGTGCGCAGGGCTTCGGGGGCCTGCTGCCCAACCAGGGGGGGAACCTCACGCTGGCGCCGGGCAGTGTGACCCAGGTGTTGCCCGATGCGGGCAGCGGCGCAACGATCTCACAGGCGAACCTGCAGAACTTCATTCCCTCGCAGGTCGCGCTGGTCGGGCAGACGGTGGCGCTGCAGGGCAGCGCCAGGGTACGCGCGCCGGGAGCGACGGTGCAGGTCAACGCGGCGGCCAATCCGTCGCAGCAGTTCTCCGACAACGGGGTCGCGTTCAACGACGGCGGGCGCATCTATCTCGACAGCGGCAGCAGCATCGACGTCTCGGGATTGAGCAACGTGCCCGTGCCGGCGACCAACGAGCTCGTGCAGGTGACGCTCGAGAGTATCGATCTGCAGAACGATCCGCTGCTGCGCAGCGGATTCCTGCACGGCTCGAAGGTGATCGTCAATGCCAATCAGGGCTCGACCCTGTTCAATGTCGCACCCTACGTAGGCAACATCCAACTGGGCATCGAGCAGATTCTGACCACTGGCGGGACGATTCAGCTCAATTCCAATGGCGATGTGATCACCCGTGCCGGCTCGACGCTCAACGTCTCCGGCGGCAGCGTCGCCTTCCAGGGCGGCACCGGGCCGAGCACCAGCAAGCTCGTGGCGACGAACGGCAAAGTCTACGACATCAGCAATGCGCCGAACACCATCGACTACGTCGGTTTCGCCAACAGCTACTCCTATACCGACCCGACCTGGGGCACCACTACCGCCTCGAGCACCCAGACCTACTATCCGGGCTACACGCAGGGTGCGAGCGCCGGCGAGGTCGCCGTTCTGGCACAGCAGATCTACCTGCGCGGCACGATGCTCGGGCAGACCGTGGCGGGCATCCTGCAGCGCAACCCGGGCTCGCTCCCCGAGGGCGCGCTGCTGTCACTCGGATGCAACTGCGCGGCTCTGGGCAGCGGGGCCGATCTGCGCACCCCGGCGGTGGAGTTTACCAACCACCTCTCCGATCCGCTCGGCGCGGACTTCGACTACGCCGATCTCACCTCGACATTGCCCCCTGATCTCCAGGCGATCACGATGCTGTCGCCGACCCTCCTGGCACAGGGTGGCTTCAACCGGCTCAGCATCTACAGTAACGGTGCGGTAACGCTGCCCGCGGGCACTGACCTCGTGCTCGCCCCGACGGGTGCACTCGCTGTCACCTCGATCCAGTCGATCAACATCGCAGGCAACCTCATCGCGCATGGCGGGACGGTCAGTCTCAACACCATCCCGACCAACGATGCCGATGCCAATGCACACGACATCACCCTCGCCGCCGGCGCCGGCATCGACACGAGCGGCGAGTGGATCAACGATTCGCCCACCGTCACCGTGATGCCGGGAACCGCGCCGCTCGTGATCAACGGCGGCGGCGTCGCCATGAGCGCGAGCGGCAACGTGGTGCTGGGAACCGACAGCCGCATCGATGTCTCGGGCGGAGGCTGGATCAACGGCAGCAACGTCCTCACTCCGGGCGCCGCCGGCACCATCACGCTGGCGGCCGCGCTCGGGGTGCCGGGGACACCCTCCACCGGACTCATCCAGATCGGCAAGGGGGTGGCGCTGCTCGGCGACAGCCTGACCGCCGGCAAGGGTGGGACGCTGTCGATCTCCTCAGGATCGGTAACGCTGGGCGAGACCGCGGCAGGCACGGACGGCGAGCTGCTGCTCGCGCCCGGCTTCTTCGGCAACCGGGGGTTCGGCAGCTACAACATCACCGGTCAGAACGACGTGATTATCGGCAGCATGAGCGCGGGCGCCGCGCCGCTGCTCATCGATCCGATCGAGGAAAATCTGGTATTCACGCAGAATCCGTTCGCCGAGCCCACCGGTACCTCACTCGAGAGCTTTGCATCTCTGCAGACCCTGCCGCCCTCAAGGCGCGCCCCGGTCCGCATGAGCTTCACCTCCACTGCAACCGGCAACGCCCCGGGCATCCCGGACAGCGGTTTCGTCTGGCAAGGGGAGAACGCGACCGTCGCTACCGATCCCGGCGGAAGCCTGAGTCTTACGGCGAGGAGCAACACCGGCAGCGTGACGGAGCTCGGCTCGTTGCGCGCGCCGGGGGGTCACATCGCCCTGCAGCTCGGAGCCGCGAGCTTCGTTGCCAGTCCTGGCGGGACGGGTTTCTTCGCGGACCAGGAGATCCTCCTCGGACCGCACGCGGATCTCGACGCGGCGGGGTACGCGCAGGTCGACACCCTGAATCCGCTCGGGTATCGGCAGGGGGCGGTGCTCCCCGGAGGGAACGTCTCGCTGCAGGCTTACAAGGGCTTCGTGGTAACGGATCCCGGCTCGGTCATCGATGTGCGCGGCACTGCCGCGGTGCTCGATATCGTCAACACCAACGGCGTGACGCCGACCACGGTGGCCGGTAACGCCGGATCCATTGCCATCGATGCGCGCGAAGGGCTCGTTCTGCAAGGGAGTCTCCTCGGCCAGGCCGCATCGCAGGGCGGACACCGCCTGGCGGGTGCGGGCGGCGGCTCGCTAACGCTCGGGATCGACCTGTTCGACTACGTCGCGACGGCGAACAACAACCCTAACCTGCTGTTTCCCTACCCGCTTAATACGCGCACCCTGACGTTGAGCGCCCAGCCGGCGAGCGCGCTGCCCACGACGCCGCAGAGCGGCGTCGCCGACATCAGCGCACCGGGCATCGCGGCAGGCGGATTCGACAGCATTACGCTCAAGAGTGCCGACGTCATCGCCGCAAGCGGTGCCGTTTCGCTGACCACTGCTGCGAGCCTCGTGCTCGATGCGCCGGTGCTGCAGGGCAACCCCGGGGCTGCGTTGCGACTGAACTCCCCTTACGTGGCGCTCGGTAATTACCTCAACCAGGTTGATTATTTCGACACGCCCACCTCGTTCGGCATCCCCGTCAATCCGAACGTGAGCGCCGTGCTCACACCGAGCTGCAGCGGCTCCCCGTGCAGCGCTTCGCTGGCGGTGAATGCGCAACTGATCGATATCCGCGGGATCAGCGGCTGGCAGGGGTTTGCCACGCAGCAGCTTACGAGCGGCGGCGATCTGCGCCTCAGCATCGCGCAGTCGCCGGTGACCACACCGCCGCCGCTGGAGACCCCGGCCGGCGACCCGAGCTACGCGCCCGTGCGCGCGGGATTGAACCTCGCCGCTCCCCTCACCCTGCAGGCGCAACAGGTCTATCCGACCTCGAACTCCGACTTCACTCTGACTTCCGCGTCGCCGGTGACCGTGCTGCCGGCAGCCGGGACGGCCGCAGTGCCTCTATCGGCTGGCGGGCTGCTCACGATCAACGCACCCACCATCACGCAGGAGGGCGTGCTGCGTGCTCCGCTCGGCTGGATCACGCTGCAGGGAACCGGATCCGGGGGCACGGCGCAGGGCACGGTGACTCTCGCGTCCGGCAGCGTGACCTCCGTATCACCCCAGGGTGTGACCATCCCTTTCGGATCGACCTTGAACGGGCAGCAGTGGACCTACTCTCCGGACTCCGCGGTGACCCAGGTGTTCACTGCGCCGCCGGCCAAGACCATCAATCTCAACGGCGCCGACGTCTCCGTCAGCAAGGGCGCCACCGTCGATCTGTCCGGCGGCGGCGATCTGTACGCCTACGAGTGGATCCAGGGACCCGGCGGATCCACGGACGTACTCGCGCCGGCTACCGGCAGGTACCAGTACGCCATCCTGCCCACGCTCGGGTCGCAATTTTCGCCGCTCGATCCGCAGTACCAGCGAGGCTCTGCCGCGAGCGGCAATCAGACGATCTATCTCTCCGGTGTGCCCGGTCTTGCGGCCGGATTCTATGCGCTGCTGCCGGCACGGTATGCGCTGCTCCCCGGCGCCTATGCCATCGAGGTGGTCAAGCTCAACAGCGATCTGGCGCCGGGCTCGGTGGTGCAGGAGGCCGGGGGCGGCTACCAGGTCGCCGCGCGCTTCGGTGTGGCCGGAACCGACGTCGAGGACAGCAGGACTTCGACCGTGTTCGTGGCGCCGAACCCGGTCGTCAACTCGCAGTCGCAGTACACCTCTTCTTATGCCAACACCTTCTTCAGCAGTGCCGCGGCCACCGCGGGGACGGCGACGCCGAGCCTGCCGGCCGATGCCGGCGCGCTGCAGCTGTCCGCGACCTCGAGCCTGCTGCTGAATGGCACCATCAACTTTGCGCCCGGAAGCTTCGTAGCGGGAGCCAGCGCGAGCGGCGCGCCGATCACGGTCAAGGGCAGCGGGGGAGACGTGTCCATCCAGGCGCCCAGCATCCTGGTGCTCGACTCAGTGTCCGCGGCTCCCGGCGCTGCCGGAGGCCCGTTGCAGCTCAGCGCCCAGTCCCTCAGCAACCTCGGCGCGCAGACGCTGGCTCTCGGGGCGGCAGTCGAGAACACCTCGCTCGGCGAGCAGGTCACGGTCGGCCCGACCCAGGCGATCGAGCTCGGTAATTCCACCGTCGCGCTGAAAGCGCCGGAGGTCATCCTCGCCGCGCAGCAACAGATCAACTTCGATGCGGGGGCCAAGCTCGACGGGACTGGCACGGTGAGTCGAACTCCCGAGGCGCTCGTCTTTCAGGGGGGCGGTGCTCTGGTGCGGGCATCGGGTGGGGCGGCCGTGCCACTCGAGATCGGCACCTCGGCGACGACGCCGGTCGGCCAGCTGTCGATCGCGTCCGGGGCGACGCTGCAGGCCAGCGGCGACCTGTTGCTCTACAGCACCAACACCACGGCCGCGCCCGGTGCAACCATCGCGGCGCCCGCCATGGGCCTGTACTCGAGCCGCATCAGCCTCGGTGACGTGCCGAGCGGCAGCGCCGCGCCCCCGGGACTGAACCTCACCTCACAATTCCTGGGGCAATTGACGGGACTCAAGCAACTCACCCTCGGCAGCACTTCGACCATCGATTTCTACGGCGCGGTCGACCTCGGGACCGGCAGCTCGCCCAACGCCGCGCTCGACAGCCTCACGCTGGACGCCTGGGCGATCGATGGTTACGGCAGCGGCGCTTCGACTCTGCAGGCGGGCGCAATCAGTCTCGCGAATTCCAACACGGGCAGCGCTCCGGCCAACCTTTTTGCCAGTCCCCCGACAGGGACCGGTACGGTCACCTTCCGGGCGGTGGCGTCGGCGTCACCGGGCTCCGGAGGGATCACGCTCGGCGCAGGAAGCAAGGCGCTGAACGGATTCAGTGCCGTCACGCTGAGCGCCGACGGCGAGATCGAGGGAGCGGGTAACGGCTCGCTCGTCGTCGCGGGCACTGGCAACGCCGCCGTGCCGGTGTCCCTGGAGGCTGGTGCCCTCACCGCCGCAGGTGCCGCGAGTCAGTCCATCATCACCGCCGGCGCCGTGACCATCACGCCGGCGGCAGGCGGTGTGCCCACGAACGCCGTGCCCTTTGGCGGAGCGTTGTCGATCCAGGGCAGCTCCATCGTCCAGGGGGGTCGCATCGATCTTCCGTCCGGCCTGCTGGCGCTCACGGCGACGAGCGGCGACCTGGTCCTGGGCCAGGGCTCCCTCACGAGCGTCGCGGGAGCGAGCCGCAGCTTCGGGGTCACGAGTGCGGTCGCGCCAGCCGGCACGATCTCGCTCGTTGCGAGCCAGGGGAATGTGAGCGTGAGCAGCGGCGCGACCGTCGATGTATCGGGCGCCTCATCGGCTGATGGGAAAGTCCACGGCGATGCTGGCAGCCTGAGCGTATCCGCGCCGCTCGGACAATTCATTTTCGCGGGCAGCACGCTCAAGGGCAGCGCTTCTCCCGGGCAGCAGCAGGGCAACTTCACGCTCGATGTCGGCTCGGGTCTCGGCGGCGGCGGGCTCGATACACTCGATGCGCTGCTGTCGGGCAGCGGCTTTACCGGTGCACTCGACCTGCGGACCCGCGGCGATTCCCAGGTGAGCCTCACAGGGACCGTCACGGCGAGCCGCTTCGACCTCGCGGCCGACCAGGGCTCCATAGCGGTCTCCGGCACGATCAACACCAGCGGTCGCAGCAGCGGATTCGACACCAACGGTGGCAGCATCGCTCTCTGGGCCGGAACCGGTCTGACCGTCGGCTCCGGCGCGCAGCTGCTGGCAAACGGCGGTGCGCCCGGACCGGCCGGCGCCAACGGTACGGCCGCGCCGGCGCACGGGGGCGACATCACGCTCGGCACGGCAAGCGGCTACATCACGATCAGCAGTGGTACTGCCGCGGCGCCGACCACCATCACCCTGAGCGGCGGTGGCGATGCAGCCACTGACGGCACCCTGACCCTGCGCGCGCCACGCGTCGCCGGTGATAACGATGTCCAGATCAACGCCGTCGGTTCCTTCGTCCAGGTCGACACCCGCAGGCCGGTAGTCGTCGAGGGTGTCCGAGCCTACCAGGCCACCGACCTCGGCGGCGCCGACAACGGCTGTGGCTCCGGCGGCAGCTGCGATGTCGCTGACCTCAGCGGCCTGCTGTTCACCGATGCGGCGACGTTCGCGGCCAATTCCGCCGCCATCGTGAGCCGCCTGGGACTGACCAACAATCTCGTGCAGGTGCGACCCGGGATCGAAGTCGACAGCAGCAGCGATCTGACACTGGACAACACCACCAATCCAGCCGGTGTCTGGGACCTCAACAGCTGGAACACGGCGCTCGGCGCACCCGTGAACGTGACGCTGCGCGCGGCCGGGAATCTCATCTTCAACGCTTCCCTGAGTGACGGATTCACGAACAGCGGCAGCGCGCTGCCGTCCTGGACCTTCGGTGAATCCGGTCCGATCGCCGATTCGGGGTCCTACCGGCTCACCGCCGGCGCGGATCTGGCGGCGGCCAATCCGCTCGCCGTCGTGCCGCAGACGATGTCAGCTTCGAATGCCGGAACCGTGCCGAACAGTGGCAACGTCATCCTGACACCGGGAAATCTGATCCGCACGGGCGATGGCAGCATCGACATCGCCGCGGGTGGCGACGTGCTGCTCGGGTACAGCTTCAACGGCTACCAGGGCGGCGCGATCCAGGTGGCCGAAAGCGATCCGCTCTCCTCCGTGGTCTATACCGCGGGCGTGCCGCTGCAGCTGACGCCCGACCAGTCGGCGCTGTTCCAGCCGCCGGCGAATGCGGCTTATCCGACCATGGGTGGCAACATCACCGTGACTGCGAGCGGTGACATCCGCAGCGCGCCGAGCGTCCAGTTCGTGTCGGACTGGCTCTGGCGGCGTGGCCAGGTGAACAGCGGAGCGCTGATCTCGACCGGTCAGAATGCCAGCTGGTGGATCCTCTTCAGCAACTTCGAGCAGGGTATCGGCGCCCTGGGGGGCGGCGACATCTCACTCAGCGCGGGTGGCGATATCGTCAACGTGTCGGCGGTCATTCCGACCACCGGGCAGCTGCTCGGCGCCCCGGGCAGCATACCCAGCGCCGCGAATGTGCTCCTCACCGGCGGTGGGCAACTGCAGGTACGCGCCGGCGGCAACATCGGCAGCGGCATCTTCGAGGACGACTGGGGTAACGCAGCGATCAGCGCGGGAGCGAGCCTCAACTCCGGCACCACGCTCGGCACGGTGTTGACGGGTCTCGACCAGACCGATCTCGCGCCGGGACTCGCAGCCGCGGCGATCTACCCGACTCTGGTCGTGGGCGAGGGCAGTTTCGACGTCAGTGCGCGGGCGGGTACCGATCTCAACCTGCTGGCCAACAGCACCACGCTGCCGCTGACCGTGAAGAACTCGAAGGCCAGCCACGGGCTGGCATACTTCTACACCTACGGTACGGACAGCGCGGTCGACGTCGTGAGCAGCGGCGGAAACGTGGTGCTGCACAACGACATCAGCAATCTGCCGATCGGCGTGCTCAATCAGCGCAACATCAGCCTGCCGCAAGTCTACGTGGTTCAGACCTACAACCTCGTCTACCCGGGAACCCTGCGGGTGGCGGCCCTGTCCGGCGACCTCGACGTGCTCGCGACCGGCACGAGCAGCACCAGCGGCCTCAACCTCTTCCCCTCCTCCGTGGGCCAGCTGGATCTGCTCGCGCAGGGCTACATCACGGGCAGCACCAACCGCGACCTGACCAGCCTGGTCGTGGCGACGATGTACGAGACCGATCCCTCGACCTGGGCGAGCATCGAGTCACCGGCCATCAATACGGGCATCACGGGTCAGTTGCCGCTGACGCCGCTGCATCAGAACGACCCGGAGGCGATTCACGTGGTCGCCAACACGGGCAGCATCTCGGTGAGTCAGCTGACGTTCCCCAAGTCGGCCGCGGTCATCGCCGGCGGCAGCATCTACGACCTGACCTACGCCGGAAAGAATCTCAATCCGTCGGATGTCACGCTCATCGAGGCCGGCGGCAACATCAGTTACTCGACGCCCACCGTGCCGATCACCAACCAGGTGCTCCCCAATAACGCAGGTATCATCGTCGGCGGCCCCGGTCACGTCGAGGTCCTGGCGGGCGGAGCGCTCAACCTCGGCGATTCGGCCGGTATCGTCACCACCGGCAGCCTCGCGGACGCGCGTCTGCCACAGACGGGTGCCTCCCTGCTGGTCGGCGCGGGCTTCGGCAGCGCCGAGGGTGCGCTGCGCTGGCCCGCAACGGACAGCTTCATCAAGGACTATATCGGTCCGACCCCTGCGGGAGCGCCGAGCAGCTACGCGAGCGAGCTCATCGCCTACATGCAGCAACTCGAGCCCGCGGGCGGCACCCTCAGCTATCCCGCCGCGCTCGCCGCCTTCGAGGCGCTGACGCGCGCGCAGCAGCTGCCGTTCATCGCGCAGGTGCTGAACGACGAGCTCAACGCCACTGGACTCGCACATACCATGCAGGGCACGGACTACCAGCGCGGCTACACCGCCATCGGCACCCTGTTCCCGACCAAGGACGCCGCCGGCACGCCGCTCGGCTACCAGGGCGATATCGACCTGTTCTTCAGCCAGCTGAAGACCGAGCAGGGGGGCGACATCAATATGCTGGCCCCCGGCGGATCCGTCGTGGTCGGTGTCCCGAATCCGCCGGCGTCACTCACCTTCATCAAGCAGTCCTTCAATCCCTTCGTCGCCGCGGCCGCCAATCTCGGCGTGCTGGTGCTGGGGTCCGGTGCCATCGAGGGCTTTGCCGATCAGAACTTCGAGGTGAACACCTCGCGCATGCTGACGCTCGAAGGTGGCGACATCATCCTGTGGGCGTCCAACGGCAACATCGACGCCGGCCGCGGCGCCAAGAGCGCCTCGGGAGCGCCTCCGCCGGTGATCCAGACCGATGCGAACGGCAACGTATTCGTGAATCCGATCAACGATGTGAGCGGGAGCGGCATCGGGCAGCTGCTGACCGGTCCCGACGAGACCCCGGGCCTCGTCGACCTGATCGCCCCTAAGGGGGCGGTGAATGCCGGTGAAGCGGGCATCCGCGTAGCCGGCAACCTGAATATTGCGGCCGTGCAGGTCATCGGTGCCAACAACATCCAGGTGAGCGGCACGGCGACCGGCGTGCCGGTATCCGAAGCCGGCGCGCTCGCCGGCGCGCTGTCGGGCGCCAACTCGCTCGCCGATGTCTCCAAGAGCACCCTCGAGCAGCTCTCGCAGGATGTCGGTGCGGCGGCGAATTACCAGCAGCTCACCGAGAGCCTGACGCCGACCTTCATCGTCGTGAAGATGTTCTGTCTCGGCGCCGAGTGCGAGCAGCATTGATCCGATGAATGCGCACGCGGCGCCGCAGCGACTGCAGCAGGCGATCGCCTTGCATCGCGCGGGGCAGCTGGCGTCCGCGCGCACGCTGTACCAAGAGATCCTGAGTCGCGAACCGGAGCATTTCGATGCGCTGCACCTGCTCGGGGTCACCGCCGCACAGAGCGGCAATCCGCAGCAGGCGGCGGTGCTGATCGGCCGTGCGCTGGCGATCGATCCCAACAATGCCGCGGCGCACGTCAATCACGGGCTGGCACTGAAGGAGCTGGGTCGGCTGGATGCCGCGCTCGAGAGCTTGCGACGGGCGACGGTGCTCGACCCCCGCTTGCCCGAGCCGCATTACCTCTCCGGCCTGGTTCTCATGCAGCTCGCGCAATACGACGCGGCGCTTGCGAGCCTGGAGCGGGCCATCGCACTCAAACCCGACTTCGCCCCGGCGCTCTGTGACCGCGGCCTGGTATTGAAGAAGCTGCGGCAGTACCCCGCGGCGTTGGTAAGCTATGACCGTGCCATCGCGCTCAAGCCGGACTTCGCGGAAGCCTGGTGCGACCGGGGCAATCTGCTCAAAGAGCTGAAGCACCACGAGGCAGCCCTGGCGAGCTACGACCGCGCGCTGGCGCTGAAGGCCGATTTCGCCGAGGCACACGCCAATCGGGGCAATCTGCTTCGTGACCTCGCCCGCTATGGGGAGGCAGTCCGGAGTTACGACGCTGCGCTTGCCTGCAGCGCTGCGCCGGCGACGGCGCGGGCGATGCGTCTCTACGCGGCGATGCACATCGCTCTTTGGCACGATCTCGACGCCGAGCGCGTCCGGCTCGCGGCCGACCTGGAGCGTGGGGAGGCCGCGGCGCATCCGTTCGGCGTCCTCACGCTCTTCGACGACGCCCACTTGCAGCGGCAGGCGGCGGAGAACTGGATGCGCACGGAGTGTCCGCCGGATGCCTCACTCGGGCCGATCGGGCAACGCGCCCGCCGGCAGCGCATCCGGGTAGGGTATTTCTCTGCTGACTTCCGCGAGCACGCGGTGGCGACGCTGATCGCCGGCGTGCTCGAGGCGCACGATCGCGCACGCTTCGAGGTGAGCGGTTTCTCCTTCGGGCCCGACACGGGCGACCCGATGCGCCGGCGCCTGGAGCACGCTTTTGAGCGTTTCATCGACGTGCGCGAGCGCAGCGACCGTGAGGTGGCGCGCCTGGCGCGGGATCTGGAGATCGACATCGCCATCGACCTCACGGGATTCACTGCCGATGGCCGCCCGCGGATTCTTGCCCTGCGCGCAGCGCCACTGCAGGCGAGCTATCTCGGGTATGTCGGCACCATGGCGGCGCCATACATGGACTATCTGATCGCCGACGCGGCGCTGGTGCCGGCTGGCGCAGAGCGCCACTACGCGGAAAAGATCGTCTACCTGCCGAGCTATCAGCCGAATGACGCGCGGCGTGCGGCGGCGGAGGCGCTGTTCAGTCGCGCCGAGTTGGGGCTGCCGGCGGCGGGGATGGTGTACTGCTGCTTCAACGCCAGCTACAAGCTCAACCCGGCGACTTTCGATAGCTGGATGCGGATCCTGCAGGCGACACCGGGCAGCGTGTTGTTTCTGTACGCGGGGAGTGCGGCAATTATCGACAACCTGCGCCGTGAGGCGCGTAGCCGGGGCGTGGATGCCGGACGGCTGGTGTTCGGCGGCAAGCTGCCGTTCCGGGAGTATCTGGCGCGCTACCGTACGGCGGATCTGTTCCTGGACACGCTGCCGTACAACGCCGGCACGACTGCGAGTGATGCGCTGTGGGCGGGGCTGCCGGTGCTCACCTGTGCGGGCGAGGCGCTGGCGGCGCGCATGGGGTCGAGCCTGCTGCGGGCGATCGGGCTGCCCGAGCTGATCACCACCAGCATGCAGGACTACGAGCGGCTCGCGATCGAGCTCGGCCGGGACCCGGCGCGTCTGGCGGCCCTGCGCGCTAAGCTCGCCGTCCAGCGTGAGAGCGCCGAGCTGTTCGACACCGCACGCTTCACGCGTAGCCTCGAGAAGGCGTATCTCGAGATGTACGAGCGCTACAGTGCCGGGCTGCCGCCCGCGCACATCAAAGTGGAGCCGGCGCATTGAACGCCCGGCAGCCTGTGGTGACCATCGCCGCGGACACAATGCTGGAGGATGCCGCGGCGGCTTACACTGCGGGTGACTGGCAGAAAGCCGGCCGGCTATGCCGGCAGATTCTCGACTGGAGCCGTGAGCATCCCGCCGCACTGGAGCTTCTCGGCATCATCGCGGCTCAGACCGGGCGGGCTGCAGAAGCCATCGAGCTCCTGCAGCGCGCCGTGTCCGCAGCGCCGGACAACGCCCAGGCGCACTTCAACTACGCGAACCTGCTGCATGCGAGCGGCTCATTCGAGAGTGCGCTCGTGAATTACGCCCGCGCGGTGGCCATCGAGCCGGAATTTGCGGAGGCGTACTTCAACCAGGGCAATACTCTGCTCGCGTTGCAGCGCTTTGCAGACGCGCTCGAAAGCTACCAGCGTGCCTTGAGTATCAGGCCCAGGTTCACCGAGGCGCTGATCAACCGCGCCGTCGCATGGCGGGGAATGGGGCGGCTCGGCGACGCGCTGCAGAGCTGCGAGGGCGCGCTGCAGCTCGATGCGGGCTCGGTCGCCGCGCTGCTCACCCAGGCAACGCTGCTCGTCGATCTGCGGCGAACCGACGCGGCGCTCGCGAGCTGTGAGCGAGCGCTGGCGCTGCGGTCCGATTCCGCCGAGGCCCACAATACCCGCGGCGTCGTCCTGCAGGACCTGGGGCGCCTCGATGACGCGCTGGAGAGCTTCCGGGCGGCGCTTGCGCTGCGTCCCGACTACGCGGACGCGCACCGCAATCGAGGCGGAGTCCTGCAGGCACTCGGACGCTACGCTGAAGCCGCCGAAAGCCTGGAGCGTGCGCTGCAAATCGCTCCCGACTACCCCTGGCTGCTGGGGACGCTGACGTTCAACCAGCTGCAGGTGTGCAACTGGACCGCCCTGCCGGCGCGTCTCGAGGAGCTCGGCGGGAAGGTGAGGGAGGGAGCGAGGGTGACACAGCCTTTCGCGGCCCTCGCACTGCTCGATTCGCCCGACCTCCAGCGCCGGGCCGCCGCGTCCTGGGTAACCGCCGCAGGTCCGACAGAGGCCGAGCCCCTCGCTGCGCGCGCCCCGCGCGGCGACGGGGTCATCCGCCTCGGTTACTTCTCGGCGGATTATCACGACCACGCGACGACCTACCTGGCGGCGGGCCTGCTCGAGGCGCACGACCGGCGACGCTTCAGGATCGTGGGGTTCTCGTTCGGGCCGCCCGCACACGACCACATGCGCCGCCGCGTGGCCATGGCCTGTGACGAATTTCTCGAGGTCAACGGCCTCGGCGACCGCGAGGTGGCCGCCCTGTCCCGCGCCAGGGGGATCGACATCGCTATCGATCTCAAGGGATTCACGCAGAATTCCCGTCCCGGCATTTTTGCCGCGCGCGCGGCCCCGGTGCAGGTCAGCTATCTCGGCTATCCCGGGACGATGGCGGCGCCCTACATGGACTACCTGGTAGCCGATAACGTCCTCATTCCGCAGGACAGCCGGGCGCATTATGCGGAGCAGCTCGTCTACCTGCCCCACAGCTATCAGGTGAACGACCGCAAGCGTCTCATCGCCGCACGGCAGTTCTCCCGTCGCGAGCTTTCGCTGCCGGAGGATGCTTTCGTATTCTGCTGTTTCAACAACTGCTGGAAGATCACACCGGGCGTGTTCGACGGCTGGATGCGGATTCTGCGGGCCGTTCCGCGCAGCGTTCTGTGGCTGCTCGACAGCAGTCCGACAGCGACGCGGAATCTGTGCCGCGAGGCGCTGGCGCGAGGTGTGGGCGAGTCGAGGCTGGTGTTCGCGCCGCACCTGCCCGTGGCCGAACACCTGGCCCGTCAGCGAGCAGCGGACCTGTGCCTCGACACGCTTCCCTATAACGCCCATACCACCGCGAGCGACGCGCTCTGGGCCGGCGTGCCGATCCTGACGCGCGCAGGGCAGTCCTTCGCGGCGCGAGTGACCGCGAGCCTGCTCGACGCTCTCGGACTGGACGAGCTGATAACCCACTCGGCCGAAGAGTACGAGACACTTGCCGTCAGCCTCGCCAGCGATCCGCAGCGGCTCGAGCAGCTACGCGCGAAGCTGCACGCTCAGCGGCTGGTCGCACCCCTCTTCGACACCGGCTTGTTCACCGCGCACCTGGAAGCGGCCTATGGCGAGATGCAGCGCCGCTGTCGGGCAGGCCTTGCTCCCGAAGACATCGACGTACGAACCTTGTCCGCCGGGTCATAGCCATGGCGAGTCCCAGGAAAGTTCTGAACGTTGGGGGCAACAGCAAGGCAATCCCGCTGCCGCCACAGTACGCCGGGTTCGAGCACCTGCTCCTCGACCTCGACCCGAAGGGGCAGCCCGATATCGTGTGCGATGCGCGCAACCTGCGGAGCCTGGATGCTGCCCAGTTCGATGCCGTGTACTGCTCGCACAACCTCGAGCATTACTACCGGCACCACGTGCGCGGGGTTCTTGGAGGATTCCTGCACGTTCTCAAAGACGGCGGCTTTGCCCACATCCGGGTGCCGGACCTGCAGGAGGTGATGCGAGTCACGCTCGATCGGGGGCTGGACGTCGATGATGTGCTTTACCAGTCCCCCGCCGGCCCGATCATGGTGGTAGATGTCCTCTATGGCTACAGCGTCGAGATCGAGCGCAGTGGCCAGGATTTTTTCGCGCACAAGACCGGATTCACGGCCAAGTCGCTGCTGCGAGCATTGCAGCTCGCCGGGTTCCCGGTCGTTTACATCGGTACCGGGAACCTCGAGGTAGCCGCCTGGGCATTCAAGGGTGCGCCGGACCCCGCACTGCGGGCACTCTTCAGTCTGCCCGATCCCTGACGCGATACCGGCTCACCCAGACGTTCAGGTCAGCGTGCAGTCGGCGTATCGTGCCGTCCCAGTCTCCCGGTCGAGTCTGCCGGTATAGCTTCAAGGTCGGGTACCAGGGACTGTCGCTTCGGTCGAGCAGCCACCGCCAGCAGGTGTCATGGCGGTTCAGCAGCCACACCGGCTTGCCAAGCCCGCCCGCCAGGTGAGCGGTCGAGGTATCGACGGAGATGACCAGGTCCAGCTGCTCGATCAATGCCGCGGTGTCCGCAAAGTCGCGCAGCTCACTCGTGTAGTCGCGCAGCCGCGGTCCGTCCCAGCCCCGGCGGTTGAGCTCCGCGAGCTCCGACTCCGCGGGTTCCCCCTTCTGCAGGCTGAAAAAATCCGCATCCACATCGCGCAGGACGGCGAGCTTGGGGAGAGGAACATTTCGCCGCTCGTTGATCGACCAGAAGCGTGGCCGACCGGGCCGGAATCCCCCCGACCACACCAGTCCGATCCGCGGCCGACGGCCGTCCGCGAGCTTCTGCGCCCAATAGTCCCGGTCAGTGGCTGTCGCCTGGAAATAGGGTACGCGGCCGGGCACCGTCGTCGGGGTTGTGCCGAAGGCCAGCGGCAAGCTCATCAGCGGACAGTGCAGATCGGTTTCCGGCAGCTCCTCGCCCATCGCGATCACCCTCTCCACCCCCTCGACCGTGCGCAGCAGTCGCGTCAGGGTGGATGGCGCCTGGAGTATCACACGGGCCCCCGATTCGGCCGCGAGCGTCGCGTAGCGGCAGAACTGCAGGATATCGCCGAGCCCCTGCTCCGCGTGCAGCAGGATCGTCTTGCCGCGCAGGCTCTCTTCACCGAGCCACAGCGGCTGTCGCAGGTCATGCCGCTGTTGATCGCTGAGTTGCTTGGATCGCCAGCGCCACTCGTGCTCGAGCCAGCCGCGCGCGAAATCCCCGCGCAGCAGCGACGCATGGGCGAGCGTGAGATGGGCCTCGGCGTCGCCGGGGTGCTTTTCCACGGCGCCGGCGAAGATTTCCAGTGCTTCCTCGAGGCGGCCAAGAGCGGTCAGCAGCGTGCCCCGGTTCGCGCGAGCGATCTCGTGGTCAGGACACAGCGCGAGCGCCTGGTCGCAGCAGCGCAGCGCTTCCTCATAACGACCGAGGTTCCTCAGCGCGTCGGCGCGGCACGCGTACGCATCGGCGTGGCTCGGGTCGAGCGCCAGAGCCTGCTCGGCACTCGCCAGGGCCTCGGCGTGCCGACCGAGCTCGTTGAGAATGGCACCGCGGTTGCTCAGGGCGTCCGCGTGCTGCGGCAGCCCCCCGGGCTTCAGCGCGATGGCCCGATCGTAGCTCTCGAGCGCAGCGCTCCAATGCTCGAGCCGCGCGGCGGCGACCGCGTGGTTCAGGTGGGCTTCTGCCCAGGCGGGCTGGATCGTGCAGGCACGGGCGAAGCTCGTGCAGGCCTCCTGAACGCGCTCGAGGCCGAGCAACGCGCAACCCCGGTTGAAGTGTGC
>JAFAKO010000294.1 GCA_019235245.1 Gammaproteobacteria bacterium
GACTCTCCGGTGCCGCACCCGGCGTCGAGCACGCGCATGCCGGCCGTAAGGGAGAGTGTGTCGAGGGCTGTGCGCAGCTCGGGTTCCGCGAAGCGGTTGAACAGGCGCAGCTTATGAGCGTAGTCGCGCTGGCTCGTGTCGCCGAGTGGTCCCGCGGGAGCGCTGCTCACGAGTTTGTCGCACCCGTGCTCACTCAGTGCCCGGCGAGTGCTTCGCGTACGTTGTACAGCGGTCGCGGCCGTGGCGTCCGCGAGCGCAATGCCCGCAGGATTCTGCGGCTCTGCGACAGACCGGCCCAATCGCACCGCGCCAGGGTCGGGTCGGTGAGGAGCTCGAACTTCCGCTCCGACAGCAACTCCGCACTCGGAACGATGCGGCGGGCGAAGAACGCAACCGCTTCGCTGATCGTGTGCGCCCACTCGATCCCGGGAAAGGCCTCCAGCCACAATCGCGACAGCGAGACATCTGACAGGCGCTGTCTTGCGCAGGCGTGCCGCAGGAGCACCGGACAGAGCGCACGGATCCCGCTCGCGACTTGCGGTGGCATCACTTCACCGAAATATCTCGCGCTGAGCGCGAGGACCGGCCACGCCCACCACGGCCGCCAGTCGAGGAGCCACTGCCAGTCCTCCTCAGCCAGATGCCTCCCGAGGCGGTCGATGTCATGGAGCTGTATGAGGCGCAGGCTACGGGAAGCCATGGCGCCGGCGGCATGCAGCAGCAGGTGCGCCATGAGAGCAGCCCGCGAGGGGTAAGGATTCAGGCCCGCGACAGCGGCTCGTGGCAACACCAGGTGCGAGATGTCCGTCTGCCGATGGGGCAGGATCTCGCAGATCCGGTCGTGCAGCTCGATCTTGAGGTCATTACCGGCATGCTCGCCGAAGTTGCTCGGGCGGGGTGCATCGGGTGCCTCGAAGACCCGGTGCTTGAAGGTGCGGTGCGTCTCCTGCAGGCCGAGAGTCTCGAGGACACGGCCGAGGCGCTCGGTGTCCTGCCTCGGGGCAAGAAGATCGAGATCGGCCATCGGCCGCTCTCCCGCACGATAGACGCCTTCGAGGCATAGGGCGGCTCCCTTAAGAGCCTGCACCGGAATACCTTCCTGTCGGCAGCGATCGGCGACCAGGCGCAGCAGCGCCTCGATCCGCGCCTGGCGCTCAGTAATATGCCCGTGCTGGCTCCGCAGGAACTCCGCCCAGCCCAAGGGCCCCTGCCATCGAAGCCTCACCGCGAGCAAGCCCGAGATGCCATGCATGGCCGTCACGGCGCGTGCCGTACGCCACTCGAGCGCCGACCAGTCGGGCGCGGTCGCCTGTGGCGATGCGAGCTCGCCCGCCAGGTACTCGGTGGTGGTACGCAGCATGCGGGCCACCGTGGTCATCGGCGGCAGCGCCATCAGGTCACTTCCGGTACCAGCCACGTGGTTCACAGCACCCGGTGGGGGATTTCACAATGTAAGTGCCTCACCCGGGCACCTGGGTTCACTTGCGCGAGTCCCTCTATACTCCTGCAGGCTATACTGCGAGTGGCCCGCACCGCGCTGCCGGCGACGGACGCGCAACGGCACGGGCGAAAGTGGCGGAACTGGTAGACGCGCTGGACTTAGAATCCAGTGGGGAAACCCGTGAGAGTTCGAGTCTCTCCTTTCGCACCACTATCAAATTCCATCAAACAGTGCGTCTCGACTGTGCGTAAACCGCTGACATTCGGCCGGATCCGGATGACGTTGGCGATGTGGTTGGCGCGGCCGGTCGGGATCGAAGCGCGCAAGGTGTACTGGCAGCGGATCGAGAACGGCTTCTTTGGGCAGTATCTCGGCGGCGATCACATTCTCGATATCGGCTATCGCGGAGGCCGTGCCCAGGCAGTCCCGATCGTGCCGCAAGCCATCGGTGTGGACCTCGACTACCCCGGTTATGACGGGACGACTCTGCCGTTTGCGGATCTCAGTCAGGACGCGGTGTTCGTGTCCCATTGCCTCGAGCACATAGACGACTATCGAGCGAGCCTGGCGGATTGGTACCGCGTGCTGAAGATCGGCGGGTATCTGCTCATATTCGTTCCACATAAGTACCTGTATGAGCGACGGCCGTCCCCCCCGTCCGCCTGGAACGCGGATCACAAGCGCTTCTATACGCCGTGCAGTCTGCTTGCCGAGATCGAGGAATCTCTGCCGGTCAATGGTTTCCGGGTCCGGCACCTCGCGGACAACGACTACGCATATGACTACGAGCAGCCTGTCGACCAGCACGCGCAGGCCTGCTACGAGATAGAGCTCGTACTGCAGAAGATCGCACGACCTTCCTATTCTGATCTGCTCGAGCTCGAACCAACGGAGAGACCAGCGCAGACCGCGTCGGCGCCTGCCGAGCGGCTGCGGGCCCGGGGTGCCCGCGGTATCGGCCGCTGACCGACGGCGGATGTGCCGAGGTTCGCCAGCTGTGCGAAAATCCCCACACAGCAGGGGCTCGAAGGTGGTCTAAGTAATTGAATCGAAAGGGTACGTAACGAGAGCGAGTCCTTTCGCGCCACTTCTCCTTATGTCTCGCCAGCAGAACACCGGCCCGCAGGGAGTGCGGTTCCGGGCTCGAGGTTGATCTTGATGCAAGTTTCCTTATCTGACACGGGCGGTCTGTCCCGCCGTCTCGAAGTTGCGGTGCCGGCTACCGAAGTAACGCGGGAAGTACAGCAGCGCCTCAAGAAACTGTCCCGTACGGCGCGTCTGAAGGGCTTCCGGCCCGGCAAGGCGCCGCTCGCGGTCATCACCAAGCAGTTTGGCGACCAGGTGCGCGCCGAAGTGCTGAGTGACCTGATGCGCAGCTCCTTCGCGCAGGCGGTGACTCAGGAGAAGCTCCGGCCCGCGGCGGGGCCACGCATCGAGCCCATCGCTCTCGGGCCGGAGAGCGATCTGAAGTACGCCGCTCATTTCGAGGTGCTGCCCGAGATCAGCATCAGTCCGCCCGAATCGCTGGCCATGGAGCGACCCGCGGCCGAGGTAACCGAGGCCGACATCGACGCGATGATCGAGAACATGCGGCTGCAGCGGCCGGTATATACCGTGGTCGAGCGCGCGGCCCGCGCCCCGGACCGGGTACGGCTCGATTACCAGGCGCGCATCGGCAGCAAGCCCATCGAAGGAGGGGACCTCACCGACGTGCACGTCGTGCTCGGCAGCGGCCAGGCGCTGCCTGAGCTCGAGGAGGGCCTCAAGGGCGTGAGCGCCGGTGAGCAGCGCACCCTCGCCGTGACATTCCCGGCCACTCACCCGAACAGAAAGCTCGCCGGCCAATCTGCCGAGCTGCATCTCTCCATTAAGGCGGTCGAGGAACAATCTCTTCCGGCAGTCGACGAGGAATTCTTCCGCACGTACGGTGTCGAACAGGGCGGCCTGGCGGAGATGCGTGCCGAGGTGCGCAAGAGCATGGAACAGGAGCTGGCCGAGGTCATTCGCAGCCGCATGCGGGTTCAGGCGCTCGATGCGCTCTACCGCAGCAATCCGATCGACGTCCCCCAGGCACTCATCGAGGAACAGGTGCAGCAGCTGCAGATCGAGACGGCGCGGCGGCTCGGAATCCGCGACGCGAGCCAGCTGCCACGGCCGGAGGCGTTCCTCGAGCCCGCGCGGCGCAGGGTTGCACTCGGGCTGCTGGTGACCCATATCGTGCAGAGCCAGGGCATGAAGGTGGATCGCGAGCGGGTGCTCGCCCGGCTGAACGCGCTGGCGGAGGGTTACCCGAACCCGGACGAGGCGCGCCGCGCCTATCTGCAGAATCCGGAGGCGCTGCGCCAGATCGAATCCGCGGCGCTCGAGGACCAGGTGGTCGAGTGGATGATCGGGCGCGCCCACGTGACCGAGCGGCCGATGAGCTTCGCGGAGCTCACCGGCTTCGGGCGCTCGGCGGCGCCGGCCGATGAGCACGCGCACCACTCCCTGCACGATGGCGTGCAGGCAGCCGGCGAGGGCCAACAGCAGTACGAGGCAGGCAGCACATGAACGAACGAGGCTTGAATCTGGTCCCCATCGTCGTCGAGCAGACCGCACGCGGGGAGCGGGCGTACGACATCTACTCGCGGCTCCTCAAGGAGCGCGTGATTTTCATCGTCGGCCCGGTCGATGACTACATGGCCAACATCGTCGTGGCGCAAATGCTGTTTCTCGAGTCCGAGAACCCCGAGAAGGACATTTCGTTGTACATAAACTCCCCGGGGGGAGTGGTGAGCTCGGGGCTCGCCATCTACGACACCATGCAGTTCGTGAAACCCGACGTGAGCACCATCTGCATCGGCCAGGCCGCGAGCATGGGGGCGGTACTGCTGGCCGGCGGCACGCGCGGCAAGCGCTACTGCCTGCCGCACGCCCGCGTGATGATCCACCAGCCGCTCGGGGGCTTTCAGGGCCAGGCGGCGGACATGGAGATCCACGCCAAGGAGATGCTCGAGACGCGCGACCGATTGAACAAGATCCTGGCCAAGCACACCGGCCAGAGCGTCGACCGCATCAAGCAGGACACCGATCGCGACCGTTTCATGGACTGGAGCGAGGCGGTGAAGTACGGCCTGATCGACCGTGTG
>JAFAKO010000383.1 GCA_019235245.1 Gammaproteobacteria bacterium
GCACCGACCCCGCTCGACAGGTACCTGGATGGCCTGCGGACGCTCCGCACGGCCTTCCTGCAGACACTCGCCGATCCGCACGGCCGCGAGATCGATCGCGCGAGCGGCACGCTGATCGTGCAGCGGCCGGGAAAATTCAGCTGGGACATCCATCCGCAGCCCCTCAGCGGGGACGCTGCGCGGGCGAACTCAGCCAGCACGAGCACCGCGGGCGGTGCCGGGCAGCTCATGGTCTGTGACGGAACCAACCTGTGGTTCTACGACCGCGACCTGCAGCAGGTCACGGTGAAACCCGTCGATGCCGCGTTGTCGGCCACGCCGGCAATGCTGCTCTCGGGAGCCGTGGAGGTACGCAAGAGCTTCAGCATCTCATCGGTCGGCGAGCGCGAAGGACTCGACTGGGTGCTGGTCGAGCCGCTGGCGGGTGCGCAGGCGGACTTTCGCAGCGCGCTGTTCGGCTTCGAGCACGCCGAGCTGCGCCGCATGATCCTCGAGGACAAGCTCGACCAGACCGCAACCATCATCTTCGAGAAGATCGAGCGCAACGGCCCGGTCCGGCCCGCCGAGGTGAGCTTCCGGCCTCCGGCCGGGGCGGATCTCATCGGCACACCGCGCAAATGAACGATCCGCTGCGACCGCTCGCGGACCGCATGCGGCCGCGGACCCTGGCGGAATTCGTCGGACAACGCCACCTGCTCGGTGCAGGCAAGCCACTCGCTGCGAGCATCGAGGCCGGGCAACTCCACTCGTTGATCCTGTGGGGGCCGCCGGGTACCGGCAAGACGACCCTGGCGCGGCTCATTGCCGAGGCGGCTAATGCACAGTTCATCGCGCTTTCGGCGGTGATGGCCGGCGTCAAGGATATCCGCGCCGCGGTCGAGGCGGCGCGCAGCGAGCGCGCCCGGCACGGCCGTGCGACGTTGCTGTTTCTCGATGAGGTGCACCGTTTCAACAAGGCGCAGCAGGACACCTTCCTGCCATACCTCGAGGACGGCACGCTGATCTTCATCGGCGCAACCACCGAGAACCCCTCCTTCGAGGTGATCAGTGCGCTGCTTTCGCGTGCGCGCGTCTATGTGCTGCGGCCGCTCTCGACCGGGGACCTGCTGGAGCTCCTGCAGCGGGCTCTGGGCGATGTCGAACGCGGCCTCGGCGCACAGCAGCTCGAGGCTGAGCCCGCCGCACTCGAGCTGCTGGCGCGCGCCGGCGACGGCGATGCGCGTCGCGCGCTCAACATGCTCGAGCTCGCCGCGGGGCTGGCCGAGGCCGCGGGCACGCGGCAGCTCACGCTCGCAATGACCGAAGAGGTGGCGAGCGGCACCCATCGCAGGTTCGACAAGGGAGGCGATCAGTTCTACGAGCAGATCTCGGCGCTGCACAAGGCCGTGCGTGGCAGCGATCCGGACGGCGCGCTCTACTGGCTGTGCCGCATGCTGGATGGCGGCTGCGACCCGACCTATATCGCGCGCCGCGTTACCCGTATGGCGGTCGAGGACATCGGCCTCGCCGATCCGCGCGCGTTGTCGCTGTGCATCGATGCCTGGCAGGCCTATCAGCGCCTCGGCACCCCCGAGGGAGAGCTCGCCATCGCCACCGCGGTCGTGTACCTCGCGGCCGCCCCGAAGAGCAATGCGGTGTACCTCGCCATGGGCGAGGCGATGGCGGACGTGCAGGAGTTCGGCACGCTCGATGTGCCGCTGCGGCTGCGCAACGCGCCCACGCGGCTCATGAAGAATCTCGGCTACGGGCGCGACTATCGCTATGCGCACGACGAGCCCGACGCGTTCGCCGCGGGCGAGCGTTATCTGCCGGACGAGCTGCCGGATCGGCGATACTACCGGCCGGTCCCCCGCGGACTGGAGCTGAAAATAGGCGAAGCGCTGGCCCGGCTGCGCTCGTCCACGCCAACGAAAGGCCAGGGCCAGTGATCGATCCGAAGCTGCTGCGCTCCGACCCGGACGCCGTCGCACGCAACCTCGCGCGCCGCGGCTTCGTGCTCGATGTGGCGGCGCTCAGGGCGCTCGAGGAGCAACGCAAGCCCTGGGCCGTGGAAGTCGACCGGCTGCGCGCCGAGCGCAACTCCCAGGCGAAGGCCGTCGGCCAGGCGAAGGCGCGCGGCGAGGACCTGGGGCCTCTGATCGCCCGCGGAGAGGGACTGACAGCGGAGCTCGAGCGCGCAGAAGCCAGGCTCGAGGGCCTGCAGCGCGAGCTCGAGGAGTGGCAGCTGGGCCTCCCCAACCTGCTGCACGAGTCGGTTCCGGACGGTCGCGATGAGAGCGCCAACCGCGAGATCGCGCGCTGGGGCGAGCCACGGCGCTTCGATTTTCCGGTGCGCGATCACGTCGAGATCGGCGAGCGGCTGCGCGGACTCGACTTCGAGGCCGCGGCGCGCATTTCCGGGGCACGCTTCGTGGTGATGCGTGGGCCGGTCGCGCGACTGCACCGCGCGCTCGGGCAATTCATGCTCGACCTGCACACGCGCGAGCACGGTTACACCGAAGCGCACGTCCCGTACCTGGTGCGTCCCGAGGCGCTGCTCGGCACCGGTCAGCTGCCGAAATTTGCCGCGGACCTGTTCGCCGTACACGGCGGCCCACAGGAATACTTCCTGATTCCGACCGCCGAGGTGCCGGTCACCAACCTCGTGCGCGGTGAGATTCTCGGCGCCGAGGCGCTGCCGCTGAAGTACGTCGCGCACACCGCCTGCTTCCGCTCGGAAGCGGGCGCCGCCGGCAAGGACACGCGCGGCATGATCCGCAATCACCAGTTCGACAAGGTGGAGCTGGTGCAGATCGTGGCGCCCGCGGATTCCTACGCCGCGCTCGAGGAGCTCACCGCGCACGCCGAGACCGTGCTGCAACGCCTCGCCATCCCGTACCGGCGCGTCGCGCTGTGCGCGGGAGATGTCGGCTTCGGCAGCGCCAAGACCTACGATCTCGAGGCGTGGCTGCCCTCGCAGCAGCGCTACCGCGAGATCTCCTCGTGCAGCAACTTCGAAGCCTTCCAGGCGCGGCGCATGCAGGCGCGCTGGCGCAACCCGACGAGCGGCAAGCCCGAGCCGCTGCACACGCTGAACGGCTCGGGGCTCGCGGTAGGGCGCACGCTGGTCGCGGTGCTGGAGAACTATCAGCAGGCGGATGGCTCGGTGAACGTGCCGGATGCCCTGGTGCCGTGGATGGGGGGGCTGAAGACCCTCGCCGCGTAGACTATCGATTATCGATACACCTATACTGCGTCTCAATGAGGCGCCCGTCGCGCAAAGACTCGCCGCTGCGCGCGCGCGATCCACTGTTCAACAGCTCGGTGCAGAAGGCGCTCGCCCTGCTGGAGACCTTCGGGGGCGAGCGCCGCACGCTCGGCCTGGCCGAGCTCGCGGCCGCCGCGGGTATGACCATCAGCTCAGCGCAGCGCTGCATCCACACCCTGGTACGTATCGGCTACCTGCGGCGCGACCAGCGGCTGCGCCGCTGGGTGCTGACGCCTCGGGCGCTGTCGCTGACCGAAGCCTACCTGTCCGGCCATGCACTGCTCGAGCACGCTACCGCGCATCTCATCGAGCTCAACCAGGCGAGCGGCGAATCGGTGAGCCTGTCGGAGCCCGACGGCACCGACATGGTGTTCATCGCGCGCTTCCCGAGCCTGCAGCCCTTCCACATTCACATGCCGGTCGGGCGGCGCCTGCCCATGTACTGCACGGCCTCGGGGCGCGCCTATCTGTCGGCGCTCCCCGCGGCGAGCGCACGGCGGATCCTCGCGCGCTCGCGCCTCAGCGCGCACACGCCGCAGACCCTTACCGAGCTCGAACAGATCTGCAAGCGTATCGACGCCGCCCGTGAATCGGGCTACGCGTGGTCGGACCAGGAGTACTACCGCGGCGATGTCACCATCGCCGCCCCGGTGCTCGGCGAGGATGGCGAACCACTCGCCGCGCTCAACATCTCCGCGCCAACCAGCCGCTGGACGGTTGCACAGCTGCGCGCGAAGCTCGCACCATTGCTGCTGCAGAGCGCCCAGGCCGCTTCCCTCGGCCAGACGCTGCGGCCGCCGCGGCGTCAGGCGAGATGACCGGGGGACACATGTCGGAGCTCAGCCGCTCGCTGGAACCCCGCCACGTCACCATGATCTCGATCGGCGGCATCATCGGTGCGGGCCTGTTCGTCGGCAGCAGTGCCTCGATCGCCGCCACCGGCCCGGCGATCGTGTTGAGTTACCTGATCACCGGCACTCTGGTGCTGCTGGTGATGCGCATGCTGGGAGAGATGGCCGTAGCGCTGCCGGCCGTGCGCTCCTTCACCGAGTTCGCGCGCGTCGGCCTGGGTCCGTGGGCGGGGTTCGTCGCCGGCTGGCTTTACTGGTACTTCTGGATCATCGTGGTGCCGGTCGAGGCGATCGCCGGTGCCACCATCCTGCACGGCTGGCTCGGGCTACCGGCCTGGCTGCTCGGGCTGGTGCTGATGGGCATCATGACCGGGGTCAACCTGATGTCGGCGCGCTCGTATGGAGAGTTCGAGTTCTGGTTCGCCTCGATCAAGGTGGCGGCGATCCTGGTGTTCATCGCGCTGGCTGCCGCATTTGCCTGCGGTCTCACCTCGGGTAGCGGCCCGACCTTCGGCAACCTCACGCGCTATGGCGGCTTCGCGCCCAAGGGCTGGACGGCGGTGCTCGCCGGAGCGGTGACCGTGTACTTCTCGCTCACCGGCGCTGAGATCACCACCATCGCCGCGGCGGAATCACGCGAGCCCGCGCGAGCGGTAGCCCGCATGAGCAGCTCCGTCATCGTGCGCATCCTCACCTTCTACGTGGGCTCGGTGCTGCTGATCGTCAGCGTGGTGCCGTGGGTGCAGGTGCGTCCCGGGGAATCCCCGTTCACGCTCGCCTTGACGACCATGCACTTCCGCTGGGCGAGTCTCGCGATGAGCGCCATCATTCTCACCGCGGTGCTCTCTTGCCTGAACTCGGCCTTCTATGTGTGCTCACGGGTGCTGTTCGTGCTGGCCGAGCACGGCGATGCGCCGCAGTGGCTGGTGCAGCTGAACCCGCGACGCGTGCCGACACGCTCGGTGTGGGCGGGAAGCGTGGCGGGCGTCATCGGCATCATCGCTGCGATCAACTACCCGCAAACGGTGTTCGCGTTCCTGGTCAACGCCTCCGGCGCGCTCATGGTGTTCATCTACATGATGGTGGCGGCGGCGCACATCCGCCTGCGCCGTCAACGCGCGGCGCGCGGCGAGCCCGAGCCGGCGCTGACGATGTGGCTCTTCCCCTGGGCGAGCTACGCGGCCCTCGCCGGCATGGCCGCGGTGCTGATCGCGATGGCCGTCACTCCGGGGGAGCTTGCCACCGAGCTGCGCGTCAGCGTGCTCGCGCTCGCCGTGGCCGTGGTCGCGTACCTCATCATCGAAGCGCGGCGCGGGGCGCGGACGCCCGCTCTCGCGCCGGCCCCGCCGCCGGCTGAGCGCCCATGACGGCAGCGTCGCTCACACGACGACGGTTCATCGTGACCTCCGCCGCGGTCGCGGGCGCCCTGGTGGTCGGCGTTACGGTACGAGGACTGCGCCGCCCATCGCTGCGCGGCGCCGGCGCCGGCAGCGTGTTGAATGCCTTCGTGCGCATCGCGCCGAGCGGGCAGGTGACTCTCGTGATGCCCAAGGTCGAGATGGGGCAGGGCACCTATACGTCGCTGCCGATGCTGATCGCCGAGGAGCTCGAGGTGGATCTCGATAAGGTCACCCTCGAAGCCGCGCCACCCGATCCGGCCGTGTACGGCTTTCCGGTCGATCCGGAAGCACCCGAGGGAATCGAGCGTGACCAGGCCACCGGCACCTCGCTCTCCATCATCCAGTGCTGGACGCCGCTGCGGCAGGCGGGTGCGACCGCGCGGCTCATGCTGCTGCAGGCGGCGGCGAAGCGCTGGCGCGTGCCGCTCGACAGCTGCCATGCCGAGCACGCTGAGATCGTGCACGCGCCATCCGGGCGCCGCGCCACCTACGGGACACTGGCGCGCGCAGCGGCGGCACTGCCGCTGCCTGCCGCACCGCCGCTGAAGGATCCGAAGAGCTTTCGCCTGATCGGCCGGGCAACGCCGCGGCGCGACACGCCATCGAAGGTGAACGGCAGCGCCGTTTTCGGTATCGATGCCCGGCCGCCGCGCGCGAAGGTGGCGGTGCTCGCCATCTCCCCGGTGTCCGGCGGACGCATCGCCGGGCCGCTCGCCAGCGATACGGCCCTGGCCGTACGGGGTGTCACGCAGGTGGTGGACGAGGGTGATGTGGTCGCGGTGGTGGCCGAGCATACCTGGGCTGCTGTGAAAGGCATGCAGGCGCTCAAGCCGCAGTGGACGGGGGGCGATAACGCCACGGTGCAGCAGGCCGCGATCGTCGCGGAGCTCGAGAGCGCCGTGCGCGAGCCGGGTGTCATTGCCGCCACCAAGGGCAACCCCGGCGCCGCCGGCGCGCATGCCGCGACTCACCACGAGGCGGTTTATCATCAGCCGTTCCTCGCTCATGCGACGCTCGAGCCGATGAACTGCACGGTCGACTGGCGCAAGGACAAGTGCGAGATCTGGGTGGGCACACAGGTCCCCGATCGTGCCGTCGCCAAGCTCGCGGACCTCGGCCTGACGCCGCCGCAGATCGAGCTCCATAACCACCTGATCGGCGGTGGCTTCGGGCGGCGCCTCGAAGTGGACGGCATCGTCATCGCCGCCCGCATCGCGCGTCACGTGGAAGGTCCGGTGCGGGTGCTGTGGCCGCGCACCGAGGATATCCAACACGACCGCTACCGCCCGTACTACGTCGATCGGCTCTCTGCCGCGCTCGATGCGCACGGCCGGCCCCTCAGCTGGCGCCATACGATCGCCGGCGCCGGGTTATGGGCGCTCTATTACGGCGAGGCGACCGTACCGAAGGGGATCGATTACGACGCCGTCACCTCGGCCGGGGATCTGGTGTATCCGCTCGAGAACATGGAGGTGCGCTTCGTGCGTCGCGACCCGCCAGGGGTGCCGACCGGCTGGTGGCGCGGCGTGGGTCCGACCCGCAGCGTGTTCGTGGTGGAGAGCTTCATCGACGAGCTCGCCGCGGCGGCGCAGCAGGATCCGGTGCGTTACCGCCGGGCGCTGCTCAAGGACCCGCGCATGCTGGCGGTGCTCGAGCTGGCGGCCGATCGGGCCGGCTGGGGCATGGGGTTGCCCGCAGGCAGCGGCCGCGGAGTGTCGATCCAACATGCGTTCGGCAGCTACCTCGCACAGGTGGTCGAGGTGAGCGTGAACGAGAAAGGCGCGCCACGCGTCGAGCGGGTGGTGTGTGCCATGGATTGCGGCCAGGTCGTGAATCCCGATGGCGTGCGCGCGCAGCTCGAGGGTGGCGTCACGTTCGGCCTGAGCGCAGCGCTCGCCAACGAGATCACCATCGCCGACGGCCGCGTGCAGCAGAGCAACTTCAACGATTTTCACTCGCTGCGCATTGCCGACGCGCCGCGCATCGAGACGCACGTGCTCGCAAGCCGCGAAGCGCCCGGCGGTGTCGGTGAGACCGGCACCGCCTGCGTGGCAGCGGCGCTCTGCAATGCGATATTCGCCGCCACCGGCAAGCGCGTGCGCACTCTGCCGGTGAGCCGCGGGCTGAAGGTCTGAGCTTGAGCTGGTACGCGAGCCTGTGACAGTCTAGCCGGACTGGCACGGGCCGCGGTACTCGTTCCATTTGCCAGGGGAGATAAGATGAAACGATACATCGTCGCGGCGTTGCGCCGCGGGGCGACAGGTGCGGTGTTGGGGGGACTGTTGGCGACGGCCGGGGTAGCGCCGGCCCAGGAGCAGGCGCCGGCCGCTGAGACCGGCGTCGCACCCGGACTGCAGGAAGTGGTGGTCACCGCGACGCGGCGCGAAGAGAGCCTCTCCAAGGTGCCGATCAGCGTGATGGCGCTCACCGAGGAGGCGCTCGACAACCGCGGCATCAAGGATTTCTCCGAGGTGGCGCGCTTCACCCCCGGTGTGAGCTTCGACAGCTCCGGCACCAACAACATCGCCATCCGCGGCATCTCCGGCACCGGCGGCGCCGGTACCACCGGAATCTACATCGACGACACGCCGATCCAGATGCGCGCGCTCGCCTTCAACCCGGACGAGGCGCTGCCGAAGTCCTTCGACATCGACCGCGTCGAGGTGCTGCGCGGCCCGCAGGGCACGCTGTTCGGCGCCGGCTCCGAGGGCGGCACGGTGCGCTACATCACCACCCAGCCGAGCGTCTCCAAGCTCAGCATCTACGCCCGCGGCGAAGTCGCCACCACCGACAACGGCGCGCCGAGCTACGAGGGCGGCTTCGCGATCGGCGGCCCGCTGATCGACAACGCGTTCGGCGCGCGCATCACGCTCTGGTACCGCCGCGATGGCGGCTGGGTCGACGACATCAACCCGGTGACGCTGGCGCCGGTGCAGAGCAACGCCAACTACGTCGACAACTACCTGGCGCGGCTCGCGTTCCTGTGGACCCCGAACGACAAGTGGTCGTTGACGCCCGCGATCTACTACCAGGACTCCAAGCGCAACGACATCAACAATTTCTGGCCGCTGTACTCCGATCGAGTCAACGGCAAGTTCGTCAACGCCGACCCCACGCAGCGGCGCGTGCCGGACAAGTTCTATCTCACCTCGCTCAAGATCCAGGGTGATCTGGGCGCGGTGCAATTCATATCCAACACCTCCTATTACGATCGTACCAACCAGGACGGCTACGAGGGGACGCTGTATAACCTCGGGTTCTATCAGATCTATGCCTATCCGCCGGCCTCGCCGCCGCCGCCATACCCGAACGCGATCCCCGGCCCCGCCACCTACCCGCTGATCGACGGCAACGGCATTCACCTGCCGCCCGGGGCGACCAACTACACCTCGCCCTCCACGGTCGACAACGGCCAGATCAACATCACCCAGGAATTCCGCCTGCAGTCGAGCGATCCCAACGCGCGGCTGCTGTGGACCACGGGCGTGTTCCTCAGCGAGAACCGCCAGAGCTACCTCGAGCAGATTCACGATCCGCTGCTGCAGCAGTTGCAGGTCGCGCTGATCGGCGATCCGAACATCGCGGATATCTTCGGCGTCGGCTACGACCCGAGGTTCCCGACCGATTCCTACTTCCTGCAGACGCACGCCAAGGACGAGCAGTATGCGCTGTTCGGCGAGGGGACCTGGAGTGCGACCGAGCAGTTCAAGCTCACCGCCGGCGCGCGCTTGTCCAAGAACAAGTTCAGCTTCGATACCATCACCGGTGGGCCGCAGCTGTTCACGACCGAACCCCCGGGGAGCGGCGCCAACTCGGAGAACTCCTTCACGCCGAAGGTCAGCCTGCAGTTCCAGGCCGACCCCAACAACATGTTCTACGCTACCTACGCCAAGGGCTTCCGGCCCGGCGGCGCCAACAATCCGCTGCCGGCTCAGGCCTGCTCGACCGACTTCACGAATTTCGGCATCACCGCCGCGCCGACGACCTACAACTCCGATACGGTGGACAGCTACGAGATCGGCGCCAAGAACAACTTCAACAACCGCGTGCGCATCGCGAGCAGCATCTACTACATCAAGTGGAACAACATTCAGCAGGTGGTGGTGCCGCCGATCTGCCAGATCTCCTTCATCTCCAACCTCGGGCGCGCGGTGTCCAAGGGCCTCGACCTGGATCTGGAGGCATCGCTCACGGAGTCGTTGCTGCTCAACGTGGCCGCCGGCTACAACTCGGCGCGCTATACCCAGGATTCCAGGCTGAGCAGCACGGAGACCACGCCCATCGTGGCGAACGGCGACGCCATCGTCGGGCAGACCAGCGAGGCCGGTTACGGTCAGGCGACCGCGCCGGTGACCGTGGCCGCGGGGCTCGAGTATCGCTTCGCGGCGTTCGAGCACGAGAGCTTCGTGCGCCTGGACTATACCTACGAGGGGCGCGCCAAGTGGCTGACCGCGGCGCAGGACCCGAATACGCTGCAGTTCGATCCGAACAACTACGTCCTGCCGGGCACCACTTTCACGAGCCTGCGCGGCGGCATGCAGTTCGGATCGGTGTCGCTCTCGGCGTTCTGCGACAACCTGACGAACAGCCACGCCATCACCGCGTACAACTGGAGCATCAACCCCCCGACCGGCGACAGCCGCCTCGAGCGGCAGTACACCTTCAGGCCGCGCACCATCGGCATCACGGCGATCTATCGGCGTTAGTACTGGGCGGCGGGCGCCGCGCCGCTGGCGGCGAGCGCGTGCAGCACCTCGCGGCGGCGCGCCTGCACGTCCGCGAGCGGCGTGTGGCGCACGCTGGTCACCTCGGCCGCGGTGAAGGGCGCCGGCGCGGGCTCACCCGGTGCGCCGTAGCTCGCGGCGAGCCAGTTGAGCACCGCGGCGAGCTGCGCATCGGGGAGCGCGGAGTTGGCGGCTCCCGGGACGCGCAGCACGTAATTGCGTCCCTCGGCACTGCGCATGAACAGCGCCAGGGACACCGCCAGTGGCGGAATGCGTCCCGGGACGCCCTGGGCCTGGGTGCCGTGGCAGCCCATGCAGTACAGCATGTAGTCCTGCGCCGGGCTGGCGCGCGCCACACCGGCCAGGCCCGCCAGCGCAGCGCAGACCACCGGGAGAAACGCAGCTTTGCCCTGCACGAGTAGCGCCTGGCGCGCCCGCGCGCGCCGCGTCATTTCTCGGCGACCCCGAGGATCACCGACACGGTGCAGTGATAGTTGACGTTGGCGTTCGCCATGCACCAGTTGAGATCGTTGTTACGCGAAGGGCGGTAGATCGGCTTCTCACCCTCGTTGCGGTTGCAGTCGCACGCCGAGCAGCCGCTCTTCCCGCAGCAGTCGTTGTACGAGACGATGTAGTCGCGGCCGTCGGCGGCGTTGTGACAGGTCCCGATCCAGAAGATAGGGGAAGCCGCGGTACCGGGCGGGCAGGAGGAGGAGGTGCCGCCACAGCACGAGCAGAGGAAGCCGTCGATCGCGCAATACTTCCAGTAGTCGCAGCTCTCGGGGCTCGCCGGACTGTCACTCGCCGCATGCGCACGGCTCGCGCGGTCGATGGGCAGTAACGGCAACAGCGCGGCACCGGTCAGCACCTGCCCGAGGGATGCCAGCAGACTGCGGCGCGAGGTGCGCTGCGCGAGCGAGCGTGTCGAGTGTTCAAACAACCGGTCGAATCTGCGCATCATGCACCCCGTGCCATCAGGGATTGAGCAACATCCAGGGCGACTGGGCGGCGTGTTTCTCGATGTGGCGTACCCGGCCGGTGAGGGCGTCGAACACCGCCAGCTCGCCATTCTCGGTCGCGACGAACAGGATCGGCGCCGGGTCCTGCGATACCTGCAGCGCGATGACCCGCGAGAGCCCCTGCGGTTTCATCGGCCAGCGCGCCAGGCGCTGGTGAGTGGCGAAGTCGTACACCCAGATCTCGGTGCCGCCATCCTTGTGGGTACCCTCGCCACCTTCGTGCATCGGCACGTACAGCCGGCCGAGCGACTTGTGGAGCGCAGCTACCTGATAGGCACCCGGTCGCCAATGGCCCTGCTCGCCGGCCGCCAGCAGCGACCACGGTGCCGCGAAGTGCGGCTCCGCCGCGCTGAAATCGATGTCGTGCACCTGGCCGAGGAAAGACAGGAACAGGTAGCCGGAGTTGGTCGGGACGCCCTGCACGAACACCGGGTCGCTATCGGCATCGAAGAACGGCTCCGACATGGCCCGCGACGCTTCATGACCCTGGGGATCGAGAGTCACGGTGAGGAGCCGTCCGCTCTCGCACAGCGAAGACACGCGGTAGCGGCCCGAGGGGATGACCAGCACGCAGCCAGCGGTGTCGATCTCTCCGAGCACCGTCCCGGCGCCGGGGTCCAGCACGCCGAAGGAGGCGGCCGGAGTCAGATAAGCGGCGTACAGGAAACGCCCGTCGGTGCTGTAGGCGAGGTTGAACAGGCCCGGGCCGGCCTCGGCGCGCTTGGATGGCAGGACGATCTCGTGCGTCACCTCGAGGGTGCTGTTGTCGGTGAACTCCACCACGTCGGTGCGCGCACCGTGAGTGCCACGGGCGAAGTAGGTGGCCGCCACCGCCGTGGTGGCGCCATCGGGAGAGAGATTGAGGCTGGTGTAGAAGCCGGCGTTGATCTGTCCGAGGCGGCGATTGCTGTCGCCATCGTAGAGATAGACGCGCGCGTCGATCTCGTTGTCGAATACCTCGTCGTAGAGATATATCCAGTGGGGGCTGCGCGCCGGCAGGCGCTCGACGGTCAGATGCTCGACCGGCAGGGGCGGGGGCGCGGCAAGTGCGAGCGCCGCCAGCAGGGTGCAGGACAACGCAAGGCAGAACAGCTGGGTGGATCGCATCTATGCACCCCGTCGGGCCTCGGGTTTGTGGGTAGCGTCAGCCGGTTGCGTGCCGGTCGGGCCCGGCGCGAGTCTCGCACAACCCGGCAGACGGCGGAAGCCGCGGGCTCGGGCATAATGGCTGCAGGCGAGGCGGCGCAACCCACCGTCGCGGGCACCGCGCCGGCGCCCGCACGATAGGCGATAATCGATAATCGATACGCGATGCCGGTGCTGAAGCTGCAGTCACTCTGGTCGGTGACCGCCCCTCCCGGGCCGGTCTGCGAGCCGCTGTCGGGAACACAGCGGACACAGGCGGTCGTCATCGGCGCGGGCTACACCGGTCTCTCGGCCGCACTCCATCTGGCCGAAGCCGGGCGCGAGGTCGTGGTGCTGGAGGCCGCAGAGATCGGCGAGCGCGCCTCGGGCCTGAACGGCGGCCAGGTGATTCCGGGCGTCAAGCCCGACCCGGATGTGCTGGAGCGGCTGCTCGGGCCGTACGCCGGTGGGCGCCTGGTGGCGACCACGGGTGCCGGGCCCGATCTGGTGTTCGAGCTGATCGCGCGGCTCGGCATCGAGTGCGAGGCGAAGCGAGCGGGATGGATCCAGCCTGCTACTTCGGAAGCCGCACTCGTGCAGCTCGCGCGGCGTGTCGAGCAGTGGCTGCGCCGCGGTGCGGCAGTATCCCTGCTCTCACGCAGCGAGGTGCTGCAGCTCACCGGTTCGGCACTGTACCGCGGTGGGCTGCTCGATCGGCGTGGCGGGACGGTGCAGCCGCTCGCGTACGTGCGCGGACTGGCGCAGGCGGTGCTGCGTACCGGTGCGCGCATCCATACTCGCACTCCGGCGCTGCGCCTCGGGCGCCGCAACGGCTCCTGGAGCGTCGAGACGCCGCAGGGGAGTGTGAGCGCACCCGTCGTCATCATTGCAACCAACGCCTACACCGACGGCATCAGTGAGGAGTTGCGCCGCACGCTGGTAGCGGTGCCGTCCTTCCAGGTGGCGACCGCGCCGGTCCCCGTGGAGCTGCGCTCCACCATCCTCCCGGAGGGGCAGGCCGCGTCGGACACCTGGCACCTGCTGCGCTATTTTCGCCTCGATGCGAGCGGGCGTTTGATCCTCGGCTCGCGCGGCACTTTTTCCCAGTCACCGCACCTGCGCGACGTGCAGTATCACTACCAGGCGGTGCACGAGCTCTTCCCGCAGCTCAAAGGCATTCCGTTCGAGTATCACTGGGGAGGTCTGGTGGCGATGACTCAGGACCAGCTGCCGCACCTGCACGAGCTCGGTCCGGGACTGCTCGCCGGTCTCGGCTACAACGGCCGCGGGGTGGCGATGGCGACCGTGATGGGGCGCGTACTGGCACGCCGGGCTCTCGGGGCGCAGGTCGCCGAGCTGGGCTTCCCCGTCTCGCCGGTGCTGCCGGTGCCGTTCCATCGGCTGAGCGGCGTCGGCGCGCGTGCCATGATCCAGTACCTGCGCGCCATCGACGGCCTCGCGCGACTCGGTGGACGCGTGCGGTCGCGCGTGCCGTTCAGACCCTAGCGATGACGACGGACGTCGCCAAGGTCGTGCTGCTGGTTGCGCTGGTAGTCGTCAACATCGCGTTCGTCATCGGCTGGATATGGGCCGTGCGTCGTCACCGCCTGAGCGGCAGGCCCGGTATCGCCGACATCGCCATTGGCTCGCTCACCACCTTTCTCGACACCCTCGGCATCGGCTCGTTTGCTCCGACGACCGCGCTCTTCAAGTTCCGTCGCAAGCCGCCCGATGAGCTGATCCCGGGAACGCTGAATGTGGGACTGAATCCGGCGGCCTTTCTGGAGACGATGCTGTTCCTGACCGCCGTGACCGTGCAGCCGGCGCTGCTCATCGGCATGGTGGCTACGGCTACCGCCGGAGCCTGGCTCGGCGCGGGTGTGGTGAGCCGCATGCCGCGCCGTCGGATCCAGGTGTTCATGGGAGTCGCGCTGCTGATCGCTGCGCTGTTCTTTGCGATGAGGAATCTGGGCGCGTTCCCACCGGGCGGCACCGCCTTCGCGCTGGATGGCTGGCGTTTCGTCGTGGCGGTCGTGCTGAGCTTCGTGTTCGGTGCCCTGATGTGCATAGGGATCGGAAACTACGCGCCGCTCATGATCCTGCTGGCGCTGCTCGGCATGCACCCGCTCGCGGCATTTCCGATCATGATGGCGAGCGACGGCATGCTGCAGCCGGTGGCGAGCCTCGGCTTTTTCCGCTCCGGCCGCTTCGCCCACGTATCCGCCCTCGGGCTCACGGCGGGCAGCTTCGTCGGGGTGCTGGTGGCTTTCTACATCGTGAAGAGTCTGCCCCTCACCACGATGCGCTGGCTGGTCACCGCGGTGGTGACCTATGCGGCCCTGTCGATGCTGCGCTCGGCGCGCGCGCCGCGTACGGCGGAGAGCATCGCGCTGAACTCATGAGCGGGTGCGATCACATCGCCCAGCCCATGCGCACGGCGACAATGTAGCGCTGCGGCGGACGGGCGGGTGGCGGCGGAGCCTTGCGGGTAGAGGTAGCCTCGTGGCCGGAGCAGTGCGTAGCCGCTGCGGCGCTCGCCAGCGGTGACAGGCTGAGCACCGAGGCCATGACCAGGCCGAGCACCAGACTGATCGCGAGCGATCCGAAAATCGCCCAGGTCGTCGTTCGCATTTGCCTCTCCCCGCCTTACCGGCCCCTACATGAGACGCCCCCCGGCGGCTGGCTGCGAGTGGGGCGGCAGCGGATTCATCCTTCCGCCCAACGGGTTCGTCCCGGCCCGGTGTTACACTCCTGCGACAGGACGTAACGCTGACAACAAGGCGCGCAATGCGCCGCTGGACGGACGATGGGAGGCGGCATGAGATCGACGGTAGTGGTGGGCCTCACTATGCTCGCCGCCTGCGCCGGGGGACCGCCTCTCGACAACCCATCCGCCCCGGGCGCCATGCGCCCCGACGTCGACGAGCGGCGGGAAGCTCGGGCGCTCGAGCAGGCAGAGACCGACTGCGCCAAGGATGGCAAGCACGCGGTCGCGCAGCGCGTCGAAGGCGAGACTGTTTTCGACTGCATCGACTGAGCTCCGGCCTGCAGCGGGCGTACGCCCCCGGAGCAGGGGCGTGGCTGTTGGTGTCCCATGGAGCAGGACGTAGACTCGAAGTTGGTCGGTAACCCAGAGGACGGGTATATGAAGGCTTCAACGGTGGTTTTTCTGTTGGTGCCCCTCGCGGCATCGGTCGACGCGGCACTTGCGGACAACGTGAAGGCTCAGGTCGAGGGAATGAAGGCTTCAGGCAAGCCTGAGGTATTCGCGGTCGAGAACGGCATCTACACCTGCACCAGCTGCCAGCCGGAGATCAAGATCAAGGCCAACGGCGAATCGCAGACGGTGGCCGGGAGCTCCGACTACAACGAGATGGTCGTGAGGGTGCTCAATCCTCACAGCATCGAGATCGTCCAGCAGCTCAATCACAAGAATCGGGCGTTCTGGGGATACAACGTGTCTGCGGACGGCAAGACACTCACGGTCTCGTACGATGACTACAGCACCGGCAAGGAAGCCAAAGGCGGCTATACCGCGACGCGTGTCGGGGCCGCTCCGGCGGGAGCGCTGCCGGTGTCGGGATCCTGGAAGATCGAGCAGATCAACGATGGCAAGGCCGCCTCGGCGGCGCGTGCCCATTGAGGTCCACCGCGGCAGGCAGGCCGATTTCCGGCCTGCCGCACTCTCGATGGCGTCAGCCCGGTGGCCGCGCCGAGGTTTTCTCCGATACGGCGTGCCAGTACACCAGCACCACACTCACCAGGAACAGGGCGAGAGCCCCGACATCGACCAGCAGAATTTCCATGAGGTCCCGTCCTCCTTAGCGCCGCAGCGCGACCTGACAGGCCGGCACACCCGACCTCGCTGGCGCGATCGCGACCCCCAAGCCGCGCATCACCAGGACGTTGGCCCGATAGTTAGTCTTTCGACTAATATATGGACTCCCCCTGCGGTGCAAGGACGTCTCTGCTTCAGTAAGCGGGATCGGACTGCGTCAAATATATCCGGCCTCTGATGCACCCGTCGGTGCGGGCCCTGATGACATTCGCTCGCAGAAGCCTCACTACTATCTC
>JAFAKO010000051.1 GCA_019235245.1 Gammaproteobacteria bacterium
GCGTAATAGGCCACTGCAGCTCGCAAGAAGGCTGCGGCACTGTCGGCTTGCTCATCGGGTAGCACCTGGGCATAAGCGACGCGGGAGGTGTCATCGATAGCGATGTGCACGAATTCCCAGCCCGCCCGACCGTAAGGACCGCTGCGATCGCCAGTGATGCGGTGTCCAATGCGGGTAATTCGCCCGAGCTTTTTCACATCCAGATGCAGCAATTCGCCAGGTTCAGCACGCTCGTAGCGTTGGATGGGTACCGGTGGCTGCAGCCTCGAGAGCCGTTGCAGACCTGCTGTGGCACAGATACGAGCCACGGTGCTGCGGGAGAGCCCAAGCTGCCGTGCAATAGCCAGCAAAGTCAGCCGCTGGCGGCGCAACGCCAGCACCGCCAGGGCAAGCTCACGAGCGGTGATCTTGGGGCTTCGCCGTGGCTTGCAGGAGCGATCCTGAAGACCACTGGCACCTTCTTGCTGATAGCGCCTGAGCCACTTCTCGACGGTCTTTACGGAGATGCCAAATCGCCGGGCTACCAGAGCCTTAGGCTCCCCTCTGAAGAGCCGCTCAATCAGCAATTCTCGACAGTGCACGGTGAGCCGCGCATTCTTGTGAACGTCCATTCGGGACTCCCTTGCTGCTTCGGGTGTGGTAACCAAAAGCTTCATCGGAGACCCCCGAATGGGCAACCCCTCAACCAGGAACAATGTCCTGAGACTTCACAGTTAGTAATTTGCCTAACTATTGGCAAAACGTGTGACGAGTGCGTGTGCGTCGCCGGCCCGCCCGCAACCACCCACCGCCGCCCCGCCGCTACTCCTGCGCGCGCAGTACCTCGGCAATCTGCACGGCGTTGAGCGCCGCGCCCTTGAGCAGCTGATCGCCGGCGACGAACAGCGAGATGGAGCGGCCGGAGGGATCGCTCAGGTCTGAACGGATGCGCCCGACGAGGATGGCATCCCGCCCCGAAGCGTCCATCGGCATGGGGAAGTAATTGCGCTCGGCATCATCGACCAGCTCCACCCCGGGAGCCGCGCGCAGCAGATCCCGGACCTCCTGCGGCGCTATCGGCCGCTCGCATTCGAAGTTGACGGCCACCGAGTGCGCCCGCAGCACCGGCACGCGCACGCAGGTGGCGGAGACGCGGATCGCGGAGTCGCCGAAGATCTTGCGTGTCTCGTGGATGACCTTGGTCTCCTCGTCGTTGTAGCCGGTCAGCGGATCGATGCGGGTGTTGTGACTGAAGAGATTGAAGGCATAAGGATGCGGCAGCACGCGCGGCGCATGGGCCCGACCTTCGAGGTACGCACGCGTCGACTCGCGCAGCTCCTCCATGGCCGCGGCACCCGCGCCCGAGGCCGCCTGGTAGGTCGCGAGCTGCAGCCGGACGATGCGGTTGCGCCGGTGCACCGGCCACAGCGGCGTGATGGATATGATGGCGCAGCAGTTGGGATTGGCGATGATGCCGCGGTGGCCCCGCAGCGACTCGGGATTGATCTCCGGCACCACCAACGGCACCGCCGGATCCATGCGGAATGCGGATGAGTTGTCGATCACCGTCGCACCCGCCTGCACCGCGAGCGGCGCGAAGCGCCGCGAGGTGGCAGCGCCCGCCGAGAACAGTGCAAGAGTCACACCCTCGAAGCTGTCCTCGCGCAGCTCACGCAGCGCGAGCCGCTCGCCGCGAAAGGTGAGCGACTTGCCGGCCGATCGGGCCGAGGCGAAGAGCCGCAGCTCGGCCAGCGGGAACTTCCGCTGCTCGAGGCAGCGCAGGAGCTCGACGCCGACTGCACCGGTGGCCCCCACTACGGCGACGACAGCTGCTTTGTGTGTGGTCTCGTTCACATACTTTCCCGCAGGATTCGCCGGACGCTACCCGAGGGATATTGCACTGTAAAGGACATAACGTGGCGGGCCTGCAGCAGCGTGACGAGCTTCAACGGTGAGCTTCCGGGGGCAACGTAAGCTGTCCTTCGGAGGCTGTGATGCGCATTCGAAGGAGCTTCGACGTTGTCGGGCGCGGGCTGATCACCGCGCTATTCGTCGTGCTCGCGAGCGCCGGCACCGCCCTGCCGGCGCAGGAAGTCTACAGGTCGGTCGATGCCGACGGGCACGTGGTCTACTCCGACCGCGGCGCGACCAAGGGCGCGCCCAAGACCACGCTGCACGTGAATGAGGCCGATCCCGCCGAAGCCGCGCGGCTTTCCCATGAGCAGGCGCTTCTCAGTGCTGATGATGCGGCCCGCACGCGGCAGCAGGCGCTCGATGAGAAGAACCGGGCGGCACAGGTCCACAAGAAACAGCAGGCCTGTGACAAGGCCCGCGATGACTACGGCCAGATGACGGCAGCGTCGCGTCTCTATCGGCGCGACACCAGCGGCAACCGCGTCTACTACTCGGACGACGAAGCCGATGCCATGCGCGAGCGGGCCCGGCACGCGATGGTTGCAGCCTGCGGCGCCTGAAGTCGCCCGCCGTGCGAGCGATCGTGCGCACGCTGTTCCTGTTGCTCCTGGCACCCGCTCTCGTGCAGGCGCAGAGCATCCATGCCTACAAGGATGCCAACGGTCAGTGGGTCTTCACCGATCGTGGCGCGTCCACCGGGGACGCGCAGGGCAACGCCGTCAGCCTGTCGCGCACGCCCGAGAAGCTGCGTGTGGTGGTCGAGCGCACCGATGCCGGAAAGACGACCCGGCTCACCGCCGTGAACGACTGCCTGTGCGTGGTCACGCTGCGGGTCGCCATCGGCCGCTCTTCGATCCCCGACATCGCCGGCGGTACCATCTACCCCGCGACGCTCGAGCCCGGCAGCCGCGAGATCCTCGTCGAGGCCCAGCACAGCGGCGATGCCCGGCCGAAGCTGGAATACGCCTGGTCGGTTGCGCTCGGGTCTCCGGACGCCGAGCACAAACCCACGCGGCCCTACCGTGCTCCGTTCGCGCTCGGCACGACCTACCGCGTGTCGCAGGCGTATCCGGCTCAATTCACGCACACCACCCCCGACAGCATCTACGCGATCGACATTGCGCTGCCCGACGGCACGGCGGTGTATGCCGCGCGCGCCGGCACCATCATCAACGTTCGTCACGACGGCTTCCGCGGCGGCACCGTCGGGGTGATGGCCGACCAGGCCAACCTCATCGAGATTCTTCACGACGACGGCACCATCGCGGTGTACGGCCACCTCCACTGGGATTCGATCCGGGTACACATCGGGCAACACGTCGCGCTCGGTGAGTACATCGCCGACTCCGGCAATACCGGCTTCAGCAGCGGCCCGCACCTGCATTTCGCCGTCTGGCGCAATGCCGGCGATGCGGATGTCTCGCTCCCAGTGCAGTTCGCGGGCCCTTCCGGCACCGCGCTCACGCCGGTGACCGGCATGGAGCTGACGGCCTACTGATTCGTTCGCGGCCGTACCTCGTAGCAGCGGTGGATGCGCGGGTTACGCGCAAAATCGAGCGGCAGCGTCGCCGCCGAGATATCCCGGACCTCGTAGCGCTCCTCCAGGCCCGCCGCCAGCCGGAAGCGCTGCGCATTGGTGGAGAAGAAGATGAGACCGCCGGGCTCGAGCAGCCGCGCGCACGCATCGATGAGCGCCGCATGATCGCGCGCGATGTCGAGCACCCCTTCCATGCGCTTGGAGTTCGAGAACGTGGGCGGGTCGAGGAAAATCAGGTCGAAGCGCGCTGGCGCCCGCACCGCCTCCTCCAGCCACAGGCGGCAGTCGGCCTGCACGAAGCGATGCTGACCGCCGCTGAAGCCGTTGCCGGCCAGGTTCTCGCGCGCCCAGGCGAGATAGGTGGCCGAGAGGTCGACACTGGTGGTGTCGAGGGCGCCCCCGTCGGCGGCATAGGCCGTGGCCGTGCCGGTGTAAGCGAACAGGTTGAGGAAATGCCGCCCGCGCGCCGCGGCGCGCAGGCGGGCACGCGTGATGCGGTGGTCGAGGAACAGACCCGTGTCGAGGTAGTCCTCGAAATTCACCCGCAGCCGCAGCCCGCCCTCGAGCACCGTGTGGAAGCGCTGCTGCTCATCCACCTTGAGGTACTGCTCGCCACGGTGCGTGCGGCGTCGGGTGCGCACCCGGATCTGCTCGGCCGGCACGGCGGCGACCCCCGGAAGGCTCGCCAGCACCTCGCCGCGCCGGCGCTGCGCCGCCTCGCGCTCGATTTCGGCGGGCGCCGCGTATTCCTGCACGTACAGCCAGCTCTGCTGCGGCTCGATCGTCTGGTACAGGTCGATGGCGAAGGCGTACTCGGGCATGTCGGCGTCGTACAGCCGATAGCAGGAGACCCCTTCGCGCTCCGCCCAGCTGCGCAGGCGCTTCTGATTCTTCGCCAGCCGGTTGGCGAACATGCGTGCGCCGGTGGTGTCTTTGAGATGCGCAATGCCGCGGCCGAGCGACCCGGGCTCACGCTCGCTCTCCGGCCGAACCTGCACGCGCAACAGGCGGCATTCGATCGGCCCGTTCCAGACCGTGTGGGTACGATAGGCGCGTAACCCCAGCTCGAGACCGAGCTCCGGGGAAGTGAGCACCGCCGCGCTCCAACCCTGGAAGCGCTCGCGTAGCACCGTACCGAGCTCCCGGTGCAGCGCGCGGGCACCTTCGCGATCCGAGAGCCGCTCGCCATACGGTGGATTGGTGCACACGAGCCCGGTCCCCCCGGCGGCCGGCGGCCGCGCGTCCGCCAGGGCTCCCGTGTCGAAGCGCACGAGGTGCGCGACGCCCGCGCGCTGTGCGTTCTCGCGCGCCTGCGCGATCGCCCCGGCGTCACGATCGCGTCCGTAGAGACGCACCTCGGTCGTATCGCCGGCGCGTGCCCGCGACTCCGCCTCCGCGCGCAGCCGCGCCCACAGCGCCGCGTCGTGTCCACCCCACCTGAGAAATCCGCAGTGATCCCGTGTGAGGCCCGGCGCCCGGTCGGCTGCGATCAACGCCGCCTCGATGCACAGCGTCCCGGAGCCACACAGCGGGTCGAGGAACTGCACCGGCTGCTGCGGCCGCTCGGACGGCTCGCCAGCCTGCGCCTCCTCCCCGGGGCGGGCGAGCTCCTGCCAGCCGGCGCGCAGCAGCACGCCGGCGGCGATGTTCTCCTTGAGCGGTGCGGCGCCGGCCTGTGTGCGGTAGCCGCGGCGGTGCAGGCTCTCGCCCGAGAGATCGATGGAGACGATGATGCGAGTGCCGTGCGCGTGCGCGTGGACCCGTACGTCCGGCCGCTCGCGCGCCACATCCGGACGGGCTCCGGTCGCCGCGCGCAGCGCATCGACGATCCCGTCCTTGAGCTTCAATGCGCCGAAGTGCGTGTGCGTGATCGATGGGTGGCGGCCGCTGAAATCGCAGGCCAGGGTCGCACCGGCGGGGAGATGAGCGGTCCAGTCCAGGGCGGCCACCGCGGCGTGAAACTCGCGCGCGTCATGCGCCTCGAACTGCGCCACCTCGAGATACACGCGACTCGCGACGCGCGACCACAGGCACGCCCGGTAGGCGCACTCGAGCGGGCCGGAGAATGCCACCTGCAGCGTGCGCTCGCGCACACCCTGCGCCCCGCAGGCGGTGAGCTCGCGGGCCAGCAGATCGGCGAAGCCGCGCGGTGCGCTCGCCAGGAAACTGAGCGGCGCCGCGCTCACTCAGTCCGGAGGCCCACGCGGCCTCACTCCGCGGCCAGGTCGATCCAGGTGGTCTTGAGCTCGGTGTACTTCTCGAGCGCGTGCAGCGACTTGTCGCGCCCGATACCCGACTGCTTGAAGCCGCCGAACGGCACGGTGATATCGTCCGCGTCGTAGCAGTTCACGTACACCGTGCCGGCGCGCAACGCGCGCGCGACGCGGTGCGCGGTGGTCACATCGCGCGTCCACACGGCGGCCGCGAGTCCGTAGATCACATCGTTCGCGATCTCGATCGCCTCGTCCACCGTGCGGAAGGTGATCGCCGACAGCACCGGCCCGAAGATCTCCTCGCGGGCGATCGCCATCGCCGGCTTCACGCCCTCGAACACCGTCGGCTCGATGAAGTAGCCGCCGCTCTCCTCGCGCACGCGCCGGCCGCCGAGACGGATGCTCGCGCCATCGGCGCGCCCGGCATCGATATAGCCGAGCACGCGTTTCATCTGCGTCTCATCGACGATCGCCCCGAGCCGGGTCGCCGGATCGAGCGGGTCGCCGGGGGTGAGCGTACGGCCGATCGCCTGCACCTTCTCGAGCACGGCGTCCTTGATGCCTTCCTGCAGCAGCAGGCGTGAGCCCGCCGAGCACATCTCGCCCTGGTTGAAGAAGATCGCCCAGGCTGCGGCGGTCGCCGCCTTGTCGAGATCGGGATAGTCCGCGAGCACGATGTTGGGAGACTTGCCGCCGCACTCGAGCGAGACGCGCTTGAGGTTGGACTGACCGGCGAACTGCATGATCGCGCGTCCGGTGGCGGTCGAGCCGGTGAAGGCGATGCAGTCGACGTCCATGTGCAGCGCCAGCGCCTTGCCGGCGGTCGGACCCAGCCCGGGCACCACATTGAAGGTACCGGGCGGGATGCCCGCCTGGATCGCGAGCTCAGCGACCTTGAGCGCAGTGAGCGGCGACTTCTCCGAGGGCTTGAGCACGAAGGAGTTGCCCGCGGCGAGCACCGGCGCAAATTTCCATGCGGCCATGAGCAGCGGAAAATTCCACGGCACGATGGCGCCAACGACCCCGAGCGGCTCGCGCGTGATGAGTGCGAGCGCCTCCGGCCCCGTCGGCGCGATCTGGTCGTACACCTTGTCGATCGCTTCCGCATACCATTGCACGCAGCGTGCCGCCGCCGGGATGTCGATCTTCAGGCTGTCGCTGATCGGCTTGCCGACATCCAGGGTCTCGAGCAGCGCGAGCTCCTCGGCGCGCTCACGGATCAGCTCTGCAAGGCGCAGCAGCGCTTTCTTGCGCTTCGCCGGGGCGAGACGCGCCCAGCCGCCCTTGCGGAAGGCAGCGCGCGCGGAGATGACGGCCCGATTGATGTCCTCGCTGTCCCCCGCCGCCACCCGCGCCAGGAGCTTCCCGGTCGCCGGGTTGATGCAGTCGAAGGTGGCACCGGAGGCGGCGTCCACGTAGCGGCCATCGATGAAGGCCTGGGTGCGGAACTCGAGCCGCTTGGCACGCTCGTGCCAGGAAACCGATTCAGCTGTAGCGCTCATGGCGACATCTCTCTCAGAAGGTCGGCGGGGTACAGGCGCTGATGATCTCACACGCCTCCCTTCCGACGTTGCGGAAGCGATGCGGGAGCCGGCTGGCGAAGTAATAGGCCTCACCCGGTCCCAGCAGCCGTGTCGCGCCGCTCACGGTGAGCTCGATCCGGCCACGGATGACGACACCCGCCTCCTCGCCGCGGTGCGCGAGCATCTCCTCACCGGTTGCCGCGCCCGCCGCGTAGCGCTCGTGCAGGACCGTGAGCTGGCGCCCGGGCCGCTGCGCCGCCACCAGCCGCAGCGAGACCTCGGCATTGCCGAGCTCCACCAGCTCCTCCGCACCGAAGAACGCCTGCGGCGCGGCGGTCAGGTCGAGGGTGAAGAACTCCGCGAGCGACATCGGCACCCCATCGAGTACCTTCTTCAGTGAGCTCACCGAGGGGCTCACCCGGTTCTGCTCGATGAGCGAGATGAGGCCGTTGGTGACCCCTGCCCTTCTCGCCAGCTCGCGCTGGGAGAGGCCGAAGCTGGTGCGCACGCTGCGCAGTCGGGCGCCGACATCGATGGTCATGACTGTTTAAAATCTTGAACGATGACGGTTGAAATATCGGCGGAGTGGCCCGGATTGTCCACTTTATTTATCATTTCAGCCCGCCGAGCCCGAAACCCAGTGAGCGCCCACCCCATGCCCAACGCCGCCCCCAGCCCCGCTCCCAACGCCGCCCCATCTGTCGGGTCGCTCAGCCGCGCGGATCTCGAAGCGCTGTGGCTCCCCTTCACCGCGAACCGCCAGTTCAAGGCCAACCCGAGGATCCTCGCCCGCGCGAGCGGCATGCACTACTGGACGAGCGATGGGCGGCAGATCCTCGATGCGGTCGCGGGTTTATGGTGCGTGAACGCCGGCCATGGGCGGCGCGAGATCACGCAGGCGGTCGCCACACAGCTCGAGACGCTCGATTACGGTCCCACGTTTCAGATGGCGCACCCGGTGGCGTTCCAGCTCGCGAACGAGCTCGTGAGGATCGCCCCGAACGGCCTCGATCATGTGTTCTTCACCAACTCCGGGTCGGAAGCGGTCGATACCGCGCTCAAGATCGCGCTCGCCTTCCACCGGGTGCGTGGCGAGGGCACGCGTACGCGCCTCATCGGGCGGGAGCGCGCGTATCACGGCGTCGGCTTTGGCGGGATCTCCGTGGGTGGCATCGTCCCGAACCGGCGCACCTGGTCGAGCGCGCTCATTCCCGGCGTCGATCACTTGCCGCACACGCACGACCTCGCGCGCAACGCCTTCTCGCGGCGGTTGCCTGAGCATGGCGCGCAGCTCGCCGATGAGCTCGAGCGGCTCGTCGCGCTGCACGATGCCTCGAACATCGCCGCCGTCATCGTCGAGCCGATCGCCGGATCGACCGGCGTGCTGCTGCCGCCGCGCGGCTACCTGCAGCGGCTGCGCGAGATCTGCGACCGGCACGGCATCCTGCTCATCTTCGATGAGGTCATCACCGGCTTCGGCCGCACCGGCTCGGCATTCGCGGCGCAGGAGTTCGGCGTGCGCCCCGACATGATCACCCTCGCGAAGGGCCTCACCAACGGCTGCGTGCCGATGGGTGGCGTGCTGGTGAGCAAGGCAATCTACGACGCTTTCATGAAGGGTCCCGAGGGGATCGAGCTCTTCCACGGCTACACTTACTCGGCGCACCCGGCCGCGTGCGCCGCGGGGCTGGCGACCCTGGCGCTGTATGAGCGCGAGGGGCTCCTGACGCGGGCGGCCTCACTTGCGCCGTACTGGGAAGAGGCGGCGCACGCCCTGCGCGGCCTGCCGCACGTTGTGGACGTGCGCAATTACGGGCTCATCCTCGGACTGGAGCTCGAGGGAATTGCCGGCAAGCCCGGCGCGCGTGCCTTCGAGGTTTTCACGCGCTGCTTCGAGCGCGGCGTGATGGTCCGTCAGACGGGTGAGGTGATCGCGCTCTCTCCGCCGCTCATCATCGAGAAAGCGCAGATCGATCAGATCTTCGGCACGCTGAGCGCCGTTCTGCGCGCGCAATAGCTCACGCCGGCGCAGCGGCTGCGCCGGCTGGCGGTGGCGCGCCGCTCAGGCGCGCGGCGGCGAGCGATGGCGCCTGAGGTTCGACAGCACCATCCAGGTGACGGCGACGATGACGAGCGCGATACCGATGAGCACCGCCATTCCCGGGCTGTGGGAAGTGTCGATGCGTTGCGCGGCGACGGTGATGGTTTCCACGGCACACCTTGCGACTGCGACTGCGACTCAGACGCTACCTTCCCACCACCGGTCCCGACGATGAAGGCGCACGTCGCGGTTCTGCGACGGGCTTCAAAACCCGGCTGGGTTATGTCGCAACTCAGCCGCGCTCAGCCGCGCGCTTCGAAGATGGCGTAGATCTTGGTGCAGTCCTCGGTGACTTCCCAGGTGCCGGTGAACCCGGCGGGCACCACGAAGGCATCGCCGGCAGCGAAGCTCGCCCGCTCGCCGCTCGCGCTCTCGATGACGACCTTGCCCGCGGTCATGACGCACAGCTCGTTCTCGGTATAGCGCACGCGCCATTTGCCGCGGGTCGCCGACCAGCGCCCGGCGAAGAACTGCCGAGTGGCGTCGCTGAAATAGTTGCGCAGCTCGAGCTGCGGTGTCCCGGCGATCAGCCGCTCGGCCGGCGGCGCGGAAATTTCCGCCGCGACTGCGGCATCCAGGCGAACGATGCTGGTGCTCATGGCAACTCCGCGCAGGTATTCGTGCCAGGAAATCTTAGCGCGAAGATGCGCCGCGAGCTGGTATCTGCGCGGCACACTCGCCCGGCCGCGTACCCCGGGGCTAATCACGGCGCGCAAGCTCCCCGGAACCCGGCAGCTGCAGGCGCACGGTGACGCGCCGCTCGAGGGCGTAGCTGTCGAGATCGCCATCGGCATTGCCCGCGCTCTTGCCGCGCGCCTCGAGATGGATACGCTCCGGCGGTACGCCGGCGCTGGTGAGTACCGCGGCCACATTCTGCGCACGGCGTCGCGAGAGCTCATCGTTGTACGCCTCGGAGCCGCGCGGATCGGTGAAGCCAGCGACCGACAGCTGCGCCTGTGGCAGCGAAGCAGCCAGAGCCCCGAGCTTCAGGAGCGGGGTCATCGCGCCCGCCGCCACCGAGTCGTCGGCCGTGCGGAAACTGACATCGAGGCCGATCTGATCGGTGTGGCTGAGCTCGGCAGCGAGCTCTTCG
>JAFAKO010000319.1 GCA_019235245.1 Gammaproteobacteria bacterium
GCGGCGGGCAGGCCGAGGATGACCGCAAACAACATGACATTGTGAGTGTAATAGCGCCGCGGATAGGTGGCGGTGTCAGCGCGAAAGTCGTGCGCGCAACGCGGATAGAGCACCAGCTGGCAGATCTTGGTGATCAGCTCTTCGATGGGACCTGCCAGGCTGCCGGCCAGACCGTAGAGACCCAGGCGCCGCAGATCGAACAGCCGCAGGAACACCACCTTGTCGAACTGCGCGGCCGCGAGCGTGAGAAAGCTCGAGGGCATGGAGTAGCGCGCGAAGCGCAGCAGCTCGCGCGCGGCATCCCGCTGCAGTCGCAACCGCGGTCTGACCTCGCGGTAGAACAGGTAGCTGAATGTGGAGAGCAGCAGGCGGTTGAGCAGGGACCCGTAGACCATCCCCCAGAAGTCGCGGGAATAATAGCAGTACACCACGGTGAAGCCGCTCGAGAGCCCGGCCGCCACCAGCTCCGAGTAGACGATGATGCGGGTGTTCTTGCGCCGGATGGCCAGCGGAAATGACATCGACTCGCAACCGGCGAACAGGAAAAAGAGCGCGAACACGCGCAACGGTGCCACCAGCTCGGGGGCGTGGTACAGCCGCGCGAGCAGCGGCGCGGCGCAGAACATCAACATGGTGTTGAACACCGCACGGCCGAAGCGCAGCGTCCAGGCCGTATTGAGCCAGTCCGGCCGGTCGCCATGCTCGTGCCGGACGATGGACACGGTGACCGCGATGTCGCCGAGCAGCTCCAGCACGTAGCCGATGGAGGAAAGCAGGGTCATGACGCCGTAGGCCTCGGGCCGCAGCAGGCGCGTCAGAATGAGGCTGCTGCCGAGGCGAATGACCGCCAGCGCCGCAAAGGTCACGACGGTAGCGAACAGATCGCCCTTGAGATTTCCGAGGCGCAGCTTGAACACGTGGATCGCTGGTGCGTGAAGCGCTAGGCGCGGGACACTCCGGCTCCTGGTCCAGCGGAGCGGGGCTCAGCGCGCCGCCAGCCGCTCGCGCAGCTCGCGTTCGATTTCCTCGAGCAGCGCATAGCGGCGTCGATACATGGCGCGCTTTCTCGCCGGGATCTCGCTCGCCGGTCGGCGATTCGGATCGAGTGATAACTCATAGAATCCGGGCACCGCGCTCGGCGTGCCTCCATGCTCAAGCCAGATTTCATTGTAGCCGGTGCGCAGCTTGGCCGCCTCGGCGGCCCCGAAATAACGATGGCGGTGATGTCGGTTCTCGTCGGCTATGGCCAACAGCCTGTGGATGCGCAGCGCCCTGCCGAGCATCTTGAGAATTTCCAACAGCAGACTGCGCGGCCGCAGGCCGGCAAACTCCTTGGTCAGGTTGCGATAGATCTCCAGTGAGCTTTCGGCCGAGATGCCGCCGTGGATGCCCTGGACGGCGCCGATGAATATGGTCGCGGCGCCGGATTCGACACCGAACAGGAAGGCGATCGACACGACGCGCAGGTCGGCCTTGAACAGCTCGAGCACCAACTCGCCTTCGCGCTTGAACCACGGCGGCCGGTCGAGCATCACATGGCAGTCAGCCGAGACCCTCGACAGGTCCAGCAACGACAGCGGCGTCTCCTTCACCCGCGCCAATTGCGGCAACGGCGACGACCGCAGCCATTCGTAATTGGTTGCAATCCGGTCCAGCCGCTCGGCGACACCCCAGGCATTGTTCACGTACGGCCAGGACGTCACGCCGGCAAAATCGACGGCGCTGAGCACGCCGTCCCCGATCGTGGCCTGCAGGCGCGCACAGAATTGCCGCAGCGGCGCGCGGTGCCGGAAGCCCCGGCGGATGAAACCCACCCGGCGTTTCAGCTCGCGCGGCGACCACCCGGGATGCGCGGCACGCGCCGCGCCGAGCAGCAGCCGCAGGAGCTGGCGAGCGGACAGGTGGTCGCCGCACGGGTGGTCGGGTGTTGGCGCGTGCAGCGGACCAAAGCTGGGCGGAGGGATCCGCCGGTTTCGCCGCCATAGCACGCTGTGCCGCAGCAGGTCACGGATGAAATGCGGGGTGCCACGACGTCCGAGCACCAGGCGTTTCGCGAGACCCAGCGAGCGTGCCAGCACCGCGACCGCATCGATCAGCATCGCCTGCGGCAGTCCCGCGGTGCGGGCGAAATAGCGGCGGCGCGAATCGAACCAGTAGCCGGGCAGGCGCCTGCCCGCTGTGCCGCTGAGGCCGGTGGACTGCCCCTCGCTGTGCGCGACGCGGCTGTGCGGAACGTACCAGGTGGCGTAACCGAGCTGGCGGGCGCGATAACAGAGGTCGGTCTCCTCGAAATACAGGAAGTAGTTCTCGTCGAGTCCGCCGACCCTCGCCAGTGCTGCCGCGCGCACCAGCAGCGCCGCGCCCGAGACCCAGTCCACCGGCTGCGGACCACCGCTCATGCGGCGCGCCACGACCCAGCGAGCCAGGAGCCGCGTGACGAGTGCGAGCTGCATGCCCGCCACCACCTCGCTCTGCCAGGTCGGGAAGCGGAATGCGAACGGCCAGTCGTGGCCGTCCAGGCTCTGGAAACTGCCGCCGGCGATTCCGACCTGCGGATGCTCGTCGAGGAAGTCCACCAGTGCACGGATCGCGCCCGCATGAATCTGCGCATCCGGGTTCAGCAGGTACAGGTAGTCGGGCAGTGCGTCGGCCCGTGCCCTCGCGATGCCGAGATTGTTGCCGTAGGCGAAGCCGCCGTTGCGCGGTGCCGCCACCAGGCTCACCCACTCCGACCAGTCCTCGTGCTCGACGGCCGCGGCAATCGCCGCCAGGTCGCCGGAGGCATTGTCGACGACCACGGCGCGGATCCTCAGCCCGCCGACGGCGCGCTCGGCGGCCCGCTCGGCCGCCACCGAGCGCAGTGCCGCTACGGCCAGCTGCGCGCTGCGATACGTGACGATGATGACGGCGACGTCTGTGGCGCGCACGTCAGGACGCTGGGCAACTGCTGCGTACGCGCCGCGGGCGCTGCGCATGGATTGCAGGCGCGACGGACAGCGGCACGGGCTACTTCCCGACCCGCCATTCGATGAGCTGAGAATCCCGTCGCAGCAGGCGGTTGCGCACCAGGTCGAGGACGCCGAGCATCTCGGGAAGCTTGGCGAGCATCCAGAAACCAGCCAGGGCCCAGCCGAGGCGCGGGCCCCGTCCGCGGCGCTGCTCGCGTCGCGCCAGGCGCAGCACATTCACCGGCCACGGCAGCAACAGCAGCGCCGCCAGCAACCACCAGCGAGGATCCAACAGCAGTGCGCCAGCGGTCGCCAGCAGCAGTGCGAGCGGCATGGCCCCGCCCCACAACACGATGCGTCGCCTCGCCGCCGTCCAGTCCGGATCGCGCGCGCTGGGGTGAAGCAGCGCCAGCTCGGCACACGCGTGTCCGGAGCGGCGGGCACGACGCCACCACTGCGCGAAGCGCGTCATGTCGGCATCGTGCAGTGCCATGTCGGTGGCGATGCTGCGCAGCTTCCAGCCCCGTGCGCGCAGCCGCAACGCCAGGTCCATTTCCTCTCCCGCAATCATGGCGGCGCTGTAGCAGCCCACCTCACGCAGCGCCTCGACACGGAACAGCGCATTGCCCCCCACGCCGCTCGCCTCGCCGACGGGGCGCTGCCATTCCTGGTCGCACAAGGCGTTGTAGAGCGAGCGCTGCGGCTCCCGCTCGCGCAGGCGGCCGAAGACCAGCGCCAGGCGCGGCTCGCCCTGCAGCTCGCCGATGGCGTTGACGATCCATTGTGGGTCCAGCTCGCAGTCGCCATCGAGAGTCTGCACGAACTCCAGCTGTGGATAATCGGCGAGCAGGCGCGCCAGGCCGGCGTTGCGCGCACGGGCCGCCGTATACGGCGGTGGCGAGCTGAGCTCGACGACGATTGCCCCTGCCTCGCGTGACAGCAGCACGCTGCCGTCCGCGGAGCCCGAGTCGACATAGACGCGCGGCGTCATCCCGCGCGTGCTGGCGAGACATCGCGCCAGGCGCGCACCCTCGTTGCGCCCGATGATGACTATCCCTACATTGGCCGTTACTGCTGCGGGCACAAGTGCTCCTGGGTGTACATCCCGGCGCTGCCGGCCCCAGCCCGGGGTGAGAGCGCGCCCAGTCGCCGGCTCACTATACAGCAAGACCCGGCGAGCCCGCGGCAGCGGGCCGCACAGCGCTGCGCCCCTGTGATACGGTCGCGGAGAAATAATTATGTCGGTTGTCGAGCCTGTGAGCAGCGATTCCCCGCAGATACACGCGCGGCCCGGGCGCAGCGGCGGCACGGAGGAGCCGGTGTACTTCGACTCCGGCGACCAGCGGCTCTTCGGCTGGTTACATCGGCCAGCTCCGGGCGACGCTGCAAGTCTCGGCCTGGTGATCTGCGGGCCCTTCGGGTACGAGGCGGTCTGCGGGCACCGCGCCATGCGCAGCTGTGCCGAGGCCGCCGTCGCAGCCGGCCTGCCGGTGCTGCGCTTCGACTATGCCGGCACGGGTGACTCTGCCGAAGTCGCGCCCGAGTGCGACGAGTTCGAGCTGTGGCTGCGCGATGTGGCCGCCGCCGTCTCCGAGCTGCGCCGCTGTACGGGCGTGGCGCGGGTTGGTCTGCTCGGCTTCCGGCTGGGCGCACTGCTCGCTACCGTGGCTGCCTCGCGCGGTCTCGGTGTCGATGCGCTGGTCCTGGTGGCGCCGGTGCTCGAAGGCCGCCGTTACCTGCGCGAGCTGCGGGCGATGGCGCTCGCCGGTGGCGCTGCGGCGCCGGGCGGCGGTGAGCGAGGAGTGGCGGGCGGGCGCGCGCTCGAGGCTGGCGGTCATCTCCTGAGCGCGGCGACCATCGCGCGACTGTCGCAGACTGACGTGTTGGCCCTGGCTGAGCGGCCGGCCAGTGACTTACTGATCATTGACCGGGACGACCTGCCCGCGGCGCGCGGCTGGAGCGAGGTGATGAGCCGCGACGGTGTGCGCACGCGCTACCTGGTCGTGCCCGGCCTCGTCAGGATGATGATGACCCGAGCGATGCACGCGGCGACGCCGCCCGCGATGATCGCAGCGCTGCGTGACTGGCTGGGAGAGCTCGCGAAGGCGACGCCGCCCGCGGTTGCCAGGGCAGCTGTCGCAGCGGCGCAGCCGCGCGCCGCGGAATTGCTGCTCGGCGGGGGCCCCGCGCGGCTGCGCGAGCGGCCGGTGTTTCTCGATCCACAGCGGATGCTGTTCGGCGTCATCGCCGAGCCGGTGGACCGCAAGCCGCAGCGGGCACTGATTCTCCTCAACGCCGGAGCCGACGTTCACAGCGGCGCGGGGGCGATGTACGTCGTCATCGCACGGCGCCTGGCGCGCGAGGGTTATGGGGTGCTGCGCATGGACCTCGCCGGCCTCGGCGACAGCGCCACCCGGGCCGGGCGTCCGGACGACGAGGTGTTTCCTCCACAGGCGCTCGAGGATGTGCGCGCCGCGGTCGATTTCATGCATTCCCGCTACGGCAGCGTCGAGCTGACTCTGGCCGGGCTGTGCTCCGGCGCCTACCACGTGCTGCGCGCCGCGGTGGCCGGCGTGGCGGTGAACCGCATCGTCATGGTCAACCCCCAGGCCTTCTCCTGGCCGGAGAGCCACGGGCCGGGCGAGCTGCAGCTGGCGGACGTCATCCGCGAGGGCTCGCGGCGCCGGCCGCTGCTCGGACGAGTGAAGCAGCTGCTGAGCGGGCGTGCCAACTTGCGGAGTGCCGCCCGCGTCCATGGCCTCCGGGCACGCATGGTCATCGAGTCCGCGGCTCGCGCTGCCGCCCGCCGCCTGCACATCCGCCTGGCGAACGATCTGGGCTGGGAGCTGCACGACCTGAGCGCGCGCCGCGTCCGGGTCGTATTCATCTTCGGCCGCGGCGATCCCGGCATCGAGCTGCTGAGAGTGCAGGGCGGAGCGGCGGTGCGGCGCTGCGGCTGTCAGGTGCACATCATCGACACCGCCGACCACACGCTCACCTCGAGCGCGCCGCGGGCGCAGCTCGCGCAGCTGTTGACGGACTAGCTCGGCAGCGGGCGAGCGTCGCGGCCTCACCCCGGCGCAGCCTGCTGCGGGCGCCGCCTCAGCTGGCGGCGTATTGCCGCGCGTACCAGTCGCGGTATGCGCCGCTCACGATGTCGCGCCACCAGCGCTCGTTCTCCAGGTACCAGTGCACCGTGGCGGCGAATCCGGCCGCCGGCGAAGTCTGCGCGACGAAGCCCAGGCGGGCGATCTTGCTGCCATCGACCGCGTAACGACGATCGTGTCCTGGCCGGTCGCGCACGTGCTGCATGAGGCTGCGCGAGGAGCGATTCTGCGCGGGCGCGCTGCCCGGGAAGCGCTGCCTGAGGTCCGGACGCCGCCGGAACGCCGCATCGACCAGATCGCAGACGGCCTCGACAATCCGTATGTTGGGTTCGGTCGAGCCGCCACCCACGTTCCAGGTTTCGCCCACCGGCGAAGCGCGCAGGATCAGGTCGATGGCGCGGCAGTGGTCCCCGACGTGCAGCCAGTCGCGGATCTGCAGGCCGTCGCCATATATCGGCAGCGGTCGGCCTTCGAGCAGGTTGACGATGCACAGTGGCAGCAGCTTCTCGGGAAACTGATATGGCCCGTAATTATTCGAGCAGTTGCTGATCGTGCAAGGTACGCCGTAGGTGTGTGCGTAGGCACGCACGATGTGGTCGGCGGCCGCTTTGCTGGCGGAGTAGGGTGAATTGGGAGCGTACGGCGTGCTCTCGGTGAACGCCGGGTCGGCGGGCGACAGCGAGCCGTACACTTCGTCGGTCGAGACGTGATGAAACCGACGCATGCCACGATCGGCGGCCGGCCCCCACGCCGACCGCGCAGCTTCGAGCAGCGCGTGTGTGCCCATGACGTTGGTGCGCAGGAAACTCTGCGGATCCTCGATCGAGCGGTCCACGTGCGACTCGGCGGCGAAGTTGACGACGGTGTCGATACTCTCCTCACGCATGAGGCCGGCGACGCGGTCGCGCTCGCAGATATCGCCGTGCACGAAGCGCAGCCGCTGCTGCTGCACCAGCTCCCCGATGCTCGCGAGGTTGCCGGCGTAGGTCAGCGCATCGAGGACCACGACGCGATCCGCCGGGTAGGTCGCGCTCCAGTAGTGACAGAAGTTCGCGCCGATGAAGCCCGCGCCACCGGTGACCAGCAGCCGCTTCATGCGGCGGCTTCCGCCTGCGCGCGGGCCGTCAATGTCTCACGCAGTGCACGCCGCCAGTGTGGCGCGGATAGTCCGAGCAGCTCCTCGGTGGCGCGTTTGTCGAGGAGACTGTATGTCGGCCGACGTGCTGCGGTCGGATAGGCGGCGCTTGCAATCGGCACGATGGCGGGCAGCGCTGCGAGCAGGCCGAGCGCCAGCGCCTCCTCCGCAATCGCAACCGCAAAGTCGTACCAGCTCGCGGCCCCGGAATCGCACCAGTGGTAGAGCCCGGCTGCCCGGCGCTGCGCCAGCGCCCACAGCACCTGGGCCAACCCCGTCACGCTGGTAGGCGCCCCGACCTGGTCGCTGACCACCTGCAATTCGGGCCGGGCACGCATGAGACGCAGCATCGTGGTGAGGAAGTTGCGGCCATCGGGCGCATACACCCATGAAGTGCGCAGCACCGTACTGTGGGCCGGCAACGCGTGCGCCACGGCCTGCTCGCCCTCGAGCTTGGTGAGCCCGTAAACGCTCAAGGGGTTCGGGGCGGCGTCCGCCGTATACGGCCGGCCCTGGGCGCCGTCGAAGACATAGTCGGTCGATACCTGCACCAGCCAGGACGAAGCGCCCCGGCAGGCGCCTGCCAGCACGGCGGCGCCGGTGGCATTGGCGCGGCGCGCCGCCTCGCGCTCCTTTTCCGCATCGTCCACGCGGGTGAAGCCAGCGGCATTGATGAGCACGTCGGGGCGAAAAGCCCCGAATGCGGCCTCGACCGCGCGCGCGTCCGCGATGTCGAGCTGCTCGTGAGTCATGGCCCGCACCGACGCCTGCTCCGGTACCCGCGCCATGAGGGCACGACCGAGCTGGCCGCCCGCGCCCGTGATCAGCACCTTCACGGGAAGGTCTCGCACTGCGCCAGCGTCTGACCGCGCTGATCCTTGTCGGAGAGCACCGGCGCCACCTGCGGCGGCAGCGGCCAGTCGATTCCAAGCGCGGGGTCGTTCCAGGCCAGGGTGCGCTCGGCCTGCGGCGCCCAGAAATCGGTCACCTTGTACTGCACCTGGGTGTCCTCGCTGAGCGCGAGAAAACCGTGCGCGAGACCGGCAGGGACCCACAACGAGCGCGGTTCGCGCGCATCGAGCGTCACAGCCACGCTCCTGCCAAACCCGCCCGATGAACGGCGCAGGTCGACGATGACGTCGAAAATCGAGCCGGCGAGCACGCGAATCAGCTTGCCCTGCACCTGATTCACCTGGTAGTGCAGTCCACGCAGCACGTGCCGTCGCGAGACACTGACATTTTCCTGCACGAAACGCGCTTCGATGCCGGCGGCCGCGTAGGCGCGCTCGTTCCACGCTTCGAAAAAGGCTCCGCGCGCATCGGCATAGACCGCCGGCTCGATCAGCACCGCTCCCGGGAGAGCCAGCGAAACGCTGCGCATCAGAATACGCGCTCGCTGATCACACGCTCGAGATACTCGCCGTAGCCGGATTTGCCCAGCGCCCGCGCCAGACTCCGCAGCTGCTGCTCATCGATGAATCCCTGGCGGAATGCGATCTCTTCAGGGCAGCATACCTTCAGCCCCTGCCGCGCCTCGATGGTCTCGACGAAGTTCGCCGCCGCGAGCAGCGAGGCATGCGTGCCGGTATCCAGCCAGGCGACACCGCGCCCGAGAACCTGCACGCGCAGCTGACCGCGCTCGAGATAGGCGCGATTGACGTCCGTGATCTCGAGCTCCCCGCGCGCGGAGGGCCGCAGGCCACGGGCAATCGGCACACAGCCGGGGTCGTAGAAATACAGCCCGGTCACCGCGTAGTGCGACCGCGCCGTGCGCGGTTTCTCCTCGAGCCCGATGGCGCGACCATCGGCATTGAACTCCACGACGCCGTAGCGCTCCGGATCGCGCACATAATAAGCAAACACCGTCGCTCCCTGCTCCTGCGCAGCCGCCTGCCGCAGCTGCTCGGGCAATCCATGCCCGTAGAAGAGGTTGTCGCCCAGCACGAGGCACACCGGCTCCCCGGCGATGAACTCTTCCGCGATGAGCAGCGACTGGGCGATGCCCCGGGGCTGCGCCTGGGTCGCGTAACTGATGCGGATGCCCCACTGCGACCCATCACCGAGCAGCCGCGCGAACAGCGGCCCGTCCTCGGGCGTAGAGATGAGCAGAATGTCGCGCAAGCCCGCGAGCATCAGCGTCGCGAGCGGGTAGTACACGAGCGGCTTGTCGTACAGCGGCAGCAGCTGCTTGGACATTGCGCGCGTCACCGGGTACAGCCGCGTGCCCGACCCACCGGCGAGAACGATGCCTTTACTGATCACTGCAGCAGCCCGCCGGCGGATATATGTTCGGGAAAACCAAGCTCATAGAATAGTCTACACCGAGGGTGGCAGCGCGCGCCGCGTGCGGCGTGTGGTGCCAACGCCCGCAACCACAGCCACGCAGCGCTGCGGCACGTGAGTGAGGTGACACCTTATATAATTCGAGCCAGCGAGTGCCTGATGAAGGCGTCCGCCGGGAGCGCCATGACCACAGCGACGAATGCCCGGATCCCGCCCGGACCGGCCGAGCCCTACAGCCCGAAAGAGGATCTGCTCCGCTGGATGCAGCGCAATTTCGAGCGCTATGGAGACATCTACCGGGCGTCCGTCTACGGGAGCGACGTGTACGTCGTCAACTCGCCGGACTACGCGGAGCATGTTCTGCTCAGGCGCTGGCAGAACTTTCTGCGCAAGGGTCAGGCCGTGAAGCGCATTGCGCTGAGCCTCGGCAACGGGCTCATCTCGAGCAATGGTCCGCTGTGGGTGAAGCAACGGCGCATGATACAGCCGGCATTCACGCGCGAGTCCGTCGCCGCGCTGCGCACGGCGATCGTCACGCCCAATGTGGCGTTGCGCGACAGGTGGCAGGCCGCCGCCCGTAGTAATTCCAGCGTGAACGTCACGCAGGATGTCAGCAGCACGGTGCTGGAGGTGACGCTGCTCGCGATATTCGGCGCGGACTACGGCAGAGTCGCGGCGGATTTCCACATCATCGCGGATGAGTCCCGCAACCTGGAGTTCGCCCAGACCTGCAATGCGCTCGCCAAGGTCATCATCCAGATTGCCGAGGACCGCCGTCGCCAGGACCGCGATGCGAGCGATATTCTCGGCACCATGATGCGCTCCCGTGACCGCGACGGCGGTCGGCCGATGCCCGACACCCAGCTGGCGCGCGAAGCCCTGACGCTGGTCATCGCCGGGCACGAGACGACCGCGAGCGTTCTCAACTGGATCTGGTACCTGCTGTCACGACATCCACGGGTCGAGCAGAAAATGGTCGCTGAGATCCGTGAGCTGCTGCCGGACGCGGCGCCACCGTCGTTCGACAGTCTCGGACGCTTCACCTATACGCGTCAGGTCATCGAGGAGGCGTTGCGAACCTATCCGCCGCTGTGGCTCATGACACGCAACGCCAAGGCTGCCGATCAGCTGGGCGAGTACCTGGTGCCGGCCGGGACGGAGATCTACATATCGCCGTACCTGCTGCAGCGGCATCCGCGCCTGTGGCCGGATGCGGATCAATTCACACCGGAGCGTTTCGACGCCGGGCGTCCCGGTGCCGAAGGGCAGCGACCGCGGCTCTCGATGTGCCCCTTTGGCGCGGGCCCGCGCAACTGCATAGGGGAGTTCTTCGCGCGCGTGGAGATCCAGCTGCATCTGCTGCTCATCGCCCGCGGGCTGCACCTCCGCTACGACGACCCGCGGGCCGCCGAGACGGTCGCGGCGGTCAATCTGCTGAGCCGGTGGCATTTCATCATGCAGCCGCAGCTGCGCAGGTGGTGAGCAGCCCGGACAAGGCAGTGGCGCGCGCGCGCGCGGGCATCGGACTCGGCGCGCGGGTTGCGCTCGCGGGCGGCGTGCTGCTGCTCGAGAAGACTTTCCTCAACCTCTTCGTTGATTTCGACAGCGCGCAGGCTGCGCAGGGGCTGGGCGCGGTCGTGCGCATCGCCCAGCACGCGGGTTTTCGCTTTCTGGTCTCCTTCGTCATCGCGCTCGCCGTGTTCGGTTACCTGCGAGGCGGCCCCCGGTTGCAGGAGGCGGACAGCGCAGCACGGGCGCAGCCCATCCTGCGACCCCGCTGGCTCCTCGCGCACCTGCTGCTTTTCCTGCCGCTCATACCGTTGTCGAGCTCCCTCTATGGCCACACGGTGCTCCTGCCTTTCGGCGTGACGGTGCTCCTCTGGCTGCTGCTGGCAACGCTCGCCGTGGCGGCGCTGCTGGCGTGCGTCGCTCCCTGGTCACTGTGGCGGAGCGCCGCACGCGCGCTCGGCAGGCTGTGGTGGTACGCCACGGTCGCGGCGGCGGGCGCGGCGTTGGCAATGGGCGGGAGCCAGCGGCTGTGGGACCTGATGGCAGGAGTGACTTTCAACGCGGTTTACCCGCTGCTCAGCCGCCTGATACCCCACCTGCAGGTCGATCCGGAAAACCGCGTCATCGACACCGGCCGATTTGCCGTGGCGATCGATCCGGTGTGCTCCGGCCTCGAAGGAATGGGACTGATGCTCGCGTTCTGTTCGGTGTGGCTGCTGCTGTTCCGGCGCGAATACATCTTGCCGCGCTCTCTGCTGCTCATTCCCGCAGGAGTGTTGCTGAGCTTCGTGCTGAACATCGTCCGGATCGCCGCGCTGGTGCTGATCGGCGATGCCGGGTACGCGGGCGTCGCGGTATACGGTTTTCATTCCCAGGCCGGCTGGATCGCCTTCAACGCGGCTGCGGTGGGCATTGCCTTCGTCAGCCTGCGCAGCAGCTGGTTCAACCGAACCGCTGGTGAGGAGCTGCGTGTTCCGGCGGCGGAGAATCCGACCGCGCTGTACCTGGCGCCCTATATGGCGTTGCTGCTCGCCGGGATGGTGAGCCACGCGGCATCGGCCGGGTTCGAGAGGCTCTACTGGCTGCGGCTCGTCGCAGTCGGGCTCGCGCTCGCTTACAGCCTGCGGAGGCTGCGTAACCTCGACTGGCGCTGCAGCTGGCGGGCTGCGGTGGCAGGGCTCGCGGTCTTTGCGCTGTGGATCGCGTCGGCCCGCGTGCTGGCGCCGCCCACGCCGATTCCCGCGCCGCTCCTGGGGCTGGCGCTGCTCCCCCGGCTGGCGTGGCTCGCCGCGCACGGCCTGACGAGCATTCTGGCGATACCGATCGCCGAGGAGCTCGCTTTCCGGGGATACCTGATGCGCCGCATCACCTCGCCGGAGTTCGAAGAGCTATCCCCGCACGCCGTGCGGGAACCGGCGGTCATCATCAGCGCGGCCGTATTCGGGCTGTGCCAGGGTGCTTTCTGGCTTCCGGGAACCATCGCCGGGGTGGTCTTCGGTCTGCTTTACCGCCACACCGCAAGACTCGGCGAGTCCGTCGCGGCTCACGCCGTCCTCAATGGCCTCATCGCCGCGGCCGTCCTGCTCGGCGGCCAGTGGCAGTTATGGTAAGGGAGGGGGCGGCGCGGAAAAGTGTGAAGTGCGTCACACAGCGAAGATGCTATTCTTTTCGCGGGGATGGCAGAGGCCGGCTCAGATGAAAAAAACCATAATTTCCATCGCTGTCGCAGCGCTCGGCGCGAATCTCGCCGTTGCCAAGGACAACGACCGGGACGACCGGCATCGTTGTCACGGCGAGGCACGCTGGTGCGTGTCTGCTCCGGAGATCGATCCGGGTGAGGCGATGGGCGCTCTGGCACTGCTCAGCGGCACGATTGCGATCATTCGCGGCTATCGCCGCAGAAAGAAGTAACTCCGCCGTTGCAGGACCGCCGCGCGCGCGATTCGCGCCGGCATACTCGTGCGTCTATCGCCCGCTGCCCGAGCGGGCCAGCCTTCTTGCCCCCAGCCACGGCAGGCGCACCAGGAACTCCCCGCACAACCGCAGATACATCGAGGTCAGCAGCGCGTTGTCGCGCCAGTAGTTGAAGTGCGAGACGCCGCCTTGCTCGCTCGTGAAATAGCGTACCGGTGCCGGCAAGTTAACGAGCGGCACTCCGCGCCAGATCAGGCGGACCACCGCCTCCGGATCGAAATCGAAGCGCCGCATCCAGCGGCTGCGCTGCATCACCTCGATCAGCGGCGCGATGGGGTAGACCCTGAAGCCGAACAACGTGTCGTGGACGCCGGCCCAGAGGGTCTCGAGGTTGGTACACCAGTTGGCGATCCGGCGGCCGCGCAGCCGGATGGTCGGTGCGCTCTCATCGAACACCGGATCCCCGAGGATCATCGCCGCCGGCTCGGACGCCGAGGCGCTCATGAACGCCCTGATGCGCTCTGCCGGATGCTGCCCGTCGGCGTCCATCGCGAGCGCGTGGGTAAAGCCCTCGCGCCGCGCTGCCATCAGCCCATCGAGCAGTGCTGCACCCTTGCCGCCGTTGTGCGCGCGCACGAGCACACGCAGCCCGCGATCGCCGCGCGCCATGTCGCAGAGCGTTTCCGCACTGCCGTCGGTGCTGCCATCGACTATGACCCAGACCGGGTCCCACTGCGCCCGGGCGGCACGCACGGTCTCGAGTGCCTTGCGGCCGGGGTTATAGCTGGGGATCAGCACCAGATGGGTTCTCGAGGTACTCACGGGTTCGCTTCCCCCGTGGCCTCACGCCGCCGCGGGATAGACGGCGGCCGCCTCGATTTCCACCAGCAGATCCTGGCGGCAGACGTCGGCCTGCAGGTAGATCACTCGTGCCCCGGCACCGAGTGCGTCGTGGAGCTCGGCCTGGACGAGCGGCAGGTCCGAGGACCGGCGCAGGTAGACCTTGCAGGCGAGTGCGCCCAGCTCGAAGCGAACACCGGCCGCGGCACGGTTCGCCGCGCCCAGCAAGGCTTCGATGTTCGCGAGCGTCTCACGGGTCTGCGCGGCCGTGTCCTCCGGGTGGAGCGAGCGATGGCCGACGATGCTCGCCGTGCCGGAGACGAAGAGCGTCGTGCTTCCCGGCTGCCGCAGCAGGGCAGCGCGGGAGAAGGAGGGACGGTGGGCACCGTACTCCGACGGGTAGTGGTAGGCGCTCACCTGGCGCGGGTTCTCGAGGAAGGTCGGCGCGGTGCGCCCGGCGAGAAAATACACCACCAGGGGACTGCCGGCCGGCGAGCCCAGCACCGACGCCGCCGGCACGTTTCCCTCGAGTGCACGGCCGCAGGCACGCAGTGCCCGGCGGCGCGCGCCGTTGAATTGCCCATAGCGTTCACTGCCATGCTCCGTGCCGTTGATGTCGGGAAGGTAGTTCCAGATGCGTAGCAGGTGGGGATACCTCTCGGCATCGAGCGTCGCGCAGATCTCCCGGTACACCTCGGAGGTGGCAACCTGCAGGGCGGAGTGCGCCGTGCTGCCACCGGGGGCGGGTAACACCTCCGATTCGGCAAGCGCAATGCAGCCGAACAGCAGGTCGCCGCCGCGACGGACGCGAACCCGGCCACGCTGTCCGGACTCGGCGGCTTCGCCGTATCGCCAGACTTCGTAGATGTGTCCGCCGGCGCGCAGCAGGGGGGTACGCACCTGGGCAATCGGGATGGCGCTGGGCGCGCGCGCGAAGCTGGTCGGAGCGGGGGCGCCGTCGAAGGTGGCCATGCCGAGCACGTCGGGCCAGCCTGCCGACTCGTACTCATCGAGCGACACGTAATCCAGTTGCAAGCCGGCCGGCGGGGGCATCAGGCGATGCTGCTCAACAGCTGAAGGCGGCAGCGGCGGCTGCCCGCATGAAAGTTGCTTTCATGGAAATATCGTACGATACCGCCGTCGTGTTTTGCACCGCGCGGCTGGACGGCGCTGCACCTGAGTTGCGGCGCGTGAGCGTTGCGGTGCCAATCGCCGCGCTGTTCGGGCAAACTTCGCCGGATGCGCCTCGACCGCCTGCCAATCTCCGTACTGCGAACCCGCTACGTGCCGGGCGGTTGGGACGTGCTCGCCTTCGTGCTGGTGTTTTGCCTGTTCATCTATATGGCGCAGGCGGCGCGCGGTCTGGTTGGCTCGCTTGCCCACCTCGAGGCGACGCCGATCTCACTGGCGCCCTCGGCGCTGATCGGTTACGCAGCACGTACCGCGCTGCGCATGCTGATCGCCATGCTGGCGTCGCTCATTTTCACCTTCACGTATGCGACGCTCGCCGCGAAGAGTCGTCGGGCCGAGGTCATTCTGATCCCGCTGCTCGACTTCCTCCAATCGGTGCCGATCCTCAGCTTCTCGCTCACCATCCTGTTCTTTCTGCAGCTCACCCCGGGGCGTGTGGCGGGGGCGGAGATGGCCTCCATCTTCCTCATCTTCACCAGCCAGGCCTGGAACATGGCGTTCAGCTTCTACCACTCGCTGCGCAGCATTCCGGACGAGCTGGTGGAGGCAGCGCGCAATTTCCAGCTCGGACGCTGGCTGCAGTTCTGGCGTCTCGAGGTGCCCTTCGGCATGCCGGCGCTCATCTGGAACATGATGATGTCCATGTCGGGTGGCTGGTTCTTCGTCACCGTGTCCGAGGCCATCAGCGTCGGCAACACCACCGTGACACTGCCGGGGGTCGGCTCCTACATCGCGCTCGCCATCGAGCAGAAGAATCTCACCGCGATCGGCTGGGCGATCGCGGCCATGTTCGTGGTGATCCTGCTGTTCGATCAGCTGCTGTTCCGGCCGCTGACCGCGAGCGCCGACTGGTTCCGGCTCGAGCAGGAGACCGGTCAGACGGCGAGTCCCTCCTGGGCTCTCACCATGATGCGCCGCTCGCAGCTCCTCGGGTTCGTCGGCAATGCCTTCGGCGCCATGCTGCGCCTCGGCATGAAGGCACGCCCGGCGGGTGCGCGCGGCGCCGGGGCCGAGCGTGGCCGCAATGCCCGCTGGATCGACTACCTCTGGTACCTGCTGCTGCTGCTGATCGGGGTCGGGGCGCTCGGCAAGACCATGAGCTTCGTGCTGCGCGAGGTTCATCCCGGTGAGATCGGCCACGTCATCCTGCTCGGCTTCATCACGCTCGCGCGCGTCGCGGTTCTGATCGCGCTCGCGAGCCTCATCTGGGTGCCCATCGGCGTGTGGGTCGGAATGCGCCCGCGGGTCGCCACCATCGTGCAGCCGGTCGCGCAGTTCCTGGCGGCTTTCCCGGCGAATCTCCTGTTCCCCATCGTCGTGTCGGCGGTGGTGGCGCTGAAGCTGACGCCCGACATCTGGCTGAGCCCGCTGATGATCCTCGGCACGCAGTGGTACATTCTTTTCAACGTGATCGTCGGTGCCTCGGCGGTGGCTCCCGACCTGCGCTATGCGAGCCGTAACTTCGGGGTGCACGGCTGGTTGTGGTGGAAACGACTGGCGCTGCCGGCGGTGTTCCCGTTCTACGTCACCGGCGCGATCACCGCTTCCGGCGGCTCCTGGAACGCGAGCATCGTTGCCGAGGTGGCGAACTGGGGCGACCAGAAGCTCACCGCGCACGGCCTCGGTGCCTATATCGCCGAAGCGACCAGTGCCGGTGACTTTCAGCGCACCGTGCTCGGTACCGTGGTGCTGAGCCTGTTCGTGGTCGTGCTGAACCGGGTGTTCTGGCGTCCGCTCTACGCACGCGCCGAGCGCAAGTTCCGTATCAGCTGAGCAATGCAGGACCGAAGGAGACAGCCGTGAACGCCGTGGCCCCCGCGCTCAATCTCGCTCCGCTGCTCGATGTACAGGGCGTCTGCAAGTCGTTCCGCAAGCCCGACGGCGATCAGCTGGTGGTGCTCGAAAACGTCAACCTCACGCTGCGTCCCGGGGAGATCGTCGGACTCCTCGGCCGCTCGGGCTCCGGCAAGTCGACGCTGCTGCGGGTGATCGCGGGCCTCGACGATCCCTCCGGTGGGGTGGTGAGCTACCTCGGCGAGCCGGTCGCGGGGCCGGCCTCCGGGATCGCGATGGTGTTCCAGAGCTTCGCGCTCTTCCCCTGGCTGACGGTGCTCGAGAACGTGCAGCTCGGTCTGGAGGCGCTGGGCGTGGCCGATGCCGAGATGCGCAAGCGCTCGCTGCAGGCCATCGATCTCATCGGGCTCGATGGCTTCGAGTCGGCGTACCCGCGGGAGCTCTCCGGCGGCATGCGCCAGCGGGTGGGCTTTGCCCGCGCACTCGTGGTGCACCCGAACCTGCTCCTCATGGACGAGCCGTTCTCGGCACTCGATGTGCTCACGGCGGAGACGCTGCGCAGCGATTTCCTGGATCTGTGGGGCGAGGGGCAGCTGCCGATCAAGTCCGTGCTGCTGGTGACGCACAACATCGAAGAGGCGGTGCAGATGTGCGATCGGATGCTGATCTTCTCGACCCATCCCGGCCGGGTCGTCAGCGAGATAGCGGTAGACCTGCCGCAGCCGCGCCACGCTCACGATCCGCGCTTTCAGGCGCTCGTCGACCGGGTCTACGTGGAGATGACCGCCAAGCCGCGCGGCGAGCCGCGCAGCCATGGCCGCGCCGAGCGCTTCGCCGGCACCGGCATCGGCACGCAGCTGACGCACGTGTCCTCCAACGTGCTGACCGGCCTCATGGAGACGGTCAACGAGCCGCCCTATAACGGCAAGGCGGACCTGCCGGCCATCGCGGAGGAGCAGCACCTGGAGGTGGATGACCTGTTTCCGGCGGCCGAAGCCCTGCAGATGCTGCGCTTCGCCGAGGTGGAGGGCGGAGACATCAAGCTCACCGAAGCCGGACTGCAGTTCGCCCGCAGCGAGACCGATGAGCGCAAGAAACTCTTCGCGCGCCACCTCGTCACCTACGTGCCGCTCGCAGCGCACATCCGCCGCGTGCTCGATGAGCGCTCGAGCCACAGCGCGCCGAAGAGCCGCTTCTTCGACGAGCTCGAGGACTACATGGCAGAGGAGGCGGCGGAGCAGTCGCTGCGCACCATCATCAGCTGGGGTCGTTACGCGGAGCTGTTCGCCTACGATGACAACCGCCAGGCTTTCAGTCTCGAGAACCCCGCCTGACAGCGTCGCCGGAATGACAGCTGGCGGCGCTGCAGCTCACGCCCCGCAGGATCCGTAAAAATTTCTGTCGGTCGCCGGGTATTTCCGCACCCCGGGCGTTCCGATTGGCAGACAACGCGAACTGCCGCGTGCGGCAGGAGTCCTAGGAGTGCCCGATCCTGAGGGAGTGTGGCACAGCATGAGCTTCAGCCAGCGGCAACCCGTGCCGCGCATCGGTGTCGTGATTCCCTACTTCCAGCGCACCCCGCGCCTGCTGCACCGCGCGCTGACCTCGGTGGCAGCGCAGCAGTACCGGCCGGTCGAGGTGGTGATCGTGGATGACGGCTCACCGCGCACCGCGGCGGAGGAGCTCACCGCGGAGCTGCGCAACTCGTTCAGCCGCGTGACGGTGGTGCGTCAGGTGAATCGCGGCGTGGCTGCGGCACGCAATGCCGGTCTCGACGCGCTCGGTGCGGACGTGACGGCGGTCGCCCTGCTCGACAGCGACGACTGCTGGAAGCCGACCCACCTGCGTAACGCTGCCGCAGCGCTCGAGGCCGGCGCGGATTTCTTCTTCTCCAACACCAAGAGCGCCGACGAGACCACCGACGTGCTCTCGCGGCATCCGCTGCGGGATCAGCTGCGCAGCTCCGCGCCCGTGCAGGCGGCGGTGCCTCACCTGGTACGCTGGTCGGGCGGCGTTGCCGCGCTGTTCGTGCGCGGCACGGTTTTTCACACCTCCGCGGTGGTATTCCGGCGCGCCCTGATGCCGGAGGTCCGTTTCCCGGTGGACTTCTTGCGCGCGGGCGAGGACCAGGTGGCGTTCTGGAATCTGCTGTGCAGGGCCGCGGTGATCATGGCGTGCACGGAGCCGACCGTCATGGCCGCCGCCCGCGGAGGGGTCGGCATCTGGCGCAACTCGACCTTCGGATCACCTGCTCACCTGGAGCGGCTCGCCGACGAGATCAAGTGGCGTCGCTACATGCTCACCGCCCCGTCGCCGCGCAGCATGTTGACGACCCGCGATCGGCAGCTGGTGCGTTCGGCGATTGCCGCGCGTCGCAACTCGGCGCTGGACTCCGTCTTACACCTGTTGCTGCAGCGGCAAAGCCCCCTCAGCGAGATGCGTTACCTGTTCCGGTCCGATCCGCTGTGCGCCGCTTCCTGGTGCGCGTACCTGCCCAGAGTCCTCTACCGCAAGGCGCGCCGCCTGGCCGACTCCGGACGCTTCGCCAATTAGCGACGAGGACCCGACATAACGCCCCGATTCGCCGCCAGACGCAGCTGCCGGGCAACGTTGCCGCATCGTAACGCACGCCGCGGGTGGAACCGTTACTATACGTGCCCATGGCGGCACAAAAACCTGCCCAGCAGATGCGCTCGATCCGATCGATCATCGCAGGGGAACTGCAGCACGTCGCGACCGAGCACGGCAGAACGCTCGAGCCGCTCACGGACGAGGTTCGGCTGCTCGAGTCGGGCTTGGATTCCCTGGGGCTTGC
>JAFAKO010000226.1 GCA_019235245.1 Gammaproteobacteria bacterium
CTCCGCCGACAGCCCCCGGATCGCCCGCCACGCCCGCACCGTCAGGTACGCGCCGCCCAGCGCGAAGAACGGATACAGGATGAGAACGTGCCGGATGCCGATATTGATGTGGCTCACCGCACTCGCGGAGACCAAAATCGCCAGAAATAGCACGAACGGCGCCAGCGCCCAGGAATCGCGCCGCCGCCAGCCATCCACCGCGAGCCAGACCATGCCGATGGGGCCCGCCGCCAGGATCGGCAAAGGCGTCTTCACGGCGAGCGCCACCAGGTAGAAGTACCACCAGCCGGTGCGGCGCACCTCGCCGAGCAGGTACGACAAGTGCCCGGTGTCGTTGTGCGCCTTGACGGCGACGACGCCGTTCAGCAGATCCCCCAGCTCACGCGGCAACCACAGGTGCGAGAGCACCACCCCGAGGAGGTGCGACACGCCCTGCTGTTGGAGCAGATAAGACAGCGCCCAGTTGACCCGTAGCGCCGCACCCACCGGATCGGAAACCCGCGGACCGTACGCGATCCACACCGGCACGAGCCCCGCGATCGCCGCGATGCCGAGGCCGGCCACGCGGCCGAGCCCCGAGCCCACCCCGCCGGGCCGCCCCAGCCACCGCAGCGCCCCGTGCACGAGCGCGAGCACGATGAGCGACACGCCGACGAACGGCACCGCCGAGAACTTCGTCACGACCGCAAACCCCGCGGCGAGTCCGAAGAGCGCGGCATCGCGCGTGCGGGCGCTCTCGATCCAGCGCTGCAGCGCGTAGAGCGCGAGCAGAATGGTCGCCGCGGCCGCGATATCGAGGCTCGCGAGCGCCGCGTGCCCGAGGATGGGCGGCAGCGATGCGAGCAGCACCACCGCGAAGAGCGCCGCGCCTTCAGAGGGCAGCACCCGCCGGGCCCACAGCCAGGTCGAAAAAAGCAGCAATCCCAGAAAGGGCAAGGCGCCCAAGCGTGCGAGGGTCAGGTCGCGCCAGTAGGCGCCCTTGGCGTAAAGGATATGCAGGCCCTCGGGCGTCCCCTCCGGAGGCGGCGTGCCGTAGGAGTGGGCCCCCGTGAGGTAGGGACCGACGGCAAGAAAGATGCGCGCCAACGGCGGATGCTCGGTGTCGTACTCGTACTTGCCGCGATCGAGGAGCTCGATGCCGGCGGCCAGGTGCTCGGGCTCGTCCCAGGTGTTGGAGTAGACGCGCCAGCAGCCGCTCGCCAGCACGCACGCCACGAGGACGATGAGTGCGAGCAGCCTGCGCGCCGTCCGCGGCGCAGGGCCTGGAGCGGGAGGCGGCGGAGTCACCCGGCGAACGGGTGCCGCAGCAGGATGGTCTGCTCGCGGTCCGGGCCCGTCGAGATCATGTCGATCGGAATTTCAACGAGTGCCTCGAGCCGCTCGAGGTACCCGCGGGCGTTGGCGGGAAGCGCGTCGTACTCGGTCAGCCCGACGGTCGACTCGCGCCAGCCGGGGAGCTCCTCGTACACCGGCTCGATGCCGGCATAGCCTTCGATGCTCATGGGTGGATCCGGGGTCACGGTGCCGTCGGTGCGGTAGCCGACGCAGATGCGGATGTTGTCGAGCCCGTCCAGCACGTCGAGCTTGGTGATGCACAGCCCCGTGACGCTCGAATTCACGATCGAGCGGCGCAGCTGTACCGAGTCGAACCAGCCGCAGCGGCGGCGCCGCCCGGTCACCGAGCCGTACTCGTGGCCGACGCGGAAGAGATGCTCGCCATAGGAGTCGAAGAGCTCGGTCGGGAAGGGACCCGCGCCGACGCGCGTGGTGTACGCCTTGACGATGCCGAGCACCGCATCGAACGCCTTGGGACCCAAGCCCGTGCCGGTGCCGGCGAAGCCCGCAGTGGTGTTGGATGAGGTCACGTAGGGGTAGGTGCCGAGGTCGACATCGAGCATGGCGCCCTGGGCGCCTTCGAAGAGCACGTTGGCGGAGATCAGGCGCAGCGCCTCGAGCTCGCGCGTCACGTCGGTGACGAGCGGGGCGATGCGCGCCGCCATGGCGAGCTGCGCATCGAGGGTCTTCTGGAAATCGACCGGCGCCTGGCGATAGTAGTGCTGCAGCACGAAGTTGTGGAAGTCGAGCACCTCGCCCAGCTTCGCCGCGAAGCGATCGCGCTGGAAGAGATCGGCGACCCGCACCGCGCGCCGTGCCACCTTGTCCTCGTACGCAGGCCCGATCCCGCGCCCGGTGGTGCCGATGGCATTCGCGCCGCGGGCGCGCTCGCGTGCCTGATCCAGCAGCACGTGGGAGGGGAGGATGAGCGGACAGAGCGGCGAGAGTCGCAGCCGCTCGAACACCGGCACGCCGCGCTCGATCAGCATGTCGCTCTCGGTGAGGAGCGCCTCGAGCGACAGCACCACGCCGTTGCCGATGAAGCAGCGCACCTGCTCGCGCAGGATCCCCGACGGAATGAGCGACAGGACGGTCTTCTTGCCATCGATGACGAGGGTGTGGCCGGCATTGTGACCGCCCTGGAAACGCGCCACGGCGGCGGCGCGCTCGGTGAGCAGATCCACGACCTTACCCTTGCCCTCATCGCCCCACTGGGTGCCGATGACGACGACGAACTGTCCCACGCGTAATCCTCTGAGCGTCTCTAGCGGACCAGAAACAGGATGATGACGCCGACCAGCATGCTGCCGAGACCGGCGTAGCGCAACTCGCGATCGTGCACCTGCAGCAGCCGCGCGAAGGCGCGCTTGACTCCCTGGGGATTCAGGAACGGGGCGATGCCTTCCAACACCAGGAACAGGCCGAGGGCGGCCAGCAGGTCCGAGAAATTGAGCGACACGGAGGAATCGGACCTTGACTAGTGGTGCCGGGGAGCGGTCGCCGCCGGAGCTTCCTTGAAGTAGCGGAAGAACTCGCCATCCGGGCTCAGCACGAGCAGATCACTGTCCTTGCCGAGGGAGTGCTCATAGGCCTGGAGGCTGCGATAGAACGCGTAGAACTCCGGGTCCTTCGAATAGGCGCGCGCGTAGGTCTGGGTCGCGATCGCATCGCCCTCGCCGCGGGTGCGCAGCCCATCGCGCTCGGCATCCGCGAGGATCACGGTGCGCTGGCGCTCGGCGGTCGAGCGGATGGTGGCGCTCTCCTGCTGGCCCTCGGCTCGCAGGCGGCTCGCGGTCTTGGCGAAGGACTGCTTCATGCTCTCGTAGACGCGCGCGGCGACCTCATCCGGCAGATCGATGCGCTGCACGCGCACATCGACGAGCTCGACCCCGAGTCCCTCGGCGTTGTGGCTCGCCGGGCCGAACATCTGCTCGGTGACCGCGGCGCGCTCGGCGGAGACGATCTGCTGCAGCGTGCGCTGCGCGACCACGCTCTTGATGCCATCCTTGACGATCTCGGCGAGGCGCTGCGCGCCCAGGCCTTCGAGGCCGCCCACCGCGGTGTAGTAGGTGGAGGGATCCTTGACGCGCCACTTGACGTAGAAGTCGACGATGAGGCCGCGGCCGTCGTTGGTGAGGAAGGTCTCGCCGGTGTAGGACTCGGACAGGATCCGGCGATCGAATTTTGACACCTTGTCCCACGGCCACTTGAGGTGCAGTCCCGGCTTGTAGCGCGTGTCGATGATCTCACCGAAGCGCGTGCGGATGGCGAACTCGGTCATGTTCACCGAGAAGAGCGAGAACGCGACGAACAGCAGCAGTCCCGCAATCACGAAGAACCAGGGGAAGAGCCGCGAGCTCATCTCAGCGCTCCCCCCGCGAGCGGGTGCCTTCGATGGTCACCTGGTCGGTCTGGTCCTTGGGGCCGGCGGCGCCGCTCTCGGCGCCGGTCTCGGCCTCACGGTTGACGCTCTTCTCTAGGAGCTTGTCGATCGGCAGGTACACCATGTTGTTGCCGGCGTGGGTGTCGATGATCACCTTGTGCGCATGCGACAGCACGCTCTCGATGGTGTCGGTGTAGAGCCGCCGGCGCGTGACCTCCGGCGCCTGCGCGTAGGCGCCCTCGAGCTGCGCGAAGCGCGAGGCCTGCCCTTCGGCGATCGCGGTCACCTGCGCCTTGTAGGCCTGGGCGCTCTGCGCGATGCGGGCGGCATCGCCCTGCGCCACCGGCAGGATGCCGTTCGCCCACGCCTGGGCCTCGAGGATGTAGCGCTCCTTGTCGGCCTGTGCCTTGTTGGCATCGCGCTGCGAGGGGATGACGGCATCGGGCACCTGCACGTCCTCGAGGTTGACGGTGGTGACGGTGATGCCGGCGTTGTAGTAGTCGAGCACGCGCTGGATCAGGTCCTTGGTGCGGCGCGTGATCTCGGGGCGCGTCGAGCCGACGAGGAGATCATCGAGGGTGCTGCGGCCGACGATCTCGCGGATCGCGCTCTCGGAGACCTCGCTCAGGGTGTCCTCGGGGCTGCGGACACTGAAGAGCTTCTTCACCGGGTCCGCGAACTGGTACTGCACCGCGAAGTGCAGGTCCACCAGGTTGACATCGGAGGTGAGCACGCGGGACTTGAAGTCGCTCGAGTTCACGCTCGCGACATTGACGATGCTGACGCTCTCCATCGGCCAGGGGAGCCGGAAATGGAGTCCCGGCATGGTCACCTGCACGAGCCGCCCGAAGCGCTGCACCACGCCGCGTTCGGGCTGCTTCACCTGGTAGAGGCCGCTGCCGAGCCAGAAGGCGAGCACGATCGCGACCACGCCGATCAGCAGCGTGCCGCTGTCGGCTCCCCGCCCGCCGGGGCGGAACATGGACTCGAGCTTGCGCTGCCAGCTCTTGAGGCGCTCATCGAGGTCGGAGCCGCCCGGACGTCGTCCCCAAGGACTCTGCGGACCGCTAGGTTGGTTCCAGGGCATATGCAGGAAGTGTTATGCGCCGTCAGCGCAGCTTGCCGGCGCGCGAGGTGGCGTTAGATTGTAGGTAGGCGCTGGCGGGGGCACAAGGCGTGCCCGGCCCCTGCACCTCGAGGATCTGCACCCCGGCGGTACGCGCGAGCTCCAGCAGCTCGGGATCCGGCAGCTCCACGGCGAGCTCGATCGAGCCATCGTCCGTGGTGCTCTCGCCCCGCACCGCGCGCGCCGCATAGAGACGGGAGCGCAGGGCACCCGCGCTCGCGGGCACGCGCACCCGGGCCGGGCGCGCGAAGCGCGACAGCCGCTCGGCCACGACCTCTTTCAGGAGATCGATTCCCGTGCCCCGCTCGGCCGAGATCCACACCGCCACCGCGCGGCCTTCCGGATCGCGATCGATGCGCGGCGGCGCCTCGAGGCGGTCGATCTTGTTGTAGACGAGGAGCTGCGGGATGGCGCTCGCGCCGATCTCTTCCAACACTTCGTTCACCGCGAGCAGCTGCTCCTCGCGGTGCGGGTTGCTGGCATCGACGACGTGCAGCAGCAGCGTCGCCGCGCGCGCCTCGGTGAGGGTCGACTGGAAGGCGGCGACGAGCTCGTGCGGCAACTCGCGGATGAAGCCGACGGTGTCGGCGACCACCACCTGGGTGCCGCCGGCCAGCTGGATGCGCCGCACGGTGGGGTCGAGCGTCGCGAACAGCTGGTTCGCAACGTAGGCGTCCTCGCCGGTGAGCGCGCGGAAGAGCGTGGATTTGCCGGCGTTGGTGTAGCCGACGAGCGCCAGTGAGGGCACCGGGATCTCGGCGCGCATCTGGCGGCCGGTCTCACGCTGCTGCTTGATCTTCGCGAGGCGCCGGGCGAGGACGCGCACGCGCTGCGAGATGAGGCGGCGATCGGTCTCGAGCTGCGTCTCGCCAGGTCCCCGCAGACCCACGCCGCCGCCCCTCTGGCGCTCGAGGTGCGTCCAGCCGCGCACCAGGCGGCTGCCGATGTGCTTCAACTGCGCGAGCTCCACTTCGAGCTTGCCCTCGTGGCTGCGGGCGCGCTGCGCGAAAATGTCGAGGATCAGGCCGTTGCGATCGAGCACGCGGCGCTCGATGAGCTTCTCGAGATTGCGCTCCTGGCTCGGGGACAACGCGTGATCGATGAGGATCAGGTCCGCCTCGGTATCGCGCGCGACAACGCGCAGCTCCTCGGCCTTGCCGCTGCCCAAGAAGTAGCGCGGATCTGGGCGGTCGCGGCGGCCGGTGACGGTGGCGACCGGCTGCGCACCGGCCGAGAGTGCCAGCTGCGTGAACTCCTCGAGGTCCTCCGGGTCGATCGGCGCGCCTAACCCCAGGCGCACCAGAACGGCACGCTCACCGGTCCGTGGGCGTTCGAACACTCAGGCTTCCCGTGGCAGGGGGCATTATTCGGCGGGCGTCTCCGCAGGCGCGCCGCCCTCTTCCGAGGCCAGGCGCACGTTGCGCGCCGGCACGACGGTGGAAATGGCGTGCTTGTAGACCATCTGGCTCACGCTGTTCCGGAGCAGCACCACGAACTGGTCAAAGGAATCGATCTGGCCCTGCAGCTTGATGCCGTTAACGAGATAGATCGACACCGGCACCCGTTCTTTGCGCAAGGCATTCAGAAAAGGGTCTTGAAGGGACTGGCCTTTGGCCATCGGGTTCTCCTTGTTTTTCAGCTTCGAATTGTTCGCTGGCACAGCGGACCGCTGGTCAACTTCCGATGTTTCGCGGTCACGACAGCAAGCTAACGCGCCTCGCCAAGGGCGAGGAACCGACGCATCAATCTTAACATGTGCCCTCGCTCAAAGCCCAAGCTTGGCCAAATCTAACGTTATGTCTCGATTCCACGACACCTCGGCCGTAGCGGGATCAAGCGGTTGCGCCTGCCGCTCGCTGCGCAACCAGGTCAACTGACGCTTCGCGAGCTGACGGGTCGCGGCGATGCCGCGCCGCACGGCTTCGGTCAGACCGTAGGCACCCTCGAGGTGCGCCCAGAGCTGGCGGTAGCCGACGGCTCGCATGGAGGGATGACGAGCGGTGAGATCGCCGCGTCCGTGCAGCGCCTTCACCTCCTCCAGAAACCCCGCCGCCATCATGACGATGAAGCGGCGTGCCAGATGGTCGTGGAGCTCGGAACGCTCGGGGACGAGTGCCCAGTAACGCACCGCACAGCCCTCGAGCGGGCTTGCCGTGTTGCGCTGAAGCTTGGAGATCGGCTGACCGGTCATCAGGCAGACCTCGAGCGCCCGCTGGATCCGCTGGGCATCCTTCGGCCGGATGCGGGCCGCCGCCTCGGGATCGAGCCGCCCGAGCTCCGCGTGCAGCGCCGGCCAGCCCTCCTTCGCTGCACGGGCGTCGAGCTGCGCCCGGAGCTCCGGGATGGCGGTCGGAAGCGGTGCGATGCCGTGCAGCAGCGCCCGGAGGTAGAGCATGGTGCCGCCGACGAGCAGCGGCACGCGGCGCCGGGAGTGGATCGCGCGGATGATGGCGAACGCATCGGCGACGAAGCGCCCGGCGGAGTAGGTCTCGGTCGGGTCGCAGATGTCGATCAGGTGGTGCGGTATGCGCTCGCGCAGCGCGCGGGAGGGCTTGGCGGTGCCGATGTCGAGGCCCCGGTAGACGAGCGCCGAGTCCACGCTGACGATCTCGACCGGCGCGCGCTCCGCGAGCTGCACCGCCCAATCGGTCTTGCCGGCCCCCGTGGGACCTGTGAGGACGTAGACGGGGAGGCTCGGGGGGCCCTCGGAACGGGCGCTCCCCACTCAACGGCCCCTGAGGAAGAGCTGGTCGAGCTGCTGCAGTGTCAGGCGCGTCCAGGTCGGGCGGCCGTGGTTGCACTGGTTGGCGCGCTCGGTCTCCTCCATCTGGCGCAGCAGGGCGTTCATCTCGGGGAGCGTCAGGCGACGGTGCGCATGGATCGCGGAGCGGCAGGCCAACGTTCCGAGCACGCGGTCCGCGGCGCTCTCCAGGTGATGCGTCTGCGCATCGAGTGTCAGGTCGCGCACCAGGTCCCGCACGACGCGGGTGATCTCGGCGGACGGAAGGAACGCTGGCACGCGGCGCAGCGCCAGGTGCGTATCACTCAGCGCATCGATCTCGAAGCCGGCGGCGGCCCACTCCTCGCGCTGCTCGAGGATGGCGTCCAGCTCGTGCGGCTTCAGTGTCACGGTGAGCGGCTCGATCAGCAGCTGGGAGGGCACGGTGCCTTTCGCCCGCGCCCGGTCGGCCTTGAGCTTCTCGTAGAGCACGCGCTCGTGGCCGGCGTGCATGTCGACCAGCACGAGGCCGGTCGCGGTCTGCGCGAGGATGTAAAGGCCATGGAGCTGAGCGATGGCGGTGCCGAGCGGCTGCTCCTCACGGGGAAAGCTCGCCGGAGCCTCGGCGGCGGCCGTGCCGATCGCCGTGGCCGGATAGGCATTGGGCGGTGAGGCATCGGCGACGAGCGCAGCGATCGCCCACGGATCGCGCGAGGCCGAATAGAGCGGCAACGGCGTCGGCGCGCGGTGCATTTCTGGCAGCGTCGTGGGCAGCGCCGCCGCCGGTGCCGCACCCGCCTCCGGCATGGTGCCGGCGAGCGCACGCTCGAGCGCGCGGAACACGAACTCATGGACCTGGCGGCTGTCGCGGAAGCGCACTTCGAGCTTCGCGGGGTGCGCGTTGACATCGACGAGCTTCGGATCGAGGGTGAGATAGAGCACGTAGGCGGGATAGCGTCCGTGATAGAGCACGTCGCGGTAGGCGAGCCGCACCGCGTTCATCAGGAGCCGGTCGCGGACACTGCGGCCATTGACGAACCAGAACTGCTGATCGGGCTGCGCGCGGGAGCGGGTGGGAAGGCCGGCCCAGCCCGAGAGCATCACCGGGCCCGCGGAGTGGCTTACCGCGACCGCGCCCTCTGCGAACTCCGCGCCGAGCACATCGGCGAGCCGATCGAGCTCGCCGTTGCCGGTGCCATCGCCATCGAGCGCGGGGGCATCCAGAATGAGCTTCGGTCCGTGGCGCAGGCGGAAGCTGACATCGAAACGAGACAGAGCAAGGCGCTCGAGGAGCCGCGCGATGTGGAGGAGCTCCGTCGCCTCGCTCCGCACGAACTTGCGTCGCGCCGGCACGTTGAAGAAGAGGTCCCGCACCTCGACGGTGGTGCCGGCCGGGTGCGCTGCGGGGCGCGGCGGGCTCGCGGCACCGCCCTCCACCGCGATCTCCGCGCCGCGGTCGGCCGTGGCGCTGCGCGTGACGATACGCAGCCGCGCGACCGAGCCGATGGACGGCAGGGCCTCGCCGCGGAAGCCGAGCGTGGTGACCGCTTCGAGATCCTCGAGGGAGGCGATCTTGCTGGTGGCGTGGCGCGCAGGCGCGAGCGGCAGGTCGCTCTCGTCGATGCCGCGGCCGTCATCGCGGACGCGGATGAGGCCGATGCCGCCGCGCTCGACGTCGACCTCGATGCGGCTGGCACCGGCATCGAGGCTGTTCTCAACGAGCTCCTTGACGACGGATGCCGGGCGTTCGATCACCTCCCCCGCGGCAATCTGATCGATGAGCTCATCGGCGAGGACGCGGATCGGCATGGCGCAAGTGTAGCGTCCTCGTTGCGGCGCGCGGGCGCGTGCGAGGCTCGAAAGCGCGATAGTCAGCTAAACGACTAAGTATCAGCTCCGCGGCCCCGATCGCGCCGTCACCGCCGGCGCAATGCCGTGTCAGGGCGTGCCGGCGGCGCCCTCGGAAGCGCTCGCAAGCGTGCTGCGGCGCTCCTGCTTGAAGCGGGTGCCATCGGGGGGGTACTGCGCGAAGTAACTGCGCACGCCGGCCGCAATGGCTTCGGCGAGGCGCGCCTGCTCGATGGCGCTGCGCAGGCGCCGCTCTTCGAGCGGATTGGAGATGTAGGCCGTCTCCACGAGCATGGAGGGAATGGCGGGCGACTTCAGTACCACGAAGCCGGCGCGCTGCACCTGAGCCTTGCGGATCTCGCCCACGCCCTCGAGCGCGGTCATCACGCGCTCGGCGGCACTCGCGCTCATGCCGATGATCTGGTCCTGCGCCGCGTCGACGAGCACGGCGCCGAGCGCCGCGTTGCCATCGATCGGTACGCCGCCCATGAGGTCGGCCGAGTTCTCGCGGTCGGCGAGCACGCGCGCGGCCTCACTCGATGCGCCGTGCACCGAGAGGACATACACCGAGGCACCGGAGACGCTGCGGTCGGCGATGGAATCCGCGTGCACCGAGACGAAGAGATCAGCGTGTGCCGCACGGGCGCGTGCGATGCGGTCCCAGAGCTCGACGAACTCATCCCGGTTGCGCGTCAGCACGGCGCGCATGCCGGGCTCGGCATTGATCCGCTCGGCGAGGGTGCGCGCGATCGCGAGCGTCACGTCCTTCTCGCGCGTGCCGCCGTGGCCGATGGCGCCGGGATCCACCCCGCCGTGCCCGGCATCGACCGCGACGATCACATCGCGCTCGCCATCACCTACGGCGTGCGCGGGGCGGATGGTTTTGGGACCGGTGGCGACCGCCACCATGGGCTCACCGAGGCTCACGGTGAGCTCGTGCCGCTGCGAGCCGCTTCCCCAGCTGCTGCGGGCGGGAAGCGCGTGGCTCAGCGCCACGACGATCCGGAGCGTCCCGTGCGGCTGGGTGCCGAAGCGGACCGAGGTCACGACGCCGGTGGGCGCCGGGGCCGGGAGACCGTGCATGCGCGTCGTATGCGGGAGGTCGATGACGATGCGGTCGGGGCGATCGAGCGCAAAGACCTTCTGCGGCGCAGCGTCGGTGAGATCGAGAGTGAGTTGCGCGGCGCCCGCGCCGGAGGAGAGTCCGATGCCGCGGAGCTCCGCGGCAAGCGCCGGGGCCGCGGAAAAGGCGACCGTGCCGACGACTGCGGCAGCGCACCCCTGGCGAAAAACCTTTTTAATCATTGAGTTCGCGGCGCTTGCTCTTGATTAATCTACGGCGGCGGCGGGGCCTTTTCAACTGGGGCACGTTTGAGCCTCGAAAGCCACTCCTCCCCCAGCCCGGTAACGGCGCCCACCTCGATGTCATGGACCGGTACGCGGACCGAGAAGGTCAAGACCAGGTCGGCCGGCGGCAGGCGGTTACCGGCGCGCTCGGGCCATTCGATGAGCCACACGGAGTTGGGAATCGCCCAGTCGCGCAGCCCCAGGGACTCGAACTCCTCCTCATCGTGCAACCGATAGAGGTCGATGTGGAGAGCGGTTACCTCCTCGAGCTCATGCAGCTCGAGCAGCGTATAGGTCGGGCTGCGCACCGGCTCGGTCACACCGAGGCCACGCAGGAACCCTCGCGCGAAGGTCGTCTTGCCGGCGCCGAGATCGCCTGCGAGGCACAGCACGACGGGGTCGTGCTGAAGGTCGGGATGCGCGATCGCCAGCTCGCGGCCGAACTCCTCCGTCTCCTCCGCGCTGTGGGTCGTGAGGCGCACGGCCTCAGAGGTTGACGCAGTGAGGGAGCTCACGCAGCAGATCGCTCGCGAGCACGCCGCGCTCGCCGCCGCGCGCCGCGGCATCGCCCGCCATGGCGTGCACCAGCACGCCGACGCGCGCGGCAGCCCAGGCGTCGCCGCACTGCGCGAGGATCCCGGCGATGGTGCCGGTGAGCACATCGCCGGTGCCGGCGGTCGCCATGCCGGGATTGCCCCGCTCGCAGAGCGCGGGCGTGCGGCCGGCGCCACCGACCAGCGTGCCGGCGCCTTTGAGCACAATCGTGCCATGGTAGCGATCGAGCAGCCGGTCGAGCGCGGCGAGGCGGTCCTGCTGGATCTCCTGCGCACCCACCGCGAGCAGTCGACCCGCCTCCCCCGGATGCGGTGTCAGGATCCAGCCCTCGCGCGCGGTCGGCTTTTTCTCCGCGAGGAGATTGAGGGCATCCGCATCGAGGACCAGCGGCTTGCCGCTATCGAGCACCGCGGTGAGTGCGGCGTGCGCCCAGCTCGTGCGCCCGAGTCCCGGGCCGACGGCGACGACATCGGCGCGTGAGAGCGCGTCGGTGAGATCGCCCGGCTCCTTGATGCCGAGACAGATGAGCTCGGGACGGCCCGCGGAAATTGCGGTGACATTCTCGGGAGCCACAGCCACGGTGACGAGGCCCGCCCCGACGCGGAGCGAGGCCTCCCCGGCGAGCCGCGCGGTGCCCGGCATGCCGCTGCCGCTCCCGACGATCAGCACGCGGCCGAAATCGCCCTTGTTGGAAGAGCGCGGCCGGCGCGGAAGCGCCGCATGGATCTCCGCCTCGACGATGCGGGTCAGCCGCGGGCTCAACCCGGGCTGCGGCGCGTCACCCAGCTCGAGATCATCGAAGAACACCGTGCCGGCGTACTCGGGGCCATCGCCGACGAAAAGGCCGGTCTTGAGCCCGACGAAGGTGACGGTCGCATCCGCGCGCACGGCATCGCCTGCCGCGGTGCCGGCATCGCTATCGAGGCCCGAGGGCACATCGAGGGCAAACACCGGGATGCCGGCCGCGTTCACGGCGCGGATCACAGGGACCAGCGCGCCGCGCACGCTCCCCTTGAGGCCCGTGCCGAGGAGCGCATCCACGATCACTTCGCCTGCGGAGAGCAGCTCGGCGGCGAAGGGGCGCACCGAAGCCCCGCTCGCGCGGAGATCCTCGTACGCGTGGCGCGCATCGCCGCGCAGCTCTTCGGGCTCCGCGGCAGCGAGCACCGAAACGGTGAGCCCCGCGGCCTGCGCGAAGCGGGCGAGCACATAGCCATCGCCGCCGTTGTTGCCGCTGCCGCAGACGATGACGATGCGGTGCGCCATCGGCCAGCGGGTACGCAGGTACCGCAGCGCCGCTTCCCCGGCGCGCTTCATGAGCGTGTAGCCTGGGATGTTCAGCTCGTTGATGGCGTGCGCATCGATCGCGCGCACCTGGGCGGTGGAATAGAGGGCGACGGGCAACGCCATGGCCTGATTATACTGTCCGGCGCGATCGACCCAGGACGCAGGGCCCGCCAGGGCTGCATCAGGGGAAAGGCGAGTTGGCGGGGTGGGCGGCTAGCCCCGCGAGGCGTCCAGGTAAGCGGGATTTCGGGCGGAGATGACCCGCGTCACGCGAGCCGCCTCCGTCCGAACCCTCCATCATTCATCTGGCGGAATTGCCAGAGCAACGAAGCCATGCTCGTTACCCTGGGCGTCGTACCAGAAGCCCGTAAACTCGTTGAGATCGTTGATGGCCAGGGATCCAGTCGATAGCTGACCCTGGACGGGCGCATCGGTGATGATCAGCTTGCCGTCGGCAAAGCGCACATAGCCGTCGGTCGTTGTTCCGTCTGCCTGGTATGAAAGGCCGACCACGGTCCCGAACAGGTTGATCGAGTAGCCCCAGGTCCCGTTGAAATTGGTGTTGCCGCCACCGGGCGCGGTGAACGACGTAAAGCGGCCGCCCGCGTGGCGCACATAGCCGTGGGCACCGAGGTTCGCGTCAACATAAGTACCGACGAATTTGCCCTCGAGATTCAGGGCCTGGCCGAGGCCCCCGAAGGTAGTGAGCGCGTTCGGCGCATCGAAGGTCACGAGGTTACCCTCGAGACGTCGCAGCATTCCGTGCGTTATGCCGGTCGCATCGCTCCAGTCCCCGCCCACCTCGCCCAGATTGTTGATGTGGTAGCCCTGCGAGGCGACCGCACCCGCCGGCTCGAAGGGAATAAACGCTCCACCTACGTCGTGCACGAAGCCGTGGGAGTTGCCGTTCGAGTCGTAGGAGAAGCCGACCACCGTCCCCCAGTCGTTGATCGCCTGGGTGATCGTGGCAGGCGGTGAGCTGGTGGAACCCGGGTCGTCGATGATCGTGAAGTTGCCCGACCGCCAGCGCACGAACCCGTGCACACCGCCGTTAGCATCGGTGTAGTACCCGACGATGTCTCCCCGGTTATTGATGTCCGTCGGGGCGGTGCCCGGGAAGTTGGTGGCCGGATAGCCGACGTTGGGGGCATCGAACGTCACGGTCGTGCCGTCGGCTTTGCGCAGAAAGCCGTGCGTATTGTTGCAGGTCGCATCGAAGTAGATTCCGGTTATCTCGCGCCGGTCGTTGATGGCCGCGGGCTGCGTGCCGCAAACGCCCGCTGGAACATCGAAGGAACGCCAATGCACGACATGGCCGTTGAAGGACTCGGCGTCGGAAGCAGCGCTGGCGACAAGCGAGGCAGCGGTGTGGTGCGCGCTCACCGCCGGCGGGCCGATTTTGTGGGCCAGACCGTAGCGGTTCGGCGCGAGCGTCCCCGGATCAGCGGCGAGCACGGCACTCATCGTGAGACAAATAGCAGCGGTCGACGGAATCAGATACCTGTTCATGTTCGCGCCCCCTGTTGTGTGTGGTTCCCGGCTACACGGTCTTGGCGCCAATGTAACGGAAAGTATCCGCCCGACTGTGTGACGGCTGCTATCCGTAGTTATGGCACTACGGCGGCGCGACTGCCGCGGCGCAGCACGCCGCGAAGCCTCTCCTTATACTGAGGTGGTGGTGGGCTCATGAATGAACCGGCGGCGATCGACCTCCAGGCGGTGAAGCGCGAG
>JAFAKO010000239.1 GCA_019235245.1 Gammaproteobacteria bacterium
CCGATCTCGATGACCTGCGCCTCGCCGAAGGCCGGGTGCAGCGCGTACGCCGCAGAGAGCAGCTCGAGCATCGAGCGTGCGCTGATCCGCGCGCCGTCTTCGCTCTCGAGCATGGTGGCTCCGACCATGAAAAGTCCCTCACCCCGCGGGACGACGTACAGCGGCCAGCGCGGATGCAGCAGTCGCACCGGCCGGGTGAGCTGCAGCTCCGGCAGCCGCAGCAGCAGCATCTCCCCTTTCACACCGCGCAGGTCGCTGAGCTCGGCGTGCGCGGCGAGCCCGCGGCAATCGAGCAGTACGCGTCCGGGTCGCGGCACGGCGACGCCGCAACCGAATTGGATCGGCACCCCGAGCTCTCCCAGGCGCGCCAGCAGCGCCCCGAGGGCGGCGCGTGGATCGAGGTGCCCTTCCTCGGGAAAGTGCAGACCCTGGCTGAAGCGGCCGGCGAGCTCCGGCTCGAGCGCCGCCAGGGTGTCGGCCGAAACGTTCTCGAAGTGCGCGGTGCGGCGGGCGAACTGCGCCAGCTCGCCCGTATCGCGCGCGTGCGCCACGACCAGCGTGCCCTCCTGCGCGGTGCCCGCGAAATGATCGCGCCACCAGCTGAGGCTTTCGGTGCCGAGCTCGGCGATGAGTGCCGGGGAGCTCTCACGCTCGCACCAGGGTGCCAGCATGCCGCCGGCAAACCACGAGCAGCCGGCGCCCGCAAGCTGCGGAGCGCGCTCCAGGACCTCGACGACTGCGCCCCGCTCGTGGAGCTCGAGGGCGCAGGTGAGACCTGCGATGCCGGCACCGAGGATAGTGACGCGCACGCCCTCAGCCCCCGGCGTCACCTGGCGGCTGTGCGGGCAGCGGCACGTACAGCTCGCCCCCGCCGGCGCGGAAGCGCTCGGACATCTGCGCCATGCCAGCGCTGCGCGCCTCGTCGCGGACCTCGTGCGAGATGCGCATGGAACAGAACTTCGGACCACACATGGAGCAGAAGTGCGCCACCTTGTGGCCTTCCTTGGGCAGCGTCGCATCGTGAAATGCGCACGCGGTGTCCGGATCGAGCGAAAGGTTGAACTGGTCCTGCCAGCGGAAATCGAAACGCGCGCGAGAGAGGGCATCGTCGCGTGCCCGGGCGCCCGGATGTCCCTTGGCGAGATCGGCGGCGTGGGCGGCGATCTTGTAGGTGATGACCCCGGTCTTGACGTCGTTGCGGTCGGGCAGCCCGAGGTGCTCCTTGGGCGTCACGTAGCAGAGCATGGCCGTGCCGAACCAGCCGATCATCGCAGCGCCGATGGCGGAGGTGATGTGATCGTACCCGGGCGCGATGTCGGTGGTCAGCGGCCCCAGGGTGTAGAACGGCGCCTCGCCGCAGGTGGCGAGCTGCTTGTCCATGTTCTCCTTGATCTTGTGCATCGGCACGTGTCCCGGCCCCTCGATCATCACCTGGCAGTCGTGCTCCCAGGCGACGCGGGTGAGCTCGCCGAGGGTCTCGAGCTCGGCGAACTGCGCCGCATCGTTGGCATCGGCGATCGAGCCCGGGCGCAGCCCATCCCCGAGCGAGAAGCTGACATCGTATGCACGGCAGATCTCGCAGATCTCGGCGAACTTCTCGTAGAGGAAGCTCTCGCGGTGATGCGCGAGGCACCATTTCGCCATGATCGAGCCACCGCGCGAGACGATGCCGGTCACCCGGTCGACCGTGAGCGGCACGTAAGCGAGGCGCACGCCGGCGTGGATGGTGAAATAGTCGACGCCCTGCTCCGCCTGCTCGATGAGCGTGTCGCGATAGATCTCCCAGCTGAGCTCTTCGGCCACGCCCCCGACTTTCTCCAGCGCCTGGTAGATGGGCACCGTGCCGATGGGCACCGGCGCATTGCGCAGAATCCATTCGCGAATCGTGTGGATGTTGCGCCCGGTCGAGAGATCCATGACGGTATCCGCTCCCCAGCGGATCGCCCACACGAGCTTGTCGACCTCTTCAGCGGTGGAGGACGTCACCGCCGAATTGCCGATGTTGGCATTGATCTTCACCAGGAAATTCCGGCCGATGATCATCGGCTCGGACTCGGGGTGGTTGACGTTCGCCGGGATGATGGCGCGTCCGGCCGCCACTTCCGCCCGCACGAACTCGGCGGTCACGTACTCCGGGATGCTCGCCCCCCAGGCATTGCCGTCCCGCGGGCTCGCCGCGTGCGCCGCGCGCCCGAGATTCTCGCGGATCGCGATGTATTCCATCTCCGGCGTGATGATGCCGGCGCGCGCATAAGCGAGCTGCGTCACCGCATCGCCGCGCCGCGCGCGCAGCGGCGCCCGCTGCACCGGGAACTCGAACGCGGATTTGGCGCCGGCGGCGAGGCCGTTGTCGATCGGTTGCACGCGCCGCCCGGGGTAAGACTCGACATCGCCTCGCGCGAGGATCCACGGCGTGCGCATGCGTGGCAGCCCGCGGGCGATGTCGATGACCGCCGCTGGATCGGTGTAGGGGCCCGAGCTGTCGTACACCGTGAGCGGCGGCTCACCGCTCGATTCGTGCAGCGCGATCTGCCGCATCGGGACGCGTACGTCCTTATGCAACGATCCGGGGTGGTAGACCTTGCGTGAGGCCGGCAGTGAGTCGGTGACGACGGGCAACAATTGCGCATTCACGGTGGCGAGCTCCTGTCATTTCACAGGATCCAGCTCGTTACGGCGCGGCGGAAAGTGCAACCGCCCGCTGGAACAGCGGGCTCGGACCACGTGCTGAAAACTTTCCTACGCCAGCATTAACTGGATCAGGTTCAAAGGGTCGCCAAAGCGCGCCGCGTGCGGCGCCGTTGGCCTCTCAGCCCCCTGCCGGGGCTCCCCTAGCGCGGTCGAAAGTAGTACGAGTCCTGTCGCAGGTCAATCAGGCGGGGCCTGCAACAGCTCAGCGATGGGAATTGCTGCCGGCTCGCCCGAGAATGGCGAGCCCGTTTTGCAGGGCATGCACAAACGGCGCAGGCAGCGCGCGCACACTGCGCGCGCTGCCTGCCATCCGTGGCTACTCCTCCCACATCGTTGCGTGGGCGAGCGCCTCAGCTCGGACGGGCGCCGCCCCCGTGACTCGCCTGCCCGCCCTTGCGGCCGGCCTCGGCCGCCAGTTCGGGATGCTGGGAAAAGCTGCGTTTCTCGTCGGGGACGCTCTGGCCACCCTTGCGGCCGGCAGTCGCCGCGAGCTCGCGATTCTGCGAGAAGCTGCGCTTGGCACCCGGCACGCTCTGGCCGCCTTTGCGCCCAGCTTCCGCAGCGAGGCGCCGATTCTGCGAGAAGGAGCGCTTCTCATCGGGCACCGCCTTGCCGCCCATGCTGGCGATCTGACGCTGCCGCTCGGCATTCATCGACGCAAAACCACGGTGCGAAACTCGTCCTTCGTTCACTGTTCCTTCAGCCATCACTACTCTCCTTCTTTACTCGCGGGGCCCGTGCCGGGCACTCAAGTGTGATCGGGGTCACAAAAACAAGCTAACAAGCGAGAGCATACGCCTCGCGCGTGTTATGGAACATCAGGGTAAACCTGAGCGGCGCGGTCGGCCGGCGCCTACTTCGGTTGTGGGTCAGGGTGTCAGACGGTCGATAACCAGGCTCACGAGACCATCGCGCCCCACTTTGTAAGTGACTTCTCCGAACGGGTCGCCACTCGCCGCGACAGGCGTTCCTGAACGGGCGATGCGGGCCACCACCTGGACGCGCTGGCCAGCCGAGAAAACCCGCCCTGGGACCATCGAATCCGCCGGGCTGAGTGCCACGTCCTGCGGGAAATGACTCTGCAAGCGCTTGACTGCCAAGGGTGGACCGCCCTGGGCGGGGTCGCGCACGAAGACAAACAGGGGTGCCCCGCCCGCGGTCGCCGCGAGCGACGGGGACAATGTGACACTGACATGAACCAGCGGGCCGCCCGGAGCTGACACGCCTGCCGGTTGGGCCTGCTGCACTGCAGCGGCTTTTGCCGGGACTCCCGACAGCTTCTCATCGATCGCGGCGATCTGCTGCTCGATCATGGGCCTGATAGCTTGCGGCGGGTTCAGCGTCAGGAGTTTCGCAAAGCGCTGCCGGGCAAGGGGCAGCTCACCGCGTCGCGCCGCAATCGCGGCTCCGAAGAACAACGCCTTGCCGGAGTCGGGCTCGAGCGCCAGCGCCTGCTCGATGAGACGGCCGGCGCGCCCGTCGAGCTCGCTCTCATCGGCAAGCGCAAGCGCCTCCGCCTCGCCGGTCAGCGCCTCGGCATTCTTTGCGTCGCTCAACTGCACGGCACGACCGAAGGCACGTGCGGCAAGCGGATATTCCTGCAGAGCGATATAGGACCTCCCGAGCATCAGCCACCCGTTGAGGTCGTTGGGATTGTGCTCGAGACGCCGCGCGAGGCGCGACACCATGCTTTCGGGGGAGTCAGGAGACTCCGCGACGTGCCACGGCCAGTTGCTCCAGGTGGCATAGAGCGCGGCCGAGCCCACCACCAGGAAGCCAGCGGCCGCGAGGGCCATCCACGGGGCGACCGGCGCGCCTTCCGGCCCCCGCCTCAGGAGCGGCACCGCGATCAGCAGCACACTGACCACGGTCAATACCGCGGCCAGCAGAACGAACCACATCATGGGCCGTGTCCGTCCTCTTCCAGCGGCTCATGGTCCGAGACGACCAGCGTCGCGCGATTGCGCACCACGCGCCAGCACACGAACCCGCCGATCAGGAGCAGCAGGCCCGGCGCACCCCACA
>JAFAKO010000132.1 GCA_019235245.1 Gammaproteobacteria bacterium
ACCACAAGCCACCGGCGGCGAGCGCGAGCAGTGCCGCACCGCCCGCACCGAGCAGCAACGGACTGGGCCGGCGGCTGCCCCGGCCAAGGTCAATGCCGGCGGCGGCGGGCCGCGGCGCGAAGCTGTCGACGCTCAGCTCCGAGCGCAACGTAGTGAGCGGGTTGGCGCTGGTTGCGGCAGCGGAGCGCCTCGCAATGGCTTCGCTGAGTGCGCCCTCGACCACGGCCTGCGTCTTGCGCGCATCGAGCGGCATCGGCAGCATGGCGAACACCCGGCTGGCCTTGAGCGCATCGGCGAGCCGCTTCTCGAGGTGCGCTTCGGCGAATACCAGCACCACGGCCTGCGGAACCTGCGTATGGGCCTTATCGACGGCCGCGCGCACATCCTCGAGATCGCGCGCATCGATGACCAGGAGCTGACCGCGCTTCGCGCCCGCCATGGCATCGAGGGCGGCTTCGAGGGAGTCGACCGGTCTTACGGCCGCCTGCCCCCCGAGCGTCTGGCCGAGCTCGAGGAGAAAATCGTCATGGGTCGTGATGGCGGTGATGTCGGCGGACGGCTGGGCGGCAGGTGTCGCGGCCGCACTGCCGGGCGTCGCGCTTTGACTGCGGGGGGCGGAGCTTGCACTGGCCACGTGGCATCATCTCCAAACAGCACGATCGAGGACCTGGGGCAGCCCTCACTTCGTGGAACGCGGCGTCGCGAGCCATGAAAGCCCTCGGCCGGGTCGCGGAAGGCCCCCGCCGTTGCAGCATATGTAGCCTCTGCGCCGACACAGTGCGTCAGTTCACAATAACGAGAGCTTGCGTCGGGACGCCGCGACGGCAGATCATCAATTTCTGAAGTAGTGCTCGCTTTGCGCGCCGCCCGCTCCGCTACCCGCCGGAGCGGCACTGCGCCGCGCTGCCACGGCGCACCTGCACCAGTCCGGTGCGCGGGCGAGTGCTGTGCAATCAGTCGCTTAAGCTATGCACCAGGGATGTACGGTCCATGACGGCGCTCGCCCGACTGGCGCAGCGGCAGCTTCGAGTGAACAATCGGCCGCTGTGATCGTCTTAACGTAACGGGTATGTCAGGATCTGATGGACGTCACTCATTGTGCCAGGCGTTGGGACTAAGTTAAGCGCAGCGCTGCCGTCCGCACGGTTGCGCGCGAGGGCTTAGCGATCCATGAGCTCGACGGAGGGAAGGACGATGCGACTGCTGGCTGTTGACCAGAATCCACGCGGTGGCACTGCGGATTTTATCGATTCCCTGAGCTCCTTCAGCCGGCTGCACCGTGCGCAGCGCTGGGAAGGCACCTTCGGTGACTTTCTCCAGCACATCCTGCCGGCGAACCCGAGCGCACTCGCGCGCACCAGCCACGAGTACGTGTGGGACATGCTGCGCTGGCACGGGCGCGCCGGTCCGCCGGATGCTCACGAGAGCCAGCGGGCGCGCGAGCTGTTCAAGCGCGAGCTGTTCGGCATCGACGAGCCGCTGTCGCGCGTGGTCGATTACTTCAAGGCCGCGGCCGCCGGCTCGGACGTCGGCCGCCGTTTGCTGCTGCTGCTCGGCCCGCCCTCGGGCGGCAAATCGACGCTCGCCATATTGATGAAGCGTGGCCTCGAGGAATACAGCCGCACGGACGAAGGCGCCCTGTACGCCATCCGCGGCTCGCCGTTGCGTGAGAACCCGCTCAACCTGATTCCGACCAGCCTGCGCGCGGAGTTTCGCGAGCGCTACGGGGTCAACATCCAGGGCGAGCTCTCGCCGTGGGCGCGCGATTTCGTCGAGCGCGAGTTCGAGGGCGACTTCGTGCGCGTTCCGGTGGAGCGCGTGTTCCTCGCCGAGGCTTCGCGCGTCGGCATCGGCACCTACGCGCCGCACGATCCGACCACGGCCGATATCGCCGACCTCGTCGGCTCGGTGGAGCTCGCCAAGGTCGCGCAGATCGGCGATGAAGGCGACCCGCGCGCCTGGTCCTGGTCGGGCGCGGTGTACGCCGCCAGCCGCGGCGTGCTCGAGATGATCGAGATCCTCAAGGTCAAGCGCGAATTCCTCTACCTGCTGCTCACCCTGACGCAGGAGAAGAACGTCAAGGTGTCGCGCTTCCCGCTCATTCACCTCGACGAGACCATCCTGGCGCACACCAATCTCGCCGAGTTCCACAAGTTCCTGCAGGAGAAGGAGAACGAGGCGTTGCTCGACCGCATGGTGATCATCAAGATCCCCTATGCGCTCTCCTACCGCGATGAGTCGCGCATCTACCAGAAGCTGGTGTCCGGCGCGCCGGCGTTCCGCAACGTGCACCTCGATCCGCACGTGCTGAACCTGGCAGCGGTGTTCGCCATACTCACCCGCTTGACCAAGCCCGAGCGCGAGGGACTCGATTTGCCGAAGAAGCTGCGGCTGTACGCGGGTGAGGCGGTCGAGGGCGTGCCCGAGACCGAGGGGAACCGGCTGCACGCGGAGTCGCCCGATGAGGGCATGACGGGTGTGAGCCCGCGCTTCGTGATCAACGCGATCTCCAACGCCATCACGCGCGGCAACACCCACAGCCTCACCAGCATGGAGCTGCTGCTCGCGCTGAAAGACGGCATCGAGAGCGATGCGCGCATGGATGTGAAGCAGAAGAAGGCCTGGATCGATCACCTGGTCACCGCGCGCAAGGAGTTCTATAACCGCTGGGTCAAGGAGGACGTGCACCGTGCCATGTTCGCTTCCTTCGAGGAGGAAGCGCAGCAGCTGCTCGAGAAGTACCTGGATGAGGTCGAGGCGTCGCTCGATCACCGCCAGGTCACCGACCCGATCACCGGCGAGAACCGCGCCGCCGACGAGCGCTTCCTGCGCTCGGTTGAGGAGAAGATCAAGGTTTCGGACTCCGGCAAGCTGTCGTTCCGCCAGGAAGTGGTGCGCAAGGCCATGGTGGCCTTCAAGGCCGGCGAGAAATTCAAGCTCGCGAGCCACGCGCGCATGCGCGAGGCGATCGAGCAGTACCTGTTCGAGGAGCGGCGCGATGTGCTGCGACTCGTGACCTCGACCGCACGGCCGGACGAGGACGCGCGCCAGAAGATCTCGGTGGTGCAGCAGCGCCTGGTGAACGAGTACGGTTACGACGAGCACAGCGCCAAGGAAGCGCTCAGCTACGTCACTACACTGCTCGCGCAGGAGTAGCGGCGCGCTCCGAAAAGGTGTACCACTAGTGCCGTGAGCTCCGAGGATCAAAAGCACGCGGACAAGGCCGGGGCGGCCAAGTGGTATGAGCTGTTCTCGCGGGGCGCGCGCGACTGGTTGCGCCACGACGAGAAAGTGCGCGAAGCGGTGCGCGCCAACCTGCCGGAGATCATCGCCGGCGGCGATCTAATTAACGACGGCGCTCGCACCGTGCGCGTGCCGGTGCGCATGCTCGAGCACTATCACTTCCGCCTGCGTCGCCCCGAGGAGCAGCAGGGCGCGGGCCAGGGCAAGGCCAAGCCCGGCGATGTGTTCTCCGACCCCTCGCGCAACCGTGGTCCGGGCGAGAAAGGTGCCGGCGGCCGCGACGAGGGCGAGATGCAGCTGCTGCTGGAGTTCAAGATCGACGATATCGTCGACTGGCTCTGGGAGGAGATGCAGCTGCCGAATCTCAAGGCCCGTGCCGGCCCCTCGGACGAGAGCGACTGGACGCGCGAGGGCTGGGACCGCCGCGGTGCGCGCTCGCGTCTCGACCGCCGCCGCTCGTTCAAGGAGCTGGTGAAGCGCCGCGGGGCTCCGGGAGCGACCCCGACCTTCACCGACGAGGACCTGCGATTCCGGCAGCTGGCACGCCGCAAGCAGCCGGCGGTGCACGCGGTGGTGTTCTTCATGCTCGATGTCTCGGGCAGCATGTCCGATCGCGACCGCAAGCTCGCCAAGACGTTCTTCTTCTGGGTGGTGCAGGGGCTGCGCCGCGAGTACCGCTCCCTCGAGACCGTGTTCGTCGCCCATACCACGGAAGCGTGGGAGTTCAACGAGCCGGACTTCTTCCAGGTGAGCGGCACCGGCGGCACGGTGGCCTCCACCGGGCTGAAGAAGGTGCGCGAGATCATGGACGCACGCTACAACCC
>JAFAKO010000200.1 GCA_019235245.1 Gammaproteobacteria bacterium
CTGACGGAGCGGTGAATTCTCCGGGACGAAGATCTTCTCCCCCTGACGCACGAAGGGCGGGGCTTCCGGCTCCGCCCCGGCACGGCTGAATAGCCCGAAGCCGTGCGTGAGCAGCAGGATGACCAGCAACACACCCAAGCCGATGGCGCCCCATAGGAAGGCGTTGGCGCGCGGCGTCGCGAGGTGCTGGTCGGTATGCTGGGGTTCGTGATCGTGGTTGTCGGGCTGCTGTTCGTTGGCTTCCATGACGATCACCTGCCAAAAAACCTACAAGTCTAATCTCATACACGTGACAACCGGTCGAGCATCGCGCCGCGCACCCGGCGCGTGGCGGCGGCGGTGGCGGGCTGCAGCGCCGGCCACCGCGAAGCGCGCCTGCAGAGCCGGTGGCCCACATAGGGTACCGGGGTATGCTATGGGCGGCTTGCCCGGACGCGGGCGCGATTCTTCGCCGCCCTGCGGCCGAAGTCAACTCATACCATACCCCCCACCCTATACCGACGCCCGCATGCGGTGGCGCGGTCGTTATCAGGCGCGCGGCACGCGCCGCTGCTTCCGGAGGCGCGGCCGCTATGGCGCGCGGATGTGGGGGACGGGCCGGGCCCGGTCGGACCGGGCCGGCTGAGTGACGGACTCTGGTGGGAAGGAGGAGGCGAGCCACGGCCGGCTCGCCCCGCCGCGGGCCTCCGGGCTGACGCAGTCAGACCCGGAGGAGCCGCGTGGAGGCTGTTGCTTAGAACTTGAAGCGCACGCCCGCCGTGGTGGTGATGGTGCTGGTGTAGAAGTAGCCTTCCGGCGGAGCGGGGGAGGCGAGACCGTCGCTCACTCCCGTGTAGAAGGTACCGAGGAAGACATCGAAGCGCTTGCTCAGGCGGTAGTCGGCGACGAGGGAGAAGGACTCCTCCGTGCCGCTGCAGCTGCCGGCAACCCGGCTGCTGCAACCTGCGTTCTTGCCGCCCGCATACGCGTCCTGTTTATAGCCGTAGTAGGCGGCCGTCAGGTCGAAGGCCGGGGTGAGGCTCCACTTGATGCCGCCCCAGTACACCTTGAGGATCTTGTTGCCGGGGCAGGCCGCCGGTGCCTGTCCGACCGCGCAGCCATACGCCGTGTTGTTGGGGAAGGCGATGATGTAGCCGCCCTCGATGGACTGTCCGGGCTCATACGGGGTGTTGGGGTTCTCGTAGGTGATGTGCTCGTACCCGGCGTAGAGCTTGATCGGAACCGAGGCGCCGAAGTCGTACAGGCCCATCACGGCGTAGACCTTGTTGTCGGACACCGTCGCCGCGACGGAATTGGATATCGAGGAGCAGCGCGCCGTTGTCGGCGGCACGGTCACCGGCGGATTGCAGGTACCGGTCTGGAGCTCGGTCACCTGGGCGGCGCTGAGCGGCGCCGCTGCCACCGCGTTGTACTTCTTGAAGTAGTACCCGTCGACCGACAGGCCGGCGAAGTCCGCACCCAACTGCACCTGGTAGCCGCTGTTGACGCTGCCGCTCGACTGGGAGAACTGGTACAGCCCACCGAGATGCAGCCAGCCGTACTTGGCGACGTACTTCAGCGAGTTATCGAGGCGGCGATCCTCCGTGTCGCCACCGCCCGCGGTCGTGCCCGAGAAGCCGATCAGCGAGAAGGCCTGCGCGGCGCCCTGCGGATCGTACTTGGCGATGCCGTCGGCCAGGTTGGTGACGTGACGGCCGAAGGTGAACGAGCCGACTGTGGGCGAGGAGAAGCCGAGGAACGCCGCCGCTCCGAACAGCTGCCCGTCGAGGCTCGAGTCGACGTTCGTGGTCTGCTTCGTGACCGGCACGCCGTTGTTGAGCGTAATCGACTTGAGGGCATCGCTGATGTTGCCCGACTGCGGGTTGAAGGCGACCTCGAGGCGGAAGACCCCCGCCCAGTCGCCGATCAGCGGCTCATTGCCGGACAGCCCGATGCGCGACTGCTGCAGGTTGCTTGGCGTGACCGCAGTGACCGAGCCCTGGCTGTTCTTCTGGCTGATGGCCTCGGTGCCGGCCGGGAAGTAATCGCTCGCCGGCACGCCGTGCGTCTGGTACTGCACGCCGATATCGACAATGCCGTAGAGGGTGATTCCCTTCCAGGTCAACGCATCGCTCTGGCCGGAGGGGCTCTGCTGTGCCTGCGCCGCCCCCGCTGCCGCGAAGGTGAGCGCCGTCAGCGCTCCAAGCCGCGCCATGCCGCGCCAACCGCAGCTACCTAGGTTCGAGAACCGTTGATTAATCACTGGAAATCCTCCGCATCGAGTCGTAGTTACTGAGTCAGTTGATGGACCGGTCTTTCGTTTCCGGCAGGAACAAGGCGCCGATGACCACCGTCATCAGCGCAACAATGATCGGGTAGCGCAGCCCGTAGTACATGTCGCCGGTCAGCGCGACGAGCGCGAACGCCACGGGGGGCAGGAACCCGCCGAACCAGCCGTTACCGATGTGGTAGGGCAGGGACATCGAGGTATAGCGGATGCGTGCCGGGAAGAGCTCCACGAGCCACGCCGCGATCGGTCCGTACACCATCGTGACGTAGATGACCAGGATGACGAGCAGCAACAGCACCATCGGGTAGTTTATCTGCGCCGAATCGGCAGAGGCCGGGTAGCCCGCTTCCTTGAGCTTGCCGCCGAGTGCCTTGGAGAAGTCCCCGGTGGCCGTCTTGAACTCCGCGCCCGACATGCGGCCGCCTTCGACCGAGGGAACCTGCGTGTCACCGATCCGGACCAGGGCGACGGTGCCCACCGGCGCCGCCTCGTTCCGATAGGGCACACCCGCCTTGGCGAGCGCCGCCTTGGCGATGTCGCAGGACTGCACGTACTTCTTCTTGCCCACCGGGTCGAACTGAAAGCTGCAAGCCTCGGGATCGGCCACCACGGTGACCGGCGCGCGGCTCGCCGCGCTCTCGATCGCCGGGTTCGCGAAGTGGGTAATGCCCTTGAAGATCGGTACATAGGTGATGGCGGCGATCAGGCACCCGGCCAGCACGATCTTCTTCCGGCCGATGCGGTCGGAGAGGCGGCCAAAGACGACAAAGAAGGGCGTGCCAATCACCAGCGCAGCGGCGATGAGGAGATTCGCGGGCTGCGCGGCGACCTTCAGCACCTGGGTGAGGAAGAAGAGGGCGTAGAACTGACCGCAGTACCACACGACTGCCTGCCCGGCCGTGGCTCCCAGAAGTGCGAGCAGTACGATGCGGGCATTGTCCCAGCGGGCGAACGACTCGGTGAGTGGCGCCTTGGAGCGCGTGCCCGACTCTTTCATCTCGAGAAATACCGGCGATTCCGAGAGCTGCAGGCGGATGTAGACCGAAATGCCCAGCAGCACCACCGACAGCAGGAACGGGATCCGCCAGCCCCAGGAGTCGAACTGCTCGCCGAGGACTGACCGGGTGACCAGAATGACGATCAGGCTCAGGAACAGGCCGAGGGTCGCCGTCGTCTGGATCCAGCTCGTATAGAGGCCGCGCTTACCGTGCGGGGCGTGCTCGGCGACATAGGTCGCAGCCCCACCGTACTCGCCTCCCAGGGCGAGCCCCTGCAGGAGCCGCAGCGCCACCAGCACCACGGGCGCGGTGACTCCGACTTGCGCATAGCTCGGCAGGAGCCCCACCAGCGCCGTCGAGAGACCCATGATCACGATGGTGATCAGGAAGGTGTATTTGCGTCCGACGAGATCGCCGAGGCGTCCGAAGAGGAGGGCGCCGAAGGGGCGCACGGCGAACCCGGCGGCGAAGGCGAGGAGCGCGAAAATGAAGCCGGTGGTCTCATTCACGCCCGAGAAAAACTGCTTCGAGATGATCGCGGCGAGCGAGCCGTAGAGATAAAAGTCGTACCACTCGAAAACCGTCCCGAGACTTGAGGCGAAAATGACACGCCGGTGGGCGCGATCGATCCCGGATTCGTACATCGGCAGATTGGTCGTAGCCACGGGATGTGCTCCTGTGCCGGGTGTTCTTTGTGGTTGTTTGCCGCGGACCGAAGGAAACAGTATTCCACACGCAACGCCAAAAACACAAAGCCCGCTGCGGTTTGTGGCCCGAAGGCAACAATCCGTTACTCGCGGGAACCCGGGTCGAAAACCTGCCTGACGACCGAATATGAAGCTTGGAGGAGATGTATGACGGTTGTATGACAACCGCCACGACCACGCTGACGTATGCGCACCACGCCGCGTGGCGCGGGGAAGCGCGGGTCAGAGTCCGGCGAGCTTGCTGTGAGTCCGCGCCGCTTCCTCTTCCGTGAGGTTATTGGGCAGCGCGGCTGACTTCTTCACGAGGTCCGCGAACTGCACGGGCAGCAGGGCGGGGCTGAAGAAAAACCCCTGGTACTGATCGCAGCCGAGCTCATTGAGCAGCGCCAGCTGCTCGGGGGTCTCGACTCCCTCGGCGATGACCTTCAGATGAAGGCTGTGGGCGAGGGAGATGATCGCCCGCACAATCGAGGCGTCTTCCGGGCGGCGGGTCATCTCGGTGACGAAGCAGCGGTCGATCTTGAGTTTGTCGATCGGGAAGCGCCGCAGGTAGCTCATGCTCGAATAGCCGGTGCCGAAGTCATCGACCGAGACGAGGACCCCCATGCGGCTGATCGATTCGAGTATGACGATCGACTCCTCGGCGTCGCTCATCACGGCGCTCTCGGTGAGCTCGACCTCCAGGTACTGAGGATCCAGCTGGGCCGCCTCGAGTGCCCTGCGGATCTGCTCGACCAGGTTGGCGAGCCGGAACTGGGAGGGGGCGAGGTTCACCGCCACCCGCATCGGACGCAGTCCGTCCTTCTGCCAGGCCTTTGCCTGGCGGCAGGCTTCGAACAGCACCCATTCGCCGATGGCATCGAGCAGGCTGCATTCCTCGGCGACCGGGATGAACTCCTTCGGGGATATGAGCCCGCGTTGCGGGTGGCGCCAGCGGATGAGGGCCTCGGCACTATTGATGCGCCCGCTGGCGGTGTCGACCTTCGGCTGATAGTGCAGCTCGAACTGTCCGGCGCGCAGGGCGTCGTGCAGCTCGCTCTCGAGCCGTACGCGGTCCTGGGTCGCCGTGGTCATGCCTTCGGCGTAGCACTGCACGTTGTTGCGGCCGCGCTCCTTGGCGCTGTACATGGCGGCATCGGCACGGGCGAGCAGCGCGTCGACGCTCGCCCCATCGCCCGGATAGAAGGCAATGCCGATGCTGGGCGAGATGTGGACGTCTATCCCGAGAAGCCGCATGGCCGGGCGCATGACCTCGCTCGCCCGGTTGCCGATGGCGACCGCCTCGGCGCGGGTCACCGGTCCATCGACGAGTATCACGAACTCATCGCCCCCCAGGCGGGCAGTGGTGTCCACGGCACGCACCGCGCTTCTCAGGCGCTGCGCCACCTCGCGCAGCAGGTCGTCCCCGGCACGGTGCCCGAGCGAATCGTTGATGAGCTTGAAGCGGTCGAGGTCGACCACCAGCAGGGCAAACTCGTGACCCTGGCGGTTCGCGTGGGCAATCGCCTGCGCGACGCGGTCATCGAGCAGCAGGCGGTTCGGGAGGCCCGTCAGTGCATCGTGCGAGGCAAGGTGCCGGAGCTGGCGGTTGGCGGCCTCGAGACCGCGCGTACGGTCGGTGACCGCCCGCTCGAGACTCTCGATGTGATGCTTGAGCGCGCGAGCGTTCTGCCATTTGCGGCTGAGAGCACTCGCCGACTGCAGGATCTCGATCGGCTCGAAGGGCTTCTTGATGACGATCAGCTTGTCGGAATGACCGAGGCGTGAGAGGAGCTCGAGCCAGTCGTAGTCGGTATAGGCGGAGCAGACGACCACCTGCACCTCCGGGTCGATCTTCCAGAGCTGCTCGATGGTCTCGAGACCATCCCAGCCCGGTGGCATGCGCATATCGACGAAGGCCACCGAATACGGCCGGCCCTCATCGAGCGCGCGCCGCACCCGCTCGACGCCATCGCGCCCCTGCATGGCCGAATCCACATCGAAGCTGGGGCCTTCCTCCGCGCTCTGCTCGCCGAACAACGCGGCTTCGGCGCTCGAGACCTTGCCCTGCTCGCGCCCCAGGATCTTGCGATAGTCCTCATGGATACGCGGATTGTCATCGATCATCAGCAGCCGATGGATCAGCAGGTCCGCCTCAGGTCCCATGGCGGCTCTCCGTGGGACCGAGCGGCAGCGTGAGAGTGAAGGTCGCACCGCGCCCGACCCCGCCGCTCTTGGCGTAGAGCGTGCCACCGATCTCCTTGGCGGCGAGTGCGCTGCTGTGGAGGCCAAACCCGTGGCCGTCCGAGCGCGTGGTGAACCCGTGGTTGAAGATGCGCTCGAGGTTCTCAGCGGGAATGCCGATACCGGTATCGATCACGGCAATCTCAACGGCGCGGGCGCTGGCACGCAGCCGCACGGTGACACTCTTCTCGCCATCGCGCTTCTCGGCGCAGGCGTACTTGGCGTTGCGGATCACGTTCACGAGGATCTGCAGCACCTTGTGCTTGTCGATCTGGATGGGCGGCACCTCGGCCAGATCACGGAGGATGGTCACCCCGTGGCGGCTGAAGGCGCCCTCGTTCATGCGCAGGCTGTCCTCGACGAGTCCGCGGACATCGACGGTGTCGGTTATACCACCGCGTTTGGCGTAGCCCTGCTGCATCGCCACGATTTCCTTGATGTGCTCGACGTTGGCGCGCAGCGTGGCGAGCTCCTCGACCGCCCCATCGCGCTCGGCCTGCAGCTCAGCAACGAGCTCCTGAAGGTAGACCGGCAGCTGGCGTCCCTGGGCGCTCCCCATGAACGCCGGCAGGTCGGACTGCGAGGAGAGCAGCGTCGCCACGCGCGCGAGACCTGCACTCTTGGACTTCTTGATCCGCTCGGCCACCAGGCTCGCCGAGACGTTCACGCTGTTGA
>JAFAKO010000264.1 GCA_019235245.1 Gammaproteobacteria bacterium
CTGATCGAGGCCGCGCGACAGGCGGTAGACGGTCGCCGCCGCACCCGCTTCCGCGGTGATCGCCTTTTCCGCGTCGTAGAAGCGCTCCCAGGAGATGATCACGACAAAGGCGAGCAGCACCGCGTACAGCACTCCGATCACCGCGAACTTGAAGCCCGCCACCTCGTTGTTGCCGCGCAGCCGCTCGAAGCGCACGCGGCGGCGGACCACGTACGGACCCGCCATCGCCAGCCCGGTGAATACGAACAGCAGCAGGATCAGGGCCCATCCGGGTCGGCTGGTGAGGAAAAACATGCGCAGAGCCTAGGAGAGCCGCCGCGCGCGCGCAATCTCGGCGCGCCCCGGCGTGGACCCCCGGGGGGGCGCAGGCTATCCTTGCGCGCCTCGAGACCGCAGCGCTAATAGGGAGGCGACTGATACCTTCGTTCGGCGATAGTTAGGTAATTGCCTAACTATCGCGCGATAGCACATAGCACCCGCAGCGGCGGAGAAATTCGATGAGCATCAAGTCCGACAACTGGATCCGCCGCATGGCGCGCGAGCAGCGGATGATCGAGCCGTTCGAGCCCGGGCAGGTACGGGTCGCCGCGGACGGTCACAAGATCGTCTCCTACGGCACTTCGAGCTACGGCTACGACGTGCGCTGTGCGGCGGAGTTCAAGATCTTCACCAACATCAACAGCACCATCGTCGACCCGAAGGCGTTCGATGAGAAGAGCTTTGTCGACTTCGGCGGCGACGTCTGCATCATTCCGCCGAACTCGTTCGCGCTGGCGCGCACCGTCGAGTACTTCCGAATTCCGCGTAGCGTGTTGGTGGTCACCCTCGGAAAAAGCACGTACGCAAGATGCGGTTGCATCGTGAACGTAACGCCCTTGGAACCTGAGTGGGAAGGCCACGTAACGCTGGAGTTCTCCAACACCACACCGCTCCCCGCCAAGATCTACGCCAACGAGGGCGTCGCGCAGATGCTGTTCTTCGAGTCGGACGAGGTGTGCGCGACCTCCTACAAGGACCGCGGCGGGAAGTATCAGGGTCAGCGCGGCGTGACGCTGCCGAAGACCTGAGCGCTCCGCATCCGGCGCACGCCACCGCAGGCTGCCAGGACCGCGCACGCGGTCAGGAGCAGCCCGAGAGTCGCCGGCTCCGGTACGCCGGCGCCCGAGATGGTCACCACCTGCGGAGTGCCGCCCCCGCCGAGAATGTCCATCGCCTGGTATTGCTGCGTGGTCGAGTTGAAGCGGAAATCGAGCACGTCCGGAGGCACGAGTGCCAGTTGCGCCGCGCTGGGCGTCGCGGTCGATGACAGCACATTCGCCGGCTTGTCGAACAGGTAATAGAAGTAAGCGGGCGCAAACCCTCCGGAGGTGCTCGCGAGCGTGGGACCGGAGGAGGAATTCGCGTAGAACCCGACCGTGTCGTAGTACGAGGTCGGAATGCTGCTGCAGCAGGAGATCCCCATGTAGAGGCCCTGGCCCGTCCAGGAGAATGATCCGATGGTCAATGAGGTGTCGAGTATGGAATTCGCTTCGGCGACGTTGGTCAGGTAGGGGACGGGGCTCGAGGCGATCGAGCTGTCGTAGGTGGCGGTCCAGGTGTAGGGCGTGCCCACCGAAATGCCGGCGACGCCATCCGGCACCACCACAACCTCACCGGTCACCGTGACGGTAATCAGCTCGGCATGCGCTGCGGCTGCCATGAGAGCGGTTGCCAACGCGCACAACAGTCGTGCAGTGATTCGCGACATTATGGAGGCCCCCTGCGTGTTATTTTGCCTTGATACCCGAGCGCGGCATGGTCGCACAGCGCTTCCGCCCTGGGCGCCGGCATTACCATAACAACAGGTTTTGTCGCTTTTTCGCGGAAGCGCGGCGCGTCAGCGCCGCCCCGCGATCACTGGCGCGTGAGGCTCTGGATCTCGAGCGTCCACTGGATGTCGTCGTCGCGTTTCTGCTGCACGCGCAGCGGAATGTAGCCGCGATCGGGGGCACACCAGAAGCGGGTGATGCGCGGTGAGTTCTTCTTCTGCGACTTGAAGATCACCGTGTGAACCTCGCCGATGGCGGTGGTGATGGTCGCCTCGCCGTCGCGGCTGAACTGGTATTCCCGCACGCTGTTCTTGTCGATGAGCTGCACGGTCGGCGGAGTACGTCCGGCGAGGAGCTCGACGATGAGATCGAGCTGCACCGAGCCATCGTCCTGCACGTCCGGAGTCAGTGGCAGGTCGACTTTGGTGCTCTCATACATGCCCGTGACTTTCTGCGCCTGCCAGTCGTAGCGCAGCTCGATGCTCTTGTCGGCATTGCCACCGCCCGACTTGAAGCTCTGCGGCAGCACGCCCTCGCCGCTGACTTTCACCACGCTCACCTGCAGCGGCGGAAAAACGCCCGACGCGATCTTGCCGATGCCGCGTGGCTCACTGCGCGAGCTGAAAGTCCAGGTGTCGCCCGTCTGCTCGAGCTTGAGCGTGGAGACCGCGACCGTCATGCCGTGCCAGATGCCGTTGTAAGTGGCGGTGTAGGGCTTGAGCTCATCGGCGTGCGCGGTGCCCGTGCTCAGCAGCAGCAGCGCCGTCAGGGCGAATCGCGGGCAGGCACGCCCGATGTCATCAAACCACTGCACGGAAGTCCTCCACGATCGGCGCCTCGAGGGGTTGGTTATCGAGCCGGGGCGTCCCGGCTCGCCAGGTGAGCCGGCCTTCTCCCAGCCAGCCAATGACGCGCGGGTAGATGACGTGCTCGGTCGCGAGCACGCGCGCCGCGAGCGTTGCCTCCGTGTCCGTGGGAAACACCGCGACCTTCGACTGCAGCACGATCGGCCCGGCGTCGAGCTCGGGAGTCACGAAGTGTACGCTCGCGCCGTGCTCCGTGTCGCCCGCAGCGAGCACGCGACGGTGGGTATGCAGCCCGCGATACGCGGGCAGCAGTGAAGGATGGATGTTGAGGATGCGGCCGGGATAACTATCGACGAGCGCCGAAGAGAGGATGCGCATGAAG
>JAFAKO010000267.1 GCA_019235245.1 Gammaproteobacteria bacterium
CGTAGTCGAGGTCGCACTCGGGGTCGGGCGTGTGGTAGTTGATGGTGGGTGGCGCCACGTTGTCGCGGATCGCGAGCAGCGAGAAGATCGCTTCCACCACGCCGGCCGCGCCCAGCAGGTGCCCGGTCATGGACTTGGTCGAGCTGACCGCGATTCGGTAGGCGCGCTCCCCGAAGGCGCGCTTGATGGCGAGCGTCTCCGCCGCGTCCCCGAGCGGCGTCGAGGTGGCGTGAGCGTTCACGTACTGCACGTCCTCGGCGTTGAGGCGGGCATCGCGCAGCGCGTTGGACATGGCGATGCGCGCGCCCTCGCCGTCCTCGGGTGGTGCGGTGATGTGATGCGCATCGCCGCTCATGCCGAAGCCCACCGCCTCCGCGTAGATGCGCGCACCGCGCGCGCGGGCGTGCTCGAGCTCTTCCAGCAGCACGGCCCCGCCGCCGTCGCTCAGCACGAAGCCATCCCGGTCCTTGTCCCACGGGCGGCTCGCTTCCTGCGGTGCCTCGTTGCGCGTCGAGAGCGCCTTCGCCTGGCCGAAGCTGCCGAGCCCGCAGCGCGTGGTGGCCATCTCGCCGCCACCGGCGACGATGACGTCGGCGTCGCCGTACTGAATGGCGCGCATTCCGAGTCCGATGGCATGTGTCGAGGTCGTGCACGCCGTGACCACACCGAGGTTCGGGCCCTTCAGTCCATAACGGATCGAGAGATGCCCCGCGATCATGTTGATGATGGTCGCCGGCACGAAGAACGGCGAGATCTTCCGCGGGCTCATGGCCTTGAGGTACGCGTCGTATTCCTCCTCGATCGTCCAGAGTCCGCCGATGCCGGCGCCGCACACCGCACCGGCGCGCGTCGGATCCGTACGGGAGAAATCGATACCGCTGTCGGTGACGGCCTGCACGCCGGCGGCGACGCCGTAGTGCATGAACTCATCCATGCGGCGGGCTTCCTTCGATGGGATGTACTGCGCGACGTCGAAGTCACGCACCGCGCCGCCAAAGCGGGTCGGAAAAGCGGACACATCGAAGCGCGTCACCGGACCGATGCCGCTCTCGCCGCGCAGGATCGCATCCCATGCCGACTGGACGGTGCTCCCGACCGGGGACACCACTCCGAGACCTGTGACGACGACTCGTCGCTTGCTCACGCGCTTCCTGCGGAACCTGAAATGCGCTCAGGACTTGGTGCGACGCTCGTTGATGTAATCGATGGCCTGATGGACGGTGGTGATCTTCTCGGCGTCCTCGTCGGGAATTTCGATCTCGAATTCCTCTTCCAGAGCCATGACGAGCTCGACCGTGTCGAGCGAGTCAGCCCCAAGATCGTCCACGAACGATGCGTCGTCCGTGACCTGCTCCTGTTTGACGCCCAGCTGTTCGGCAACGATGGCTTTGACCTGCTGCTCAACTGTGCTCATTAGCGGTTGGTCCTTATATAGATAGACAGACAAATCGGCCGCGGCGCTTGCCCTCGCGGGGTGCAGCGGGCGCGGTATTGTAGAGAAACACCCCCGGGGGTGCCACTCGGGCGCGCCCGGCGCGAGTGGTTGTTTTTGCTAGTGAATCTTCCCTCTGCCGTGTTCCTGAGCGTGACACGTGGGCGCGCTCTGTGGCGTGCCGCCAACGCATCCGTCATGGCATGTACATGCCGCCGTTCACGTGCAGTGTCTCGCCAGTGATGTAGGCCGCCTGGGGCGAGACCAGGAACAGGACCGCTGCGGCGACCTCTGCTGCGGTGCCGAGCCTGCCGGCGGGTATCTGCTTGAGGAGCGCTGCGCGCTGCTCGTCGCTCAGCGCGCGCGTCATGTCCGTATCGATGAAGCCCGGAGCCACCGCATTCACCGTGATGCCACGCGAGCCGAGCTCGCGCGCGAGCGACTTGGTGAACCCGAGGAGCCCGGCCTTGGCCGCTGCGTAATTGGCCTGCCCGGGGTTACCGGTCAGCCCGACCACCGAGGTGAGATTGACGATGCGGCCCCGTCGCTCCTTCATCATGTCGCGCACGCAGGCCCGGCACAGCCGGTAGACCGAGGTGAGATTGGTCGCGATCACCGCGTCCCAGTCCTCGGGTTTCATCCGCAGCAGCAGGGTGTCGCGGGTGATCGCCGCATTGTTGATGAGGATCGTGGGGACCTCGGAGGCCTGCTCGAGGCCTTCCAGCAGGCCATCGATCGAGGCGGGACTCGAGGCGTCCAGCACGGCCCCGCGGCCGTTGTATCCATGCGACGCGAGCATCTCACCGATGCGTGCCGCGCCCTCTTCGGTCGTCGACGTGCCGATGATCCGGGCGCCGGCCCCCCCCAGGGCGAGGGCGATTGCGTTACCGATTCCACGGGAGGCGCCGGTGATGAGCGCCACCTGATTCTCAAGCATGGGTTCCCCCCGACACACCCCATGAAACTGCGCTTGCCGCGACAGGTGGGGTTGCATTGCTCATTAAGATGCGCAGTTTCATGGGGACCCCGCTGTGGCGCTGAGCGCGCTGTCGATGGAGGCAGGATCCTCGATGGCCGCGAACAGCAGGTCCGGGCGCCGTTCGATGCGGCGGCCGAGCCCGGTGAGCACCTTCCCGGGCCCGCACTCGATGAGTTGTCCGATACCGCTTCCGGCGAGCGCCCGCACGGTATCGGTCCAGCGGACTGGACTCGCGATCTGCCGGCCCAGGAGCTCGCGGATGTCTGCGGGCTCGGAATGCGGTTGCGCGTCGACCGCGCTCAGGTAGGCAACCTCGGGCGCGCGCACGCTGAGGCTGGCGAGCCGTGCCCGCAGCCGTTCCCCGGCAGGGCGCATCAGGCTGCTGTGCGCGGGTACGCTGACGGGGAGGATCAGCGCGCGCTTGGCCCCGCGGGTCTTCGCGGCCTCGATTGCCCGCTGTACGGCGGCCGCATCGCCGGCGATCACGATCTGCCCCGGGGAATTGAAATTCACTGCCTCGACCACCCCGCCCCGGGCGGCTTCCCGGCACAGTGCCGTCACGGCCTCGTCCTCGAGGCCAAGGATCGCTGCCATCGCACCGGTGCCGGCGGGCACTGCCTGCTGCATCGCCTCGCCGCGGAATCGCACCAGCTCGATCGCCTCGGGGAACTCGAAGGCCCCCGCACAAACGAGCGCCGTGAACTCCCCGAGACTGTGCCCGGAGACCATGGCCGGAAGGCCCCCGCCGCGCGCGCGCCATACCCGCCACACGGCCACCCCGGCGGCCAGCATGGCCGGCTGCGTGCGCTCGGTGGCGTTGAGCGCCTCCTCGGGCCCCTCGCTCACGAGCTTCCAGAGATCGTAGCCGAGCGCCTCGGAGGCCTCGGCGAAGGTCTCCTTGACGGCCGGGTGCACCGCCGCGAGCGATGTGAGCATCCCCACCGACTGCGAGCCCTGACCGGGAAAGACGAAAGCGAATGACATGGGCTCTTCCGCCGCAAAAGTCGGGAATTATAGCGGCCCGCGCCGCGGGCTCAGGAAGGCCGCCACCGCGCCGCCCCCGAGGACTCCATAGAGGTGCGCATCCACTACCACCGGGTCCCGGCCCGAGAAAGGCAAGGCGCCGACGGACTGCTCGTACAGGAGCTTCGCGGCGAGCAGCGTCAGGAGCAGCCAGCCATCGCGCTCGCGGTTACGGAGGTGGGCGAGCGTACCGGCGGCCATTGCTCCGTGGAGCACGCCGGAGGAACCCACGTACCACTGCACGGTCGAATCGCCGAGCCACAGTCCCGCATCGATGGCGGCGGCGGCCCCGAGCACGATGGCGAGCCATCCCCTTGGGGAGTAGTCACGGGCGAAGAGCGCCCAGATGAGGGCGAGGCCCGCTGCGTTGAGCAGGGCATGTCTGAGATCGAGATGGACGAGGTGGGCAGTCAGCAGCCGCCACCATTGCCCCGCGGCGAGCGCACTGCGCTCGTAACGCAGCAGCGCCTGTCCGTGCTTCCCGGCGAGTGTGGGGAGCAACAGCAGGACGCAGCCGAGAAGCAGCGCGAGCCCGCGGCGACCGTCGCAATTGAGAGACCTGAGCGTGAGATGCACGTGGTTCACGAAGCCGGAGACCCCCATTTGTTATCATCCCGAGCCGCTTTTGGGCCCTGCGGCGGCCCGCCCAGGACGACCAGCGCATGAGCCACGCATTTCAGGTTAGCAGACGGCGCACCCGCGAACGCGCCCGCGGCTTCACCCTCATCGAGATCATGGTGGTGGTGATCATCATCGGGCTCCTGGCGGCAGTCATCGTGCCGCAGATCATGAGCCGCGTGGACGAGGCGCGCGTCACCAAGGCGAAGCAGGACATCAAGAGTCTCGAGACGGCACTCACCATGTTCCGCCTCGACAACTCGAAGTACCCGACGACCGAGCAGGGATTGCCGGCGCTGGTGACCCAGCCGACCGATCCGTCCATCCGGCACTGGCGCCCCGGTGGTTACCTGCAGCGCATCAGCAAGGACCCCTGGGGCAACGACTACCAGTACGTCTACCCCGGGACGCACGGCCAGGAATACGACCTGTACAGCCTCGGAGCCGATGGCGCCCCCGGCGGTGAGGGCATCAATGCCGATATCGGCAACTGGAACATGGCGGACTGAGGTGGCGGCGGTCCGCGGGGCCGCATCGGGCGCACCCGCAGCCCGCGGCTTCACGCTGATCGAGATCCTGGTGGTGCTCGTGATCATCGGCGTGATCACCGCCGGTGTCCTCCTGTCGGTCAACATCACCGGCCGCGACCGGGAGCTCGAGAAGGAAAGCGACCGGCTGCTCGCGCTCTTCAAGTACACCCGTGAGCAGGCGGAGCTCCAGACGCGCGAGTACGGGGTGATGTTCCAGGACGATGGCTACGAGTTCCTCACCTATGACACGCGCCGCGCCACCTGGCGCAGTGTGTTCGAGGACGATGCGCTCACCGCGCGCCGCCTGCCGGACGGACTCGGCTTCAGGCTGGTGGTGGATGCGCGGCCGGTGGTGCTGAATCGCCCCAAGGACGCGAAGGATAAGACACCGCAGGTGATGATCTTCTCCAACGGCGATCTCAGCAGCTTCACGGCAACCCTCGAGCGCGAGGGCGGTGCGCGCAGCGTCACCCTGAGCGAAGACAGCAAGGGACAGGTGGTGCTGGCACCAATGGAGGAGCACAAGCCATGAGACGCGCTCGGGGCTTCACACTCATCGAGGTGCTGGTCGCGCTCGCCATCGTCGCGATCGGCATGGCGGCCGTGCTCGGGGCTCTCACCTCCTCCGCCAACACCGTCTCGTACCTGCGCGACAAGACCTTCGCGCAATGGGTGGCGCTCAATCAGATCGCGACATTGCGCATCTCCGGCCAGATGACCGCGACCGGCAACAGCGATGGCAAGATCGATTTCGCCGGTCGCAGCTGGACGTGGCGCCGCGAAGTCACCACGACCCAGGTGCCCGGGGTGGTGCGGATCGACGTGAAGGTGCGTCCGGCGGAGATCAAGGCGGACGAAGACAACGGCTGGTACACGACGGTGAGCGGCATTCAGGGCGATGCGGTCGGGATTCCCAACGCCGTGGATCCCAACTGGGGCGCGCAGGTGCTCCCCGGCTCTCAAGGCGCCCCGGGGCAGTCCGGCTTCGGCTCGGGCGGGATGACGGGTGGCCAGGGCGGCCTCGGCCAGGGCCCGACGGGCTCCGGCGGCATCGGGGTGCAGGGCGGCCTGGGTTCCCAGGGCGGCCTCGGTTCTCAGGGCGGCCTCGGTTCTCAGGGCGGCCTGGGGTCGCAGGGTGGCCTGGGTTCCCAGCCACCGAGCCCGCAGCCGCCGCCACCGGCGCCCCCGGACCAGGACCCGGACTCCCAATGAAGCGGGCGCGCGGCTTCACCCTCATCGAGCTGCTCGTCGCGATGTTCATCGCGGCCATCATGTTCGCCCTGGGGTATGGCGCGATCAGGCAGGCGCTCACCACTCACGAGTCGCTCAAGGAGCAGCAGGAGCACCTGCTCGAGCTGCAGAACGCCGTGCGTCTTCTCGAGCAGGACTTCGTGCAGCTTGCCCCCCGTCCGGTGCGCCAGGCGGTCGGCAACGAGCCCGCGCAACCGGCACTGGCGGGCGGAGTCACCAGCACGCAGAGCTCACTGTCCGCGGGTGTCAGCTCCGCTCCCCTGCCGATCGTCGCTCTCACCCGCAATGGCTGGGCGAATCCGGCCGGATTGCAGCGCACCGGGCTGCAGCGGGTTGCGTACTACCTCGAGAACGGCACGCTGCGGCGTGAGAACTGGAACGTGCTCGATCCGACCCTCGCCAGCACCACGACTCGCCGCGACCTGCTCACGCACGTGAAGTCAGTCACCATCCGCTATCTCGACGTGAACCGTGCATGGCAGGACCAGTGGCCGCCCGCGACCAACGCCGTGCTCATCGGCCAGTCACAGGAGCTCAGCCTCCGTCAGCGACCGCTCGCGGTCGAGATCACACTCGACACGGAGGACTGGGGCAAGGTGGTGCGCATCGTGGAGATCGCCGGATGAGCCCGCGGCGCGAGCTCTCGCGTGCCCGGCGCCAGCGCCGCAGCGCACCGCGCGCGGCACAGCGCGGTGTGGCGCTGATCGTGGCGATCCTGCTGGTCGCTCTCGGCACCATACTCGCCGCCACCATCGCCTACGAGAATGCGATGACCTACCGGCGCGGCAGCGGTACGTATGCCTTCGATGAATCGATCCTGATCGCCCAGGGTGCCGAGGCGCTCGCCGCTTATGGCATCCGCCAGTTCTTCCAGGGCGATCCGCAGCACACCTACATCGGCCAGGGCTGGGACAAGCCGGTCGGCCCGATGGAGGTAGTGCCGGGCGTCATGCTCGAAGCCTCGCTCGAGGACCTGGAGGGACGTTTCAATCTCAACAACCTCGTGTCGAACGACGGCACACCGGATGCGGTCAATGTCGCCGCGTTCACCAAGCTGCTCGAGCTCGTCGGTCTCGAGACCAAGTGGGCGCCGATGATGGTCGACTGGATCGACGCCGACATCGTGCCGCAGAACGTCGATGGCGCCGAGGACAGTGTCTACATGGGCCAGGACCCGCCCTATCGCACCGCCAACCGCTACATCACGAGCACGAGTGAGCTGCTCGCGCTGCCGGGCTTCGGCCGCGATCGCTACCTGCAGCTCGCGCCGTATGTGACGGCGCTGCCGTGGGGCAGCAAGATCAACGTGTGCACCGCCAAGGACAAGGTGCTCGACGCCTTCCTCCCCTCGGGCCAGACCGAATTCAGCTCGGCTTCCGGGCAGCTCGACAAGAACCGCGTGAGCGCCGCCGGATGCTTTCCGACCACGGCGAACTACCAGGCGGCCTTTGGCAACTCGGCGAACTGGACCAAGGCGCAGAAGAAATTCGGCCAGAACTCCAGCTACTTTCGCCTGACGAGCTTCATTACCGTTGGCAGTGCGGAATTCAATTTGTACAGTCTCCTGTACCGCGACGGGTCCGGCGCCGTGCGGCCGATCCAGCGCAGCTTTGCGGCCGACTGACGGCGCGGGCCCCCGCCACAGTGACGCAATCGACGAGCACGAGCCCACGAATGATGACAGTATCCGCCCATGTCTGACTGGCTGCTCCTGCGGTTGCCGCACGCGGGCACGGAGCTCGCGACGTGGCTCGTGGTCGATGCCCGCGGTGCCCCGCTCGGCCCGGCGCAGAGCGGGCCGCTCGCGCTCGCCGCGCCGCGCGTGCCGGGCCGGCGTGTCTGCGTGCTGGTCGGCGCCGCCGAGGTGCTGCTGGCGGAGCCTGAGGTGCCCCTGAAGGCCGGAGCGAAACTGCAGCAGCTCGTCCCGTACGCCCTCGAGGAGCAACTCGCGGACGACATCGAGGATCTGCACTTCGCCATCGGCAAGCGCCTGCCGGACTCGACGCGCGTGCCGGTTGCGGTGGTCGCGAAGGCGCTGCTCGATCAGTGGCTGGGTGAGCTGCGCGCCGCAGGCATCGAACCCGATGCCGTTTACGCGGACAGCGAGCTGCTGCCGCAGAACCCGGGCCAGGCGGTGGCGTTGCTCGAAGAAGATACCGTCTCGGTGCGGCCGCCGGGTGGCACACCGGTGACACTCCCGGCCGATGCGCTCGGGGAAGCGCTCGAGATCGCACGCAGCGGCGCGGATGCGAGCGCGACCGGCGGCCGCGGCCTCATCCTCTACACCGGCGCCGCGGAATGGCATCAGCACTCCGCGCAGGTCGAGGCCGCACGCCCGCACTTCGATGGCATCAAGGTGCAGCTGCTCGCGAGCGGCCCGCTGGCGCTCTTTGCGCAGCAGCTGCCGTCGGTCTCGGCGATCAACCTGCTGCAGGGATCCTATGCGCCGGTGTCGGCGCGCGGCGCGGGCTTTCAGGCGTGGCGCGTGGCCGCCATCCTGCTCGGCTGCCTGATCGGGCTGCACGTCATCGGCAAGACCGCGGAGCTGCAGCTGCTCAAGCGGCACGAGCGGCAGGTCGACGCCGCGATCCGCGACACGTTCCGCACCTCCATGCACACCGAGGCGAGCGCAACCGAGGCGCGGCGTCTCATGGAGCGCCGGCTTGCCGGCTCGCGCGGCGCGAGCGAAGGACTCCTGCCGGCGCTCCAGGCGCTCGCCCAGGCACGCGACAGCGCGCCGGGCACCAACGTGCAGTCGATGAATTTCCACGCGGGCTCCCTCGAGATGAAGCTCTCGGCGCCCGATGCCACGAGCCTCGATCGGCTGAGCCAGGCGTTGCGCAGCAATGGCTGGGGCGCCGACCTCACCGGCGGATCCAACTCCGGCTCCTCCTACGAGGGGCGCATCCAGATGCACGCGGGCGGCTGAGGAGCGCGTGAAGCTCTCATTCAATCTCGGACCGCTCGGCTCGCTCTCATCGCTGTCGCCCGCAGCGATCGCGGCACTTTCGCCGCGCGAGCGGCGGTTGCTGCTGCTCGGCGCGCTCGCCGCCGTCGTGATCCTCATCTTCGGCATCCTGATCCCGCTCGATCGCAGCGTCGCGCACGCGCAGGAGCGGCTCGCGAAAAAGCGCGCCGACCTGAGCTGGATGCAGTCGGTCGCGCCGCAGATCGGGCTGCTGCCGCCGACCTCCGCGGGCAACGGCCAGTCGTTGATAGTGACCGTCGATCGCTCGGCGCGCGAATCGGGACTCGCGAGCGCGCTCGCGGGCAGCGACCCGGGCGGTCCCGGCAACCTCTCGGTACGCCTCGAGAAGGCCCCGTTCGATGTGCTCGTGGCGTGGCTCGCGCGCCTCGCGCAGCAGAATGGCGTGACGGTCCATTCGGCCGTCATCGAGAAGACCGGCGCGCCCGGCCTGGTCAACGCCAACATCGTCCTGCACTCCGGCTGAAGTGAAGCGGCCGCTCTGGATCGCGCTCCTCGGGGTGATCGCCTTCGTCGCCATCCTGCTGGCGCGGCTGCCGGCCGCATGGATCCTCCCGGCACGCGGCGCGCAGTGGTCGTGCGCGAGCATCGACGGCTCGCTCTGGAGCGGCGGCTGCTCGGGTCTCACGGTGAGCAATACCCCGTTCGGGGATCTGAGCTGGGACCTGCGACCGCAGCGGCTCTTTTCAGCCCGCGCCGCGGCGCATCTGACGCTCGCTCACGGTCCCGCTGCGGCCGACGGAGATGTGGAGGCGGGCCTCGGGGGACGGATCAGCGCCCGCAATCTGACCGCGGACTTTCCGCTCGATCCCCGGCTCGTGTCGGCGCTGCCGGCGAACCTGCACGGACGCGCGCACTGTGATCTCGCGCGCATCGAGCTGCGGCGCGGGGTAATCTCGGAGCTGCAGGGGCGCATCGAGGTCCGCAACCTCGAGGAGCGCAGCGGCAGTGCCACCGCGCTCGGCAGTTATGTGGCCACCTTCCCCGGCGGCAGCGGGGATCCGGTCGCGACGCTGCGGGATCTGGATGGGCCGCTCGCGCTCGAGGGCACCCTGCGGCTCACCCCGGCACCGGGCTTCGAGCTCGAGGGAGTCATCGCGGCGCGCCGCGGTGCGCCACCGGAGCTCGTGAACAGCCTGCGATTCCTCGGCTCTCCGGATGCCACCGGCCGGCGGCCGTTCTCGCTCTCGGGTACGTTCTGAGCCGCGCGGGCCCCATCGCCTTTGCAGGCGCCGTGCTTCTGCTCGTCGCAGGGGGCGCAGATGGTGCGACGCCGGACTCGGCACCCGCAGCATCGAACGTGCCTGGAGCACAGACTCCGAGCATCCACGCCGATGGCCGCGTCACCTTTACCCTCGAGGCGCCAAAGGCAGGCACAGTCGAGCTTGCCGGGGGTGACGGACTCGGCCAGGGACCTTTCCCCATGACGCGGCAGGGGAAGGGCGCGTGGAGCGTGACGATTCCCGCCCCGGTTCCGGGATTTCATTATTACTGGTTCATGCTCGATGGAGTCCGGGTTAACGATCCCGGCAGCCGGACCTACTTCGGCTACAGCCAGGAGACGAGCGGCATCGAGATACCGCAGCCGGGCGCGGACTTCTACGCGATCCGCAGCGTGCCGCACGGCCAGGTGCGCGAGCACTGGTACCTGTCGAGCGTCACCGGCGAATGGCGCCGCGCGCTCGTTTACACACCTGCCGGGTACGACGACCATCCGACGCAGCGTTATCCGCTCCTGCTCCTGCAACACGGCATGGGCGAGGACGAGAGCGGCTGGACGCGCCAGGGCAAGGCGCAATTCATTCTCGACAACCTGATCGCCGCTCACAAGGCTGTGCCGATGATCGTGGTGATGGATCGCGGCTATGCCGATCCGCCCGGCGCCGCACCGTTCGCCTTATCGGACAACCTGGGGCTCGCGGCCATCCGCACCGCCTTCACGCGGTTCGAAGCGGTGGTCATGGAGGATTTGCTGCCCTCCATCGATCGCTCGTACCGCACGATTCCGGACCAGGCTCATCGTGCGATGGCGGGTCTCTCCATGGGCGGGATGCAGACGCTCTTCATCGCCCTGCGACACCTCGATACCTTCGCGTATATCGCCTCACTCAGCGGACCGGTGAGCGGCGGGAGTGACGCGAATCAGTCGTTCGGGGCGAGTCTCGGCGCACGCTTCGATGTCGCGCGTGCCTATGACGGTGCCTTCGCGGATCCTGCCGGATTCAACGCACGTGTGAAGCTTTTGTGGATGGGGGCCGGAAGCGCCGAGTCGCCGCGGTTGCGCACCAGCATCGAGGGAGCGGTCGAGGCGCTACACGCCGCCGGCGTGCAGGTCGTCTACTACCAGTCGCCCGGCACCGCCCATGAGTGGCAGACCTGGCGAAATGACCTGAATGACCTCGCGCCGCGGCTCTTCCGTTGAGGCGCA
>JAFAKO010000343.1 GCA_019235245.1 Gammaproteobacteria bacterium
GACTTTCCTCAACGTGCGCGGCGCGCCGGCGGTCCTCAAGGCGATCCACGAGGTGTTCGCATCGCTGTTCACCGACCGGGCGATCTCGTACCGCGTGCACCAGGGCTTCGATCACGCGGCGGTGGCGCTCTCCGCCGGCATCCAGCACATGGTACGCAGCGATCTCGGCGCGAGCGGCGTCATGTTCACGCTCGACACCGACTCGGGCTTTCGCGAGGTGGTGTTCATCACCTCCTCCTGGGGGCTCGGTGAGACCGTGGTGCAGGGGGTGGTGAACCCCGATGAGTTCTATCTCTACAAGCCGTCGCTGCGCAGCGGCAGCTACCCGGTGCTGCGTCGCAATCTCGGCAGCAAGGCCATCAAGATGGTGTATGCGCCCGAGGGCTCCGCCGAGCGGGTGCAGACGGTCGAGGTGCCCGAGGCCGAGCAGCGGCGCTTCTCGCTCGAGGACCCGGATCTCATCACGCTCGCGCAACAGGCGCTCCTCATCGAGCAGCACTACGGGCGCCCCATGGATATCGAGTGGGCCCGCGATGGCGGGAGCGGTGAGATCTACATCCTGCAGGCGCGCCCGGAGACGGTACAGAGCCGCGCCGGTCGCACCATCCAGCGCTACGCGCTCAAGCGCCGCGGCAAGGTGCTCGCCACCGGGCGCAGCATCGGCACGCGCATCGGGGCGGGCACCGCGCGCGTGATCACGCGCGCCGCGGAGATGGCGCGCGTGCAGAACGGCGATGTGCTGGTCGCCGACATGACCGATCCGGACTGGGAGCCGGTCATGAAGCGCGCCGCGGCAATCGTCACCAACCGCGGCGGCCGTACCTGCCACGCGGCGATCATCGCCCGCGAGCTCGGCATCCCCGCGGTGGTCGGCTGCGGCGATGCGACGCAGCGCATCCGCGAAGGCCAGGAGGTGACCGTATCGTGTGCCGAGGGCGACAACGGCTTCGTGTACGAGGGGCTGCTGGAGTTCGAGCGCAAGCAGGTCGAGCTCGATTCACTGCCGAAGATCCCCGTGAAGATCATGATGAACGTCGGCAACCCCGATCGCGCCTTCGACTTCGCCGCGATCCCCAACCACGGCGTCGGCCTCGCGCGGCTCGAGTTCATCATCAACCGCATGATCGGCGTGCACCCGCGGGCGCTGCTCGAGTTCGACCGCCTGGACGCCGACCTCAAGGAGCAGATCCGCGCCCAGATGGCGGGTTATTCGGACCCGGTCGGGTTCTACGTGGAGAAGCTCGCGGAAGGCATCGCGCAGATCGCGGCGGCGTTCGCTCCGCAGCCGGTGATCGTGCGCCTTTCGGACTTCAAGTCGAACGAATACGCCAACCTCATCGGCGGCGCGCGCTACGAGCCGCACGAAGAGAATCCCATGCTCGGCTTCCGCGGTGCCTCGCGCTACGTCGACGAGAGCTTCCGCCCGTGCTTCGAGCTCGAGTGCCGCGCCATCCGCCGGGTGCGCGAGACCATGGGGCTCACCAACGTGCAGCTGATGGTGCCGTTCGTGCGCACCCTCGATGAGGCGCGTGCGGTCACCGCGCTGCTGGCCGCCAACGGCCTGGCGCGCGGCACCGCCGGACTGCGCGTCATCATGATGTGCGAGCTGCCGACCAACGCGCTGCTCGCCGAGCAGTACCTGCAGTACTTCGATGGCATGTCGATCGGCTCGAATGACATGACGCAGCTCACCCTCGGCCTCGATCGCGATTCGGCGATCGTGGCGCGCGGCTTCGACGAGCGCGACGAGGCGGTGCGCCAGCTGCTGGCGATGTCGATCACCGCCTGCCGCAAGCTCGGCAAGTATGTCGGCATCTGTGGCCAGGGGCCCTCGGACCACCCGGATCTCGCCCGCTGGCTGCTCGATCAGGGCATCGAGAGCATGTCGCTCAACCCGGATACGGTGGTCGAGACCTGGCTGTTCCTCGCCCAGCCGCACGCTGCCTCCAAGACGAGCTGACTGCACTTGCTGGGTTAGGGTTGCGGCCAGCCGGAGGCCGCCGTTGATGCTTGGTTTGCCGATAGTTAGTAAATTTACTAACTATCGCGAAACGGGGCTTGTGAAGGGACCGCGATCGAGGCCAGCGACGAGCCGCGCTTGACGCCCGTTTAGCCGATAGTTAGCAAAACGCCTAACTATCCCGCTCGACCGACAGATGGCGGATCCTGGCTTCCGCGGCGGCGCGATCATCGTCGTCGAAGGGCTCGACGCTGACCTCTGTGATGCTCGAGCGATCGAGGCAGCGCAGGTTGACGCTGTAGCCATCGGGATTCGAGCGCGGCACGTAGAAGGATTTCACCCCGCAGCGGCTGCAGAACAGGTGCCGCGCAGCGCCGGTATTGAAGCGGTACTCGCTCAGCGCCTCCCCGCCGCGCAACAGCCGGAAGCGCGTGCGCGGGACGATGAGGTGCAGGAACCCGCTCATGCGGCAGATCGAGCAGTTGCATTCGCTCACGGTGAGGCGCGCCGGGGCGTCCACCTCGAAAGCGACCGCGCCGCAGTGACAGCCGCCGCGGTGGGTGAGCAGCGCTTCAGGCACCGCCGCCGCCCCAGGCCGCAGCGAACAGCCGCACGCGATAGTGGCGCAGCTCGCGGATCGACTCGTGGATGTCCACCAGCGCCAGGTGCGTCCCCTGCTTCACGAAACTCTCGGCGACCGGGGGTGCCCAGCGCCGCGCCAGCTCCTTCAGGGTGCTGACATCCAGATTGCGGTAGTGAAAGAACCGCTCGAGGTCCGGCATGTAACGGGCGAGGAAGCGCCGGTCCTGACAGATGCTGCTGCCACACATCGGCGAGCTGCCCGCGGTCACGAGTGGCAACAGGAATTCCAGCGTGCGCTGCTGCGCCTCGGCGACGCTCACCCGGCTGGCGCGCACCCGCGCCAGCAGCCCCGAGGAGCCGTGCTGTCGCTGGTTCCACTCGTCCATGCGGGCCAGCACCTCATCGGAGTGGTGGATGGCGAGCACCGGTCCCTCGGCGACGATCGCCAGCTCCTTGTCCGTGACGACGGTGGCGATCTCGATGATGACGTCGGCATCAGGCTTGAGCCCGGTCATCTCCAGGTCGATCCACACGAGGAAGTCGCCGCTTGGCATGTCTATGATGGGCACCGGGAGAAAGTGAGGAGCGCGGAAACAGCGTGGTAAGTGTAGCAGACGCCATGCCGGTCCCTGCCCCATGAGCGCGCTGATCACCGGGTCGGTGATCGCGAGCTTCGGCCGGCACCTGATGGTGCGCACCGCGCAGGGTGCGGAGCTGCGGGCGCGGCCCTTCGGGCGATCCCTCGAGGTGGTGTGCGGGGACGAGGTTCGCTGTCGGATCGATCCACGTCACGAGGAAGTGCACGTGGTCGAGGTGCTGAGGCGGCGCAATGCGCTGTGGCGCGCCAACTCCCGCGGTGGCGCTGAGCCCGTGGTCGCGAACCTCACGCGGCTGCTGGTGGTGCTCGCGCCGCTGCCGCAGCCGGATCTGTTCGTGGTCGATCGCTACCTGTGCGCCGCCACGGCCGCGGATGTTCCCGCGGCGCTCGTCCTCAACAAGTCAGACCTCGGGGTCGACCCGGAGCTGGCAGCCGAGCTCGATTCCTATGCAGCCGCCGGCTTTCCGTGCATCAGCTGCTCGGCCACGAGCGGCGCCGGGATCGAGGGGCTGCTCGCCGCCCTGACCCCCGGGACGCGTGCCGCGCTCGTCGGCCAGTCCGGCGTCGGCAAGTCCTCGCTCGTGCGCCGGCTGCTGCCGGAGGCCGGGGTCGCGGTCGGCGAGCTGGTGCGCGAGGAGGAAGGCCGCCACACCACAACCGCTGCGCGGCTCTTCGACCTGCCGCAGGGGGCGGCGCTCATCGACTCACCGGGAGTACGGGATTTCGCCCCGGCTGTGAGCGGGCTCGATGAGCGCACCCTCGGATTTCCGGAGGTCGCGCAGCTCGCAGCAGCCTGTCGCTTCGCCGACTGTCGTCACCTGCGTGAGCCCGGCTGCGCGGTGCGCGCGGCGGCTGAAGCTGGCAGCTGGAACCCGCGTCGCTACGAGAGCTATCGCCGTCTGCGCCGCCTCTACGAGCGGCTCAAAGCGACGCGCGGCCGCTGAACGAGCGATGAACGCGCGCGGTCCGCTGCCTTCCCGCCAACACCCCGGCACTCGCAGCGCGAGCGTGACGGCGATTGTCAGTTTCTCCTCACAGAAGCTTGAGCAGCCGGCGGGCGGGCTGCGTGCGGCCGCTGCGTTAGCCTGCAGCCGTCAGTAACAGCTGGAGAGCCCCATGCCCGGTTTGAGAGTGTTTGCCCCGCTGAGCGTCGCTCTGGCGGCCGTGCCCTTCCTGCTGCTGAATGGGTGCGTAGTGGAACACGACCGCACGGTCGAGCGTGTGCACGAGCCCACCGAGGGCTATTACGATCGCGAGCATCATCGCTACTATCACGAGCACGCGTGGATAGTGTGCGACGATCGCGACCCGCACTGCCCGACGTAACCGTGTGAACGCAGCTCGCCGGCCGGAGGGGTCCGGCCGGCGAGTGTTGCCTCGCTCCCGTGCCGGGAGCGTTGCCGCCTGGTGTGGGCTACTTGGCGTCGATCTTGCTGATCTTGCCGCCCGCGAGCGACACATCGCCCATCAGTCCCTTCTCCCCGAACACGAAGGCGAGCACCGGCTTGCTCATCGTGCTCGTGTCGTAGGTCCCGCCGGCGCCAGTCTTCACCACAGCGACCGAGGCGTCCGCGCCGATCGACCAGTTCTTGCTGTTGACGAACTTGTCGAGGGCGTCTTTGGTCTTGAAGAGAATCACCTCGCTGTGACGCGAGACACCGAGGGTCAGTCCGACGGAAGCGCCCGAGGTCGAGTAGTAGCCGACCGTCTTGCCCCCCTCGAGCAGCGCACCCTCGCCATGCTCACCACCGACTCCCACCCCCGCCTTGGTGATGCTGGGAAATACCAGGACTCCGGCAGCACCCTGGGCGAGGGACTTGTTCTGCGGGTTGAGGGCATAGAAACGATCGAGGGTCGCCGACACCTGCTGGTCGACGGCCGAAGCGTCGAAGGCGAGCGCGAGCGGCCCGAGGAGCGCACCCATGACGGCGACGAGCACGGTCCACGTTCGCGCGCCATGCAACCTGTTATTCATTGTGACTCTCCATGACATCAGAAGTGACTGACACCTGAGAGTGTGCCGTCGCGCGGCGCCGCGCTCAACCTTTTCGCACCGCAGGGTGCGCGAACGTGAGCGTAGCGGTGTTGGATGTTGGGTCGACGCTTTCGTCACACCGACTGGCGGCCGGCGAGCGCGTGCGCGAGGGTGCCGCCATCGACGTACTCGAGCTCACCACCGAGTGGCACACCGTGAGCGATGCGGGTGGCTCGCACGCCGCGGCGCGTGGCGAGCTCGCTCAGGTAATGCGCGGTCGCCTCGCCCTCGACGGTCGAGTTGGTGGCGAGGATGAGCTCGCGCACGCCGCCCTCGGCGAGGATCGACTCGAGCTCGCGTATGCCGAGCTGATCGGGGCCGACGCCATCGAGCGGCGACAGGTGGCCCATGAGGACGAAATAGCGCCCGCGGTAGCTGCCGGAGGATTCGATCGCGACCACATCGGCGGGAGATTCCACCGCGCACAGCAGCGCCGCGTCGCGTTGCGGCGCGGCGCAGATCACGCACAGCTCCCCTTCGGTGAGCATGCGGCAGCGGCGGCAGCGGGAGACCGCCTCGAGCGCCGCCGCCAGCGCCTGCGCGAGGGTGCGTGCGCCGGGCCGACCGTCCTGCAGCAGGTGGAAGGCCATGCGCTGCGCGGTCTTCGGTCCGACACCCGGCAGGGCGCGCAACGCCTCGATGAGCGCCGTGAGGCGCGGGGAGTGCTTCATCGCAACGTGCGCCTCAGAAAGGCAGCTTCATTCCCGGCGGCAGCTGCAGCCCGGCGGTGAGGCTCGCCATCTTCTCCTGCACGCGCGCTTCGACCTTGTGCACGGCATCGTTGGCGGCCGCGGCGATCAGATCCTCGAGCATCTCGCGGTCCTCGGCGCTCACGCTCGGCTCGATCTGTACGCGCTTCACCTCGTGCCGGCCGTTCATGGTGACCTTCACCATGCCGCCGCCCGCCTCGCCGATCACCTCGATGCTGGCGATCTCGGCCTGGGCCTTCTGCATGTTCGCCTGCATGGCCTGGGCCTGCTTCATCAGATTGTTGAAGTTACCCCGCATGTCAACGCTCACCTGTGGCGCACTGCGGCGCCGCTACGGTCCATGAGGTCATTTTACCGGGCGCACGGTATCTGGCAGCACGGTGGCGCCGAAGCGCTCGCGCAGGCTTTTGACACCGGCATCCTCCTCGAAGGTGCGCCGGGCGGCCGCCAGCTCCGCCTCGCTCGCACGACGCTGTGCCTGGGCCGGAGTCTCCGGGCCCTGGGCGGTGGATGCCTCGAATTCCAGCCTTACCGGGGACCCGAAATGGCGCGCCAGGGCCTGGGCCAGCTTCTCTTCGGTCACGAGCGTCCGCACCAGCTGGTGCCGCGGATCGAGCCCGAGGCGCACCACGGCCCCTTGGCGGCCGAGCAGGACACAGTGGCTCGCCAGCTGCCGGGCGGCACCGGTCAGCTCGAGCTGGGCAACGATCGCCCCCCAGTCGCCGGTCACCGCCCCGGCCGGCGCGTCGGACGCGGCTGGGGCAGTGCCCGTGCGGGTGCCGCCCGGGGAGGCCGCCGGCGTGGCGGGGCGTACCCGTGCCCTCGCCTGCGCTGCGTTCTCCGGGCCAGCGCCAGCAGCTGGCGCATCGGTTAGCTCCCCCGGCGGGCGAAAGGCCAGCATCCGCAGGAGCGTCATGGCGAAGCCGCTGCCCGGTGTCGGGGCGAGCGGCAGATCGCGCCGGCCGATGATCGCCGTCTGATAGTAGAGCTGCACGTCCTCCGCAGAGAGCGCGGCGGCGAGCCGCTCGAGCGTCTCCGCCGCGTACAGCTCATCGCCTTCGTACCCGGGAATGCTCTGGCGCAGCGCCACACGCACCAGCAGGCCCGCGAGCGCATCGAGGAGCTGGGCGTAGTCCGGCGCGAATTCCTCGAGCGACTGTGCGCAGCGCAGGAGCTCGGCGCTGTCCCGGCGGGCAAGCAGCTCGAGCACGCGCACCACGTGATCGCGCGCCACGGTGCCGAGCATGGCGCGGGCCTCGGCTTCGCCCGCGCGTCCGCCGCCAAAAGCGATCAGCTGATCGAGGAGCGAGAGCGCATCGCGCAGGCTGCCGTCGGCGGCGTGCGCGATGAGCGCGACGCCGGCGTCATCGAATGGCACCTTCTCGGCGCCGAGGACGGTACGCAGGTGCGCCGCGATCTCAGCGGAGGGAAGCCGCTTGAGGTTGAACTGCAGGCAGCGCGAGAGCACCGTGACCGGCAGCTTCTGCGGGTCGGTGGTGGCGAGCAGGAACTTCACGTGCGGCGGCGGCTCCTCCAGGGTCTTCAGCAACGCGTTGAATGAGTGCGCCGACAGCATGTGCACCTCATCGATGAGGTACACCTTGTAGCGCCCGCGGGCGGGCGCGTACTGCACGTTGTCGAGCAGCTCGCGCGTATCGTCCACCTTGGTGCGCGAGGCGGCATCGACCTCGATGAGATCGGGAAAACGCCCGGCATCGATCTCGCGACAGGCCGCGCACACGCCACAGGGCTCGGGGGCGACGCCGGTTTCGCAGTTGAGGCACTTGGCGAGGATGCGCGCGATCGTGGTCTTCCCCACCCCGCGCGTGCCGGTGAATAGGAACGCATGGTGCACGCGGCCGCTCGCGAGCGCATTCACCAGCGCACGCCGCACGTGCTCCTGGCCGATGAGTTCGGAGAAAGACTTCGGCCGATATTTGCGCGCCAGCGCTGTATAGCTCATGCACTTCCCGGGTTGTGGTGCGACAGGAGGCGGCCCGCACCAGCTAGAGCTCCGGCACCCGACATCGCCGCTGCCGCTGCTGCCTTCCGGCCCTGACGGGATTCACGACTGGTCGTCGCGGAGAAACCGATGCGGGCCACCATGACCGCGACAGTAATTCGATGCTATCACATGCGCCGGACCCGGCCGTCCGCGGAGCGCGCGCCGCCGGGGTAAAACGGGCACAATCGGCCGGGAAAGAGAGTGTGATCATGAACAGACAGCCGCTGGCAAGCACGGACGCCGACACGGTGGCGAGCAAGGTGCCGGAGGTCACCCTGGGGTTCTGGATCATCAAGGTGGCCGCCACCACGCTGGGTGAGACCGGTGGCGAC
>JAFAKO010000352.1 GCA_019235245.1 Gammaproteobacteria bacterium
CTGAGGGCGCGGGCGGCACGGAGCGAGGCGGCATGTCTAGCGCCACTCCACCTGGAGCCGCTCGCGGATCGAGCGTGCGGCCACCATGACCACCGCCATCGAGTGGGCGCCGTCCCACGTCCATGGGGCGGCATGGCCGTCGATCGAGATCGAGAGCGGACGTGCCCCGGTGTAGAGATGCAGCTCGTACGAGCGCATCGGCGGTTGCCCGGGCCAGTCGCCCTGTGTTGGCTCGATCACCAGGCGGTTCGTGCCGTCACTGCCGAGCGCATGAGTCATCGGGGTGCGCGCGTGCTGCGATTCGTAGTCGAGGGAGACACCATCGTCCTCGTAGAGGTCGAAGCTCGCACTGCCCCCGCCGTAGACCAGGAGCAGCAGACGGTCCGGCGGCTTCGCATCCGAATAATCGCTTACGGGCTGCTCGGGGATGATGGCCCCTGCGCGTACGAAAACCGGCGTGTCCTCCACGCGGTAGTGGGCCATGACCGTCGCGTCCCCGTGATACGGCTCGCCGCCGAAGAACTCACGCCACTCCCCCGGGGGCAGATACACCTTCTGCTCCGTGCCCGGCGCCACGAGCGGTGCGACCAGCATCTGCTCGCCGAAGAAGTACTCGTAGGGATGGCGGTACGCTTCCTCGAGCTGCGGATACTGCAGATACAGCGGTCGGAGCATGGGAACGGAGTCGGTGTGCGCGAGTCGCGTATAGGTGTAGAGATAAGGAATGAGCTGCGTACGCAGGGTGAAGTACTTGCGCATCAGCTCGATGCCGCGCTCCCCGTAGATCCAGGGCATGCGCAGATTGCCCTCCAGCGGGTTCGCGTGCGCGCTGTGCATCCGCAGGATGGCGCTGAAGGTGCCGAACTCGATCCAGCGCGCGTAGAGCTCGAAGTCGATCTTGCCGCCGTGGAACCCGCCGATGTCGTGGCTGATGTACGGCACCAGCACGTTGCCGCCGCGCGCCGAGAAGGCCACTTCGTAGGCGAGCACCGGCCACTCGGAGTACGCATCGCCGGTGAAGAATCCCGGGTAGCGCTCACTCCCCCACTCCCCGTAACGCCCGAGTATGAAGGCGCGCTTGTGGGTGTGCTGCTCGCTGAAGTCGTAGAACACCTTGTTGGTCCAGAGCTGGGGATTGAGGCCGCTCATGGCGGCGGCGCCGCTGCCACCATCGACCCACCACAGATCCACTCCCTCCGACATGAGCGGACCATGCAGATCACGCATGAAGATGTCGGCCTGCTTCTGGTCGGAGAGATCGAAGGCGATGCGCTCCGGCGGCGGCACATCACGCAGCGCCACCGGCCCGCGCAGGATGCCGCTGGCGCGCGTATCGCCCTCGACCCTGAGCACGATCTCGCTGCTGCCACCGGCGGAGACGTACGGGGCGATATCGCTGTAGGTGAGGCGGCGCGGCCAGTGATCGTAGCTGTGCGTCACTTCGCGGCCGTTCACGAACAAGCGGTAGCGGCTGGCGACTTCACCGAGACACAGGTACAAGGCCGGCGGCAGCTTCGCGGGCAACTCCACCGCGAGGCGATACCAGCCGACACCGTGATAGTCGTGGAAGCCCTGCTCCTCCCAGGAGAGCCCGGTGCGTATCGGCCGCCAGTGCACCTGCTGCGGCTGATCCAGGTACCAGCGCTCGCCGAGCCCGCGGTCCTGCGGATCCGCCGCAAAGCTCCAGTGCTGCGAGACATCGAGGTCAAGTGTCGGCTTCAGCGGAGGCGGCCGCCCGAGCGCCTGCAGCACCGTGGGCGCCCGGCTGTCACTGAAGGACAGGATGCTCTCGTCGGTGTGGATGTAGCCTGGATGGTCGTTGAGGCTCAGCTTCACCCCGCGATCGCGCAGGAAGCGCATGAGCTGCCGCGGCTCGGGGATCAACGGACTCCAGTCGTAACCGCCCTGCCAGCCGTAGTTGTGCCAGGCGAAGTCCAGCACCAGCGTATCGAAGGGAATCCGCTCCTGACGCAGGCGCGTGACCTCGCCCATGAGGTGCTGCTGGTTGTAACGCTGGAAGTCGGGACGCTGCGCCTGCGGCGTCCCCGGAAAGTACTCGAAGTTGAGATCTGTGATCCACGCGCCGAGCACGAAGCGCGGAACCATGGGAACGGCTCCACACAGCTGCGCGTACTCCGCCAGCACGCGGTGATAATCGCGGCCGTACACGAACAGGTACCAGTCCTGGCCAGCGGGCGTGGCGCGCGGCTCGATCCAGTTGCGCTGCGCGGCGAACACCGGTGTCGCGCTGTCGTCGATGAAGGCGTAGCCGCTGCGGCTCAGGAGTCCCGGCGTCGCCCGCTCGAGCACCAGGTCGATGCCGGGTATCTCGTCGTTCACCGGGCTCTCGAGCGCGCTCGCATCGGGCGCAAGGTTTGTGCTGCCCACGTTGTCGAGCGAGTAGGTGAGCCCGCCGAGATTCAGTGGATCGGCCTGGCCGGGATGCCACTCGTGCGGCGCCCCGCCATCGGTCCAGCTGATGCGCAGATTCGCCGCCGTGAATGCGCCCGACTGCAGTCGGTAGCGCAGCGTGAGATTTTGGCTGACGAGCACCAGCCAGCCGCCCTCCTCGCGACGCTCGACCTCGACCGAGGGCCAGTCGCGCTTCTGCACCACCGCCGTCGGCGCATCGACGAAGCGCGCCACCGGCGTGTACTCCATGCGCAGGAGCGCAGCCGTCAGAAACTCGAAGCGGGCGTTGCCGGCGACGAAGGTCGTCGTCCCCGCGTCCGCCGCGGTGCACGGCAGCGCCGCTGCGAGAGCCGCCAGGAGGCAGGCCCGGGCACCACGTGCGAAGCGACGAGGCACGGCGGCGCGGCTAGCGCTGCAGCGGAGCGCCCGGCGGGATAGACGCGCTCACTGACGCGGCTTTCTGATCCGCGACCAGAACCTCCGCCTGCAGTCGCACGGCGCCGGGCACGAGGGTGCGCGCCTGGCAGCTGGCGTGATAGTCGATGTTGCGCCTCGTGAAAAGCGGCAGGATCTTCTGCGCGACCTGCTCGATGAGCTCGCAGTCGCCCGCGGCCTCCGGCGTGTCGCGATCGTCGAGGAGGTCGACCCGCTGCCAGTGTGCTCCGAGCCCCGGGCGCGCGCCGGCCGGCTCGAGCACGCTCATCCGGATTTTCACCCCCGCGAGCGGGTCCGGACCGCTGAGCTGGGTGCAGCCGTAGCCGCGCACCTCCAGGTCCGGGCGCGCTCCGAGCTTCAGCAGCAGACTCTTCATGCGGTTCTCGAGACCGCTGCACGAGTACTGCGTGGTGACGTGCCGGTAGGGGAAGGTGAGCTGCAAGGGCACCCACACCGCGAGCGCGTGGGAGGGGTCGCTCGCGGGCACGGCGGCCCCGTCCGCCCCAGCGACCGGGCTGAACAGCACGGCCGCAAGCGCGGCAACCGCCAGGACTTCCTGCCGTACGTTGCACCGCGTCAGAGGTTCATTCTGCATCTCAACCTCCGCAGCCAAAACATGTTGCTCGTGCGCAACGGCTATTGTTAAGGCAAATCGTTCGCATTACATTCACATTAAGACATATCGACGGGCAAGTCCGGACCCCTGCATTGCGTGGCGCTACGCGGCGCGAAGCACCGCCGGAGGGGTGTCCGCCCGGGAGAGTACCGCAGGTTTCGTCGCTCACAGGTCTTATCGAGAGGGGATCGCCAATGAGAGTAAAAAGCAACAGGTCGCGCCGCTCGCGTGCACCAGCAGCCTGGCTCGCTACCGCTTTACCACACGTTCCGTTCCCGGGCGAGGGGTTGCTGTGGCGACGGCCACTGCCGCGTATCGGCGCCGCCACCACTGTAGCCGCAGCCGTCGCCGGCATTCTCTATGGCGCCGGCAACCCCGCTATGGCGCAGGAAGCGGCGCCCGCGACAACGAGTGCCGTAGCACCCGAGTCTCTGCAAGAGGTCGTGGTGACTGCGAGCGCGACGGGCGTAAAGAAGCTGGACGCCAGCTACAGCATCGTGAGCGTGGATCAGGACATCATTAAGCAGTCCAACCCGAAGAGCACCGCCGACCTGCTGAAGGTGTCGCCGGGTATCTGGCCGGAGTCCTCGGGCGGCCAGACGGGCGCCAACATCGAAGTCCCCGGCTTCCCGAGCGGCGGCGACGCGCCCTTCTTCACCAACATGATCGAGGGCATGCCGCTCTATGGCATGCCCTCGCTCTCGTTCATGGACTCGAGCTCACTATTCCGAGTCGATGACACCATCGAGCGCGTCGAGGTCGTGCAGGGCGGCCCCGGTGCCCTGTACGGCCCCGGCCAGATGGGCGCCACCGCCAACTTTCTACTCAAGCGTGGCACCGAGCAGACGACAGGCTCGGTGGGCATCATGTACGGCAATGAGGGCCTATGGCGTGTCGATGCCAACGCGGGGTTCAAGATCGCCGACGGCTGGTACGGCACCGTCGGGGGCTTCTACCGCGAATCCGAGGGCGTGCGCCCGCCGCAGTTCCCGTCGGACCAGGGCGGCCAGTTCACCGCGACGTTGAACCACGATCTCGATGGCGGCTCCCTGTTCATATGGGGCCGGGTGCTCGACGACAAGAATCAGTTCATCGTGCCGGTTCCAGTGATTCAGAGCCCCTCGGGCACGAGTTTCTCCAGCTTTCCCGGTTTCTGTGCGCTCAAGTGCTCCTACGGCAGCTGGAACATCCAGAACGTTACGCTGCCGAATCCCGCCGGCGGCTTTGAGAATGCCAACCTCGCCAATGGACGCGGCGGCAACCTCTACTATGGCGGCATCAAGTACGACCAGCACTTCGGCAACCTCGAGGTGATGAACAACCTGATCCTCGATGGCGGCGGCCTCGACACCAACGCGCTCTTCTCGGGACCGAGCCCGCGGCCGCTGGCTTACCTGCTGTACGGCTGTCAGGCACCGGGTGCAGCCGCATATCCTGCCGGCTGCCCTGGTGGTGTTAACAGTACGCCGACCGATACAAATAACTACGGTATCGACCCCAAGACCGGGGCCATTACCTACCCCAATGCCGGCGGCCCCGGCACCGGTCTACCTGCTGCTTACAACGTTCAGGCCACCTACGCGGGAAGCGGCGTGCCGGTGCCGCTCGGCCAGGATGTGATTCAACAGGGTTGGTGGTACATCCAGAAATCGCTGTCGAACTTCGCCGACGAGCTGCGCGCCAACTGGACGATATTCGAGGGCAACACCCTCACAGGCGGCATCTACTTCGCCAAGTACAGCATGAACGACAACTGGTCGCTCGGTAACCAGCAGCTGATGACCAACACGCCGAATGCCACGGCCATTAATCTGCAGTATCTGGCGGGCGCCACCTGTACGAGCGCCCCCGCTCCCGGAGCGACGAATATCTGTCGCCTGACGAGCTCACAGGGCTTCCTCAACGACAACAGCAACTACAACATTCTTCAGCACGGCAACGCCGAGAACCTGGCGGGATACCTGACGGACTCCTGGCGCATCGGTGGGTGGCTCTTCGATGCCGGCGTCCGTCTCGAGAACATCGATGTCCATTATCGTGGTAGCGGTGCGGCCTATAGCACCACCAAGGCCACTGTGGCGCTGGGTACCCCCTTCGACCTCTGGGACAACGCCGTGCCCGTCAGCAACGGCACTTGGGCTTACGAGCACTACACCACCACCCGGCCGGCGTACACCGGTGGAATCAACTACGAGTTCAGCGACCACATGAGCGCCTACGTGCGCGCCAACACCGGCAACCACTTCGACGACTTCGACAACGGCGTCCGCGGGGCCAAGGGCAAGTACGCCCCCACGCAGACCAGCACGAAATACGAAGGCGGCTTCAAGTTCCAGGCGAGCTGGATCTACGCCGACCTCAGTGTCTATCACATCGACTTCACGGGTCTCCAGTACCAGGAGACCAGCCCCGCGGGCGTCGGCACCGGGGTGATATCCACCTACGGCTCTACCGCCAAGGGTTTCAATTTCACCGGTACCGTGACGCCGTTCCAGAACTTCACCATCCGGCTGGTCGGCGATTACATGGATGGTCACTACCAGGACTACGTCGGTTGCGCCCCTTACACCGATATCTTCGGCCATCATCAGTGCGCCGACATCAACGGCGCGCCGATCCAGCGTCAGCCGAAGTGGCATGGTATGGTCACTCCGAGCTACACCGTGCCTTGGAATAACGGCGATGTCACCGCTTTCCTGACCTACGAGTACGTCGGCCAGCGCTACGAGGACATCACGGGATTGCAGCCGTTGGGTACCTACTACATGCTCTCGGCGGGCATCGTTGCCAACGTCGGCCGCAACTGGCAGTTCCGCGTGCAGGGAACGAATCTGACCAATCAGATCGGTCTCACCGAGGGTAACGCCCGCAAGACCGGTGCGGCGACCGGTATCGGTAACGTGCTGCTGGCCCGGCCGATCGAAGGTCAGGAGATCAACTTCCAGGTTTACTACAAGTTCTGACGAGCCTTCCCGCGGCTCTGCCGCGCGCTCTGCTCACCTCAACGTGCCCCGGGGTCGACAGCGACTCCGGGGCACGCGTCTTCCTCGGGTCGCGATCCGATGGCCGAGATCCCTCCAGTCCTGCTCGAGAACATGCGGCGCATCAGCGAGCTGCTGCGCGCCGGGAATTTGCGCAGCGCGCAGGAGCAGCTCGCGGCGATCGTGGAGGCGCAGCCGCACTTCGTCGAAGGTCTGCGCCTCCTTGCCGGCACGCAGCAGGCGCTCGGTGATCCGGTGGCCGCCGAGACCCTGTTGCGGCGCGCACTCGCGCTCGATCCGAACTGGACGCCGACGCTCGCGACGCTGGGCGAGCTGCTGCTGATGAGCGGCCGTGGCGCGGAGGCCGAGCCGCTCCTGCAGCGTGCGCTTACCGGCTCGCAACCTTTTCCGCGCGCGGCGCTGCTGCTGGCGCGCTATTACAACGACAGCGGGCGCGCCGCGGACGCGCTCGCGGTGGCGGCGCCCCTCGCCCTCTCCGGCCGCGCCGACGCCGAGCTCGCCGCCCAGCACGTCGCGGCGCTCGCGGCCCTGGGGCGTGCGCAGGAAGCAGTGGCGACCTACCAGAGAATCGTGGCCGCGCGCCCCGATGATGCGGCAGTGGGGCACGCGCTCGCGACCGCGCTCAACATGACAGGGCAGCACGAGCAAGCGATCCGCGTGGCACAGGAGCTGCTGACCCGCGGCCCACGGAACGCCCCGCTCCTCTACACCTATGCCCGCAGCCTCATCGCCCAGGGCACGCTCGGGCCCGCCGAAACCGCGCTGCGCGAGTGCCTGTCTCTCGAGCCACGCTTCGCCGATGCACACAGTCATCTGGCGCAGCTGGTCTGGCTGCGGAGCGGGGACCTCGGGCAGGCCACAGCCGAGCTCGACCGTGCACTGCAGACCTTCAGCAGCGATGAGGCGCTCTGGGCGACGCGCGCTTCGATACTCCAAGGCGGAGGAAATTCCCGCGGCGCCTACGAGTGCCTCGCGCCCTGGGCGTTGCGGGCGCAGGCACCACCTGCGCTCTTGCTGCGCGCGGGTCTCGCGGCGCTGGAGTTCGATGCGGGGATTGCGCTCGATCTCGCCGAGCGCGCACTGCGCCGGGTGCCCGAGAACGGCGCCGCCCGGACGCTGGCCGCGGCTGCGCAGCTTGGCGTCGGCAATGCCGCCGCTGCGCTCGACGAGTGCCAGACGCTGCTCGCGCGCACGCCCGATGATCAGTACCTCATCGCGCTCGAGACGACCGCCTGGCGGATGCTCGGCGATGGGCGTTACGCGCAGCTGTGCGACTACCGGAATCTGGTCGTGCCATGGGAGCTGGAGCCGCCCGCGCCGTGGCAGGACCTTGCCGCTTTTCTCGCCGACCTGAGAACGAGCCTCAACCGGTTGCACGACCCGAACGGCCACGCGCTGCTCTTCCAGTCGCTGCGCAACGGCACGGAGACAACGCAGGATCTGTCGCGCAGCAGTGATCCGGTGATCAAGGCGCTGTTCGGCGCCTTCGCCGGGCCCATCCGCCAATACATCGAGTTCCTCGGCCCTGGGAGCGACCCGCTACGCCGGCGCAACAACGGGCGCTGGCGGTTCAACGGGAGCTGGTCGGTGCGGCTGCACAGCGCCGGATACCATGCCAACCACACGCACCCGCGCGGCTGGATCTCATCGGCCTGCTACATCGAGCTTCCCGACTGCCTGAGCGATGCGCAAAGCGATGAGGGGATACTCAGCTTCGGTGAGCCGGGTATCCCGACGCGACCTGCGCTCGGCGCGGAATACTCGGTGCGGCCGCAGGCTGGCATGCTGGTGCTCTTCCCGTCGTATTTGTGGCACGGAACCGTGCCCTTCCGCAGCACGCAGGCGCGGCTCACAGTGGCGTTCGACGCAGTACCGGAGCGTTGAGGCTTGCGATGGACTGCCCCCGGGGTCGGATGGCGTGGTCAGATGTCCGCGTTGTCAGTTGTCCGGCGCGATGGTTAGTCAACTTGCTAACTATCAGGCAAACGTGCTTCGAACGCGCACGTCGAACGCGCGTCCGTGCCCGCCACCGGCCTCAGCCGCCGCCACGGACCTCCTGATCCAGAGGGTTCGCGTTGAAGGCGATGGTGATCCGCGGCTCGTCGCCGTCGTGCGACTCGACGTAATGCTCCATCCAGCACGGAAAGAGCACCAGCAGCCCATCGCTCGGCCG
>JAFAKO010000385.1 GCA_019235245.1 Gammaproteobacteria bacterium
GTAGTGGCTCATCAGGTCATCGATGCGGCGCAGCTCCGCCATGACCGCGTCGATCGCGTCGTTGCCCTTTTCCTGATCGTCCGCCCACAGCTCCACGTAGCAGCGTGTGCCCATGATGGCCTCGGTGCGCTGCATCCAGTCGGCGCGTACCGGCGCCGCACCAAGCAGCAGGACGAGGCTCAGGAGTCCGATGGTTCGCATGCGCATCGGTGGGATCCTACACTGTCCGGCGCGCCGTACCTGCGCGGGGGTAATGGGTTATTCTCCCGGACCTGACACACAGGCGGTGGCTTGGAGGAGAGCTGCACATGAAGCCCATGAAAAGAACACTGAATTCGCTGGTGCTTGGCCCCGTGCTCGCCGCCGTGCTGCTTGCCGCGCCGGCGGTCTCGTCCGGCCAGGACAGCGCGAGCACGCCGGTTACCTGCAACGACGGCACGACCTCGCCACACGGCGGCCGCGGCGCCTGCAGTGGTCACGGCGGGATCAACAAGTCCGCCGCTGGCGGCTCGGCGAGCGCCGCGGCGACTGCTCCGGCGGCGAGCTCCGCCTCGCCCTCCGCGGGCAGCGGTGCCGTGGTCTGCAAGGACGGCACCACCTCCACGCATTCCGGACGCGGCGCCTGCAGTGGTCACGGCGGGGTGAACAAGGCCGCTTCGAGCGGCGGCACCGCGCCGGCGGCAGCGCCCGCAGCCGCACCGGCTGCGGCGGTCACCTGCAAGGACGGGACGACCTCCCCGCATGGTGGGCGCGGAGCCTGCAGCGGTCACGGCGGCATCAACAAGTCTGCGAGCGCGGGTAGTGCCGCTGCCGCAGCTCCGGCCGCAGCGCCGGCCGCCGCTGCCGCGACAGCAGCGGGCGCAGCGAGCACGGCTGCGACGCCTTCTCCGGCAGGCTCGGGAGCGAAGTACGTGCCGCCCGCGCAGCCCGCGGCCGGAGGCGGGCCGGGCAAGGTCTGGGTGAACAGCGAGAGCAAGGTCTACCACTGCCAGGGAGATCAGTGGTACGGCAAGACCAAGCAGGGTGAGTACATGACGGAGGCGGCCGCCAAGGCCTCCGGCGCCCGTGCCGCGTACGGCAAGAGCTGCTCCTGAGGGGACTCCGTGCTGAGCCGGCGTGACGCGCTGCTCGCCGCGGCGGGCTTGCTCGCGGCGCGCGCCGGGGCGAATCCGGGCGGCGAGGTCGCCGCGGACGGCGCGGCGGAGTCGCTGCGGGTTTTGCCCGGCAAGAAGCCGCTCATCCAGCGGGTGTTCCGCCCGCCGAATTTCGAGACGCCGCTTGCGGATCTGGTACCGCTCTATACCGCCAACTCGACGTTCTTCGTCCGCTACCACCTCGCCAACATTCCGCGCGTGGACGCGGCCGCGTGGCGGCTCCAGGTCGGTGGGCCGAGCGCACAACGGACGCTCACGCTGTCACTGAAGGAGCTCCGGAGCGGCTTCGAGCACGCCACCATCGTCGCGCTGAACCAGTGCTCCGGGAACCGTCGCGGGCTCTTCACCCCGCGGGTGCCCGGGGTGCAGTGGGGCAGCGGCGCGATGGGCAATGCGCGCTGGAGCGGAGTGCGGCTGCGGGATGTGCTGCACAAGGCGGGGGTGGCGGGTGATGCCCTCGAGGTGGTGCTCAACGGCACGGACAGTTCCGTGCTGCCCGCTACGCCCGATTTCGTGAAGAGCCTGCCGATCGACCGGGCACTCGATGAGAGCACGCTCATCGCCTTCGAGATGAACGGCGAGCCGTTGCCACACTGGAACGGCGCACCGGCACGGCTCGTCGTGCCCGGCTGGACCGGGACTTACTGGGTGAAGCACCTGAGCGAGATCCGCATCCAGCCGAATGCCTTCGATGGCTTCTGGATGAAGTCCGCGTACCGGCTGCCGACGGGAGCTTTCGCGACGGCCCGGTTCGTCAGCCAGGAGAACACCGACACCACGCCGATCACCGAGATGCTCGTCAACTCGCTCATCACGAGCCCGGTCCCGGGCACGCGCCTGCGGCGTGGCGAGCCGGCGCGGGTCGCGGGCAAGGCATGGGACGCGGGTTCCGGCATCGCGGCCGTCGAGATCTCGATCGATGGCCGCCAGAGCTGGCGGGACGCCCGGCTCGGTCCGGACATCGGGCGCTTTGCCTGGCGGGAGTTCCAGCTGCCGCTCGATACCTCCCGGAGCGGTCCGCTCGAGATTGCCGTGCGTGCCCGCAGCCGCAACGGTGCGCTTCAGCCGGATCACCTCACTCCGAACCCTTCCGGCTACCACGACAACATGGTGCAGATCACCCGGGTCGAGGTGAGCTGATGCGGTACGCCGGGCCTCACCTCGCGGCGCCTGCGGCGCTCCTGCTGGCAGCGGCGGGGCTCTGTGTCGCCGCGGCGGAGAAGTCGGCCGCTCCCGCGCCGGTGGCGGCCGAGATGATCGAGCTGCGGGAGGGTGCGGGCCGCGACCTGACGGTGGGCCGCTGCAGCATCTGCCACAGCGTGGAATACATCACCAGCAACGCTCCGGCGATGAACCGGGCGGGTTGGCAGAAGAGCATCCAGAAGATGCGCGAGCGCTTCGGCGCCCCGATCACCGACGAGGAAGCGAAGCAGATCCTCGACTACCTCGACGCCAGCTACTCCGGCAAGAGCGGCTGAAGCCTGATCAGGTCGGGGCCTCGAAAGTGTTGCAGCTCTCGATGGAGCCCTGCGCCAGTCCCTGCTTGAACCAGCCCACGCGCTCGGCCGCGGTGCCGTGCGTGAAGGACTCGGGCACCACGTAGCCCTGCGAGCGCCGCTGCAGCGTGTCATCGCCGACCGCGCTCGCGGCGCGCAGCGCCGACTCGACATCGCCCTGCTCGAGGATGTGCTTGGTCTCATCCGCGTGGCGCGCCCACACGCCGGCGAAGCAGTCGGCCTGCAGCTCGAGCTTCACCGACAGTTGGTTGGCCTGCGACTGCGAGGCGCGCTCCTGCGCAGCGCGTACGCGCTCGGCGATCCCGAGCAGGTTCTGCACGTGGTGGCCCACCTCGTGGGCGAGGACGTAGGCCTGGGCAAACTCTCCCGGCGCCTGGAACTCATCGGCGAGCTGCCGGAAAAAGCCCAGATCGAGATACACCTTCCGGTCGAGCGGACAGTAGAAGGGGCCTGCTGCGGCGCGTCCCGTCCCGCACGCGGTCGGCATCGCGTCGCGGTACAGCACGAGCTTCGGCGGAACGTATTGCAGACCCCGGCTCTGGAAGATGGCGCCCCAGGTGTCCTCCGTCTCCCCGAGCACCGCGGCGATGAAGCGGCCCTGGTCATCCTGCGGCGTGCCGTAGTGCGCCGCCGGCGCCGATTGCTGCGTCGGCACCGCGCTCATCAGCCCGAGCAGCAGGCGTGGATCGATGCCGAGGAAGTAGGAGGCGACCAGGGCGAGCAGCGTGCCGCCGACGCCGAGCTTCAGGCCGGCGCCGCCGCCGGTGCTGGCGCGCACGTCCTCGACATTGGTGCTTTCGCGCAGATCGTCCCAGCGCATCTCGGTCTCCCGTGTGCTCGCTGCGCATGGCACGCTATACCGCGGCCGCGCGGCCGCGCAAGTCGAGAGTCGCCGATGGCAAACCCTCCCTTCGCCCTGCAGGGAATCGATCACCTCGTGCTGCGCGTTCGGGACCTGCCACGCTCGCTCGCTTTCTATTGCAACCTGCTCGGCTGCACCGTCGAGCGGCAGCAGCCGCAGCTCGGGCTGACGCAGCTGCGTGCCGGCAGGAATCTCATCGATCTGGTGACGCTCGATGGTCCGCTCGGCGCCGGCGAGCCGCCCGGTGCCGGACGCAACCTCGAGCATTTCTGCCTCACCATCGCCCCCTTCGATGAGCGCGTGCTCATGGCCTGGCTCGGCGCGCGCGGCGTGCCGGTGCGCGATCCGGCCTCGCGCTACGGCGCGGAGGGCGAGGGGAGGTCGTTCTTCGTCGAGGATCCCGATGGGAACCACATCGAGCTCAAGGGCCCCGACGCCGGGCGCGGTACACTGGGAGCGGAGCAGGCCGGGAGGGCGCGGTGAGCCTGGCGGGTCGAACGCTTTTCATTACCGGCGCGAGCCGCGGCATCGGCCTGGCGATCGCGCTGCGCGCGGCCCGCGACGGCGCCAACATCGCCATCGCCGCCAAGACGGCCGAGCCGCATCCGAAGCTCCCCGGCACCATCCACAGCGCCGCCCGCGAGATCGAGCAGGCCGGCGGTAAGGCGCTGCCGCTCATCGTCGACGTACGCGATGAAACCGCGGTGCTCGCCGCGGTGCGCCAGTGTGCCGAGCACTTCGGTGGCATCGACATCTGCCTCAACAATGCCTCGGCCATCAATCTGGCATCGATCGAGCAGATCGACATGCGACGCTACGATCTCATCCAGCAGATCAACACGCGCGGCACCTTCCTCACCTCGCGCGCCTGCCTGCCGTATCTGCGCAAGGCGACGAACCCGCACATCCTCACGCTGTCGCCGCCGCTCGACCTGCGCCCGAAATGGTTCGCCGGGCACCTGGCGTACTCGCTGTCGAAGTACGGCATGTCGCTGTGCATGCTGGGCCTCGCGGAGGAATACCGCGCCGCCGGCATCGCCTGCAACGCGCTCTGGCCGCGCACCACCATCGCCACCGCAGCCGTCGAGTTCGCGCTCGGCGGCGCGCAGATGCTGCGCCGCTCGCGCAAGCCCGAGATCGTGGCGGATGCCGCGCACCTGATACTCAGCCGCAGCGCGCGCGAGTGCACCGGGCGGTTCTTCATCGATGACAGCGCGCTGTACGAGGCCGGCGTGCGCGAATTCGATCGCTACAGCGTCGAGCCGGGCGCGACGCTGCTCGGGGACCTCTTCATCGACGCCGACTCTCCCGCCCCGCCCGGGGTGCGTGTGGAGTTCATGCGATGAACCGGCGCATCGTGCTGGCGCGCCGTCCACAGGGTGTGCCGGTGCCGGAGGACTTCCGTCTCGAGACACGCCCGGTGCCCACACCCGGTCCGGGTCAGGCGCTGCTGCGGACCCGCTACCTCTCGCTCGATCCCTACATGCGCGGCCGGATGAACGACGGCCCCTCCTATGCGCCACCGGTGGCGCTCGATGCCGTCATGACCGGTCAGACGGTGAGCGTGGTGGAAGCCTCCAACCTCGCGGATTTCAGATCCGGGGAGCTGGTGGTCGCCAACGCCGGTTGGCAGGACTACGCGCTCTCCGACGGCCGTGACCTGCGGAGGATCGACGCCGCGATCCCACGAGCTTCCTATGCGCTCGGAGTGCTCGGGATGCCCGGCCTCACCGCCTACGTCGGTCTGCTCGACATCGGGCAGCCGCAGCCCGGGGAGACCGTGGTGGTTGCCGCGGCGAGCGGTGCGGTCGGCTCGGTCGTCGGTCAGATCGCGAAGATCGGAGGCTGCCGGGTCATAGGGATCGCCGGCGGCGCGCAGAAGTGCGCCTACGTCCGCGAGGAGCTCGGCTTCGATGAGTGCCTGGACCACGAGGCTCCCGAGCTGGCGCAACGCCTGGCGGCCGTCTGTCCCAAGGGTATCGACATCTATTTCGAGAGCGTCGGCGGCGCGGTGCTGTATGCGGTGATACCGCTGCTGAATGTCGGGGCGCGCGTGCCGCTGTGCGGCCTGATCTCCTGGTACAACCTCGATAAGCTCCCGAGCGGCGTCGATCGCACCCCGCAGCTGCTGCTCGTCGCGTTGCGCCAGCGTGTCAGGATCCAGGGATTCATCATCTTCGATCACTATCGCCGCATGGGCGCCTTCCAGCAGGACATGCAGGGCTGGCTGCGCGAGGGACGGGTGAAATATCGCGAACAGGTGATCGAGGGGCTGGAGAGCGCGCCGCGCGGCCTGATCGGCATGCTGCAGGGTGAGAATTTCGGCAAGCTGGTGGTGCACGTCTCGCAGGGGTGATATCCCATGGAAGGCGCTTCCCGCTTGCCGGTCTCCTGGGTCTTCGATGTGCTCTCGCCGTTCGCGTACCTGGCATTGCCGCGGCTCGCGGAGCTTCCCGCGGGGATCGAGCTGCGGGTGGTGCCGGTCCTCCTCGCCGGGTTGCTCGATCAGTTCGGACAGCGCGGGCCCGCCGAGATCCCTTCCAAGCGTCGCTTCACGTACCGGTTCGTCCTGTGGCGCGCCCGTCAGCTCGGCCTGCCGCTGCGCATGCCACCGGCGCATCCCTTCAACCCGCTCGGCGCACTGCGCCTGGTGATCGCCGCCGGCAGCGACCTGCGCGCGGCACGCACCGTGCTGCAGGCGGTGTGGCGGGACGGCCGCGACCTGACCGATCCGGCGGCGCTCGCGGAGCTCGCCGGGGAGCTCGGCGTCGGCGATCCGCTCCGCGCCCTGGCCGACCCCGCCGTCAAGCAGCGCCTGCGCGAGAACACGCAGTGGGCGTGTGCGCGCGGAGTGTTCGGGGTGCCGACCCTGCTCGCCGGCGCGGAGCTCTTCTGGGGACACGACGCCTTCGACATGGCGCTCGAGTACCTCGCCCGGCCGCAGGCTTTCGCGGACGCGCAGATGCAGGCACTCGAGACGCTGCCCGTCGGCGCCTCACGCGTTGCAGCGAAGTAGCACGCGCGCGACACCCCGCGGGTGTTGCGGCCCGCGAGGGCCCTATATATTATCGATAACATAATATTAAGGTTCTGCGGGGTGCTGCGGCGCGTGTCGTTCCTGAGCCATTGGAGCCGTTGGCGGCGCTGCACACGCCCGGCCCTGCGCCTGCTGCCGGCGCTGCTGGTGTGCTGGATCGTGGTCGCGCCGGCTGCTCCCGCACCACCCGCGCCGATCGATCTCAATACCTTCGACTCGCTCAGGAAGACCGTGGACCTGAGCAACGGGGTGCAGCTCGCCTACGTGTCGTTCGGCGATCCGCACGGTGCCCCGGTCGTCCTCATCCACGGCTATACCGACAATGCGCGCGACTGGGTGCCGCTGGTGCCGTACCTGTCACCGCGCTTTCATCTCGTCCTGGTCGACATCCGCGGCCATGGCCGCTCGAGCAAGCCCGAGTGCTGCTACACGCGGCTCGACTTCGCCTATGACATCAAGCTGCTGCTCGATCGTCTCGGCGTGCAGCGGGCGGACATCGTCGGCCACTCCCTCGGGAGTGTCATCGCCCAGACCTTCGCCGAGTTCTGGCCCGAGCGCACGCGGCGCGTGGTGCTGATCTCCTCCTCCGCCGGGCAGCCGCCGGGCGCGCCGCCGCCGCAGGCCCTGGCGGGAATCTTCGACAGGATCCGCGCGCTCAGCGACCCGATCGACCCGAGCTCACCCTTCATGATGGAGTGGTGGTACTCACCGACGCCGGTCGATCCGGATTTCATGCGCCGCCAGCGCGAGGATTCGGCCGCGATCCCGGCGCGGGTCTGGCAGGCGGTGCTGGAGCAGGGCCTCGACCCGATGTTTGCCGGCGGCGAGCTCGCCGCGACACTGCCCAAGCTCACCGCGCCGACGCTGCTCATCTGGGGTAGCAAGGATCCGCTCATCACCCCCGATCTGCGCCAGCTGCTCATCCAGGGCCTGCCCCACGCGCAGGTGAAGATCTTCGAGGGCCTCGGCCACAACCCGTTCTGGGAGAACCCGCGCGCCTGCGGGGAGCTCATCAACCTGTTTCTGAGCGAAGCGCCGCGCGCGAGCGGGGTGCAACCGCAGTCGTCCTTACCTGCTGCATCGCGAACCAGTCCGGGGAGTGTCAAAACATGAGAACCATCGTCTTCTCGACGGGCCTGCGCTACGCGGCCCTGCTGTTGCTGGTGACCGACCTGAGCGGCTCGCCCCCCGCGCAGGCTCAGGAGCAGGCCACGGCCACCGAGGCGGGGCCGCAGATGGAGACCGTGATCGTGAGCGCCCGCAAGCGCGAGGAGTCGATCGCGGAAGTGCCCACCAGCATCACCGCGTTCACCGCCGAGACGCTCAAGGAATACAACGTCCAGAGCTTCACTGACTACGCCACCAAGACTCCCAACGTCTCGTTCAGCTATGGCGGCGGCCCCACGGGCTTCGCCGACGCCCGCACCGTCGCGATCCGCGGCATCACCGGGCAGAATCTCTTCGGCACCGCCGGCGCCACCGGCTTCTACATCGATGACACCCCGGTGCCCGGCTCGATCGATCCACGCGTGGTGGACCTCGCCAGCATCGAGGTTCTCAAGGGTCCCCAGGGCACGCTTTTCGGTGAGAGCTCACTCGGTGGCAACGTGCGCCTCATCACCAAGGCGCCGGACGTCAACACCACGGGTTTCGGCTACATGCTGCAGGCCGGGGTCACCTCCGGCGGCGGCAGTCCCGACGGCGGCGCCAACATCATCGGCAACTTCGCGCTCGTGCCCGGCACGCTCGGCCTGCGCGTCGTGCTGTTCGGCAATCACGATGCCGGCTACCTGACGCGCACCTATCCCACCCAGGCGAACGGCCCCGGCGCGAGCGATCCGTTTGCGGATGTGCCGCGCACCAGCGATGGCGATCAGGGCGCGGCCTCGACCGGCGGCGGCTCGGTGGCGCTGCAGTGGAAGGCGAGCGACAGCCTCGATGTGAAGCTGCGCGTCATGTTCCAGGACTCGAAGTACCACGGCTTCCCGGCGACCTTCGCGCCGCTGCCGGAGTTCACCCCGGCCTACCGTATCGACCGGGCGTTCGACGTGCAGCCTTACGCCACCGACTCCTGGACACTGCCCTCGCTCGATCTCAAGTGGAGCGGCAACGGCTACACGGTGGTATGGGACAACAGCTTTTTCTACCGCCACACGCACGACGTGGAGGATTCGAGCTACGGCACCCAGCAGATTCTCACCGGTCCGACTTACCTCGTCACCGGGCTCGCGCCACAGCCGTATCTGTGGGACGGCCAGCACTGGCACGACCAGTACACGAGCGAAGCGCGCCTGTCGTTCGACCCGATCCACAACATCAGCGGCACGCTGGGTCTTTACTATTCGAATACCCACTCGCGCTTCACCATCCCCGACACCTACGCGCATGGCCTGTCGGCGCCCGGCACGACCTCGTGCGAGTTCGGCAGCCCCGCATTCCCCTGCGCGGTGATGAGCCCGGCGTGGCCGAACGACATCATCTGGACCCAGACCAACCCGGGCACGCAGGAAGACAAGTCGATCTTCGGTGAGCTCTACTGGAAGTTCCTGCAGAAGTGGACGCTGACACTCGGCGGGCGCCAGTACTGGCTCGACCAGACCGCCGACTACTCGGCCGACGGCTTCCTCAATGGCGGCCCGACGCCGAGTCAGCCGCAGAGCAACAGCCAGTCGGGCTTCAATCCCAAGGTGGCACTGTCGCTGCAGGCGACCGCGGAGACCATGGTATACGCCTCGGCCTCCAAGGGCTTCCGCGCCGGCGGTGCGCAGGCCAACTTCCCCGGCTGCTCCTCCAACCTGCCGGTCGAGACCATCACGCACGTCAAGTCCGACACACTGTGGACGTACGAGCTCGGTGCCAAGGCGCAGCTGCCCGGCGTGCTGATCTCGGCGGCGGGCTATCACATCGAGTGGAACGACCTGCAGCAGCAGGTTGCGCTGCCCTGCGGCTTCTACCTGCAGGTGAATGGCAACACGGCACGGGTGAACGGCGGGGAGGTCGAGGCTACCGGCCGCGTCGCCGAAGGACTCACCTTCCGCGTCGGGCTCGGCTACGAGACCACCGACATCACCGATCCGGGCTCACTCGCGCTGGTCGGTGTGAACCCGGGCGCGCGCGTGAGTGGCGTCCCCGACTTCACCGGATTCGTGGGCGGCATGTACACGCACGCGCTCGGCTCCGATAGCCAGGGATTCGTGCAGGCCGACTACAGCTACACCGGCAACAGCGTGTCGCTGCTGGTCGGCGGAGGCGGCTCCGAGGCGACCCGTCCCGGTTTCAGCCTCGTCAACCTGCGCTTCGGTATCGATCGTGGGCAGTCCGAGCTGTCGCTCAACTTCCACAATCTCTTCAACGCCAAGCCGAACCTCGGGGACATCGGCTACATCGGCTATGCGCAGTACAACGCTGCGGGCTCGGTCATCCCGCAGGTCGCGACGCTGCAGCCCTTCACCGCGACGTTGCAGTACACCAAGTCGTTCTGAGGTCTCAGGGGGCCGGGCCGGCTGGCCTAGCCCCTGCATCAGGCGTCCAAGGCCTGCGGGGTGAGGGTGGCGCCGGCCGCCCACGCGTGCAGCAGCTGCAGCTGCAGGCGCAGCTGCGCCACCTGCTTCGGGGCTGGCCAGTCGCCCGGGTTCGCCACCGCGCTGGCGGTGAGCCCGTTGATGAAGGTGACGAGCGAGCGCACCAGCTGCTCGCGCGTGGTCGCCGGCCACTGCCGCCATTCCTGCCAGCCGACATCCAGGCAGCGCTCGAACAGCCGCATGTACTCGCGGTGCACCCAGGCATTGATGCGCTTGAGGCGCTTGTCGGCGCTCACCTGGCCCCAGAAGGTGATCCAGAATGCGCACTCGGTGCGCCGCTGCGCATCGATGGGCAGGGCTTCGAGCAGCAGCTCGAGGAGATCGGGCCGGCTGCCCTGCTGGGCGGGCCGCGTGAGGCGCTCCTCGATGCGCCGCAGGATGAGGCGCAGAGCGGCGATGATGATCTCCTGCTTGCTGTCGAAGTAGTGCGCCAACATGCCGGTGGTGTAACCCGCCGCGCGCGCGATGCGCACCATGCTCGCCTGGTCGAAGCCGTGCGCGGCCACCACGCGGCAGGCGACGAGCGCGATCTCATCGCGGCGCTGGGCATGATCGACGATCTTGGGCATCGGCGGATGTTACCGGGCCTCAGGCGAGCGGCGCAGCGGCGCCCGCGGGATCGAGGCCGGTGTCCGCGGCCCGCGCGCGCTGCCACTCGTGCTCGAGGTCGAGCGAGCGGCACATGAGCAGGTAGATACCGGCCGAGACCGGCAGGCCGATCAGCATGGCGATGTCGGCGCCGCCGAGGGCGCGCGCCACCGGGCCGGTGTAGAGCGTGGTGCTGAAGAAGGGAATCATCGCGACGAACCCGACCGCGTAGGCGCTCAGGCCACGCCAGTTCCAGCGCCCGTACATGCCGAGGGGGTTGAAGATCTCGCGGATCGAGTAATGGCCGCGCCGCACGAAGTAGAAGTCCACGAGGTTGATCGCGGTCCAGGGAGTGAACAGGTACAGCAGGATCGCCAGCAGGTCCTCGAAGCGGTTGACGAAGTCGCTCGAGGAGCTGACCGCGATGAGGCAGCTCGCGGCGAACGCCACGAGCAGGCTCGCGAGGCGCTTGCCGACCGTGCACTGCAGCGGCTTGATCGTGTCCGCGACGCTCAGCAGCGTGAGCGAGGCGCCGTAGAAGTTGAGCGAGGAGATCGTGATGAGCCCGAGCAGTGCGGCGAGCAGCAGCACCCGGCCGAGACCCGGGATCACTACGTCGGCGGCGTGCTCCATCGCCGCCGCGACATCGAGCCGTGGCGCCGCGGCGGCGGCCACCGTGCCGACCAGCATCATCCAGGCGCCGCCGACGAACGCCCCGAGGTAGGTCCACCAGAAGGATTCCCGCACCCCGACATCGCGCGGCAGGTAACGCGAGTAATCCGAGACGTAGATCGACCACGACAGCTGGTACGAGGCCGCCGCAAACAGCTGCGCGAGAAAGGGAACCGGGCGGAAGCCCTGCGGCTGCCACTGCACCGCCGGCACACGCAGCAGGAACAGCGCGCCGATGGAGAACACCGTGAGGATCACGATCATCACGTAGGCGAAGCCGCGCTGCGCCAGGTGGATCTTGTCGTAGCCCACCACGGCGAGCGCCAGCGCCACGAGCGCGAACAGCACCTGCGCGCCGCCGGAAGTCGCCGGGACCGCGGGCAGCAGCTGGTGGATGGCCTGCGCAGCGAGCACCTGGTTGAAGGCGTTGTAGCCGATGTAGGCGATGAGCGCCACGCCCCACACCAGCAGCGCCCCGGTATAGCCGAACTGCGGGCGCGACTGGATCATCTGCGGCAGCCCGAGCTGCGGCCCCTGGGTCGAGTGGAAGGCCATGAAGAAGGTCCCGAGCAGGCAGCCGAGCACCACCGCTATCTATGTCCAGAGCAGGTTGCCACCGAGAGTGATGCCGAGCACGCCCACGGCGAGGGTGGCGAGGTGCGCATCGCCCGAGAACCACACCGGCCAGAGGTGCCAGACCTTGCCGTGGCGCTCGGCGAGCGGCACGTAGTCGATCGAGCGCGTTTCGATG
>JAFAKO010000064.1 GCA_019235245.1 Gammaproteobacteria bacterium
AGGGCATCTCCCAGGGCCTGGCGATCGCCGCGGCCAACGGCGCGAAAGCCTGTATCCCCGGGGATATCTCGGCAGAGCAGCTGGAAAAAACGCTCAAGGCGCGCCTCGAGCAGGATCTGTCGCGCTCGCCTGCGCAAAGCACGCAGGATGCGGCGGTGTTCCTCGGCGCGGCGCTCGCCGAGGCATTCCCCTGCTCCGCGCCAAAACCCGCGCAACACTGATGCGGGGGCAGCCACGCGGGGTCGGCTCGCGGACGACAGTCCGCGGGGCATGGCTTGCGATCCTCCTCCCGCAGTTGCTCGGGGCCGGCTCCGAATCGACGGGCGCAGCGGACAACGGCGTCTATCTCGAGGAAGTCGCCACGCAGGCGGAGGCGGACGAGTACACCGTCTACGACCTCTTGGCGCCGGATTCGGCGAGCTTCCGTATCTCCTACGAGGTGTCCGCGACCACCGCCGGCGCGAAGGTCTTCTACAACCCGATCCGCAGCGGCAGTGTCGCGAGCGATGAGAGTGTTTACGACGCCATGAGCGGTGCGGCGCTGCATTTCGACATCGTGCCGGGGAGCGAGGCCCGCAAAGACCCGCTGATGCCCGATGCCGAGCCGCAGACGCAGTACATCAAGGTGACGCTCGCGCGTGCGGTACCGATGCACGGCGCAGCGCGCCTGCTGATCCTCAAGACCTACCGGGACGAGAACAGCTATCACCGCGATGGGGAGGCGATCGTCTTTCGCCGCTCCCTGGGGATCCGGCGCAACAAGGTGATCCTGCCGGGGGGCTACGAGGTGGTCGGACTGAACGTCCCCTCGCAGGTCCTTTCGCAAGCGGACGGACGGATCGCCGTGAGCTTCATGCACGCCGGTGCGGGAGAGGCAGGGCTCATCCTGAGAGCGGTCAAGGACGCGCAGACCGGCGCGGCGGCGGCACCGCCGGCTCCGAGCACGCGCCGCAGCTGGGAAGCGCCCTTCGCCGGCGAGACCGAGCAGGATCGGCTCGCCGAGCGCGCCCACGAGGACCGGGAGATCGTGTACTTCCTGCAGCCGCCGGAAAGCCACTCGTTCATCCTCTATCACGACTACACCGAGACGCGCCCGGGCGTGAACGGTTATGCCAACGTCGTGCGCGCCGGCAGTGTGGCGAGCCATCCGGCCGCCACCGTGCTCGATACCGGCGAGGAGCTGCCGGTGCGCGAGATGACCGGCGCACAGCTCAGCGCCTCGAAAATCAACACGGGCGAGAACGTTCCGCCCGCTGCCCACGTGGTGGTGATTCCGTTCACGGCGGTGAAAAACGGTGAGACGCTGCGGCTGCGCATCACCGAGACCTACACGGCGGCTGCGAGTTACCGTCTCGAGGGACAGGACCTGGTCTTCGATCGCAGCCTGGGACGACCGCGCAATGCCGTCGTGCTGCCCGCGGGCTGGTACTGCACCTTCAGTGCCACCCCGGCAACGGTGAGTCAGCTTCCCGACCGGCGCATACGGCTCGACTACTGGGACGATCGGCCCGAGCCGGTCGACGTGCTGCTCAAGGCGCGTCGCCGCGTGCCCGCGCAGCCGTAGCGGCGCCAACGAATCCCGCGCGAGGCCGCGGGGCCGCGCTGCAGCATGAGCTCGTGTGCCGCAGAAACTGCCCCTAGAGGCACTTGACGCAGAAAAGCCTGCCCCCGAGTCTGTCCGCCACCGGCTGCGCCGACCGGACGCGATGCCGTGCCGATGCCATTTGAGTCACCTGGGAGAACGAAGATGCAAAGAATGTTCGTGGCAGCCGTGCTGGCACTCGGCGCGTGGCTCGCGTGCATGACGGCGGGAAATGCGCAGACGGCTGCGCCGGCGGCGGCTCCGGCCGACAGTGCGCCGCACCGCATCAGCGATCAGGACATCGAGCTGATGCGTCAGGACCTGCGCTCGAAGAAGAAGCAGCTGGTCGCGCAGAACCTGAAGCTCACGGACACGGAAGCCACCAAGTTCTGGCCGATCTACGACCAGTACGTCACGGAGCTGACGAAGATCAACAACAAGAAGTACGCCACCATCCAGGAGTACGCCGACCGCTACGGCACGCTGACCGACGAGGAGGCCATGAAGCTGATGAAACAGTGGATGGAGGTCGACATCTCCGCGGCGCAACTGCGGGCCAAGTACCTGCCCATCGTGTCGCAGGCCATCGGCGGCAAGAAGGGGGCAACCTTCGCCCAGATCGACCGGCGCGTGGCGCTGATGGTCGAGCTGCAGCTGGCATCGCAGGTCCCGCTGGTGCAGAGCCAGTAGCGGACCCGCCACCCGCACCGCCGGTCGCGCACGTCTCCGGGGCCGCCATGAGGTGAGCGTCGTGAGGAAGTTCGCCGCGTCGGTAATGAGCGCGCTGGGCGCCGGCATACTCATCGTCGCGCCGGTGTACCTCGGTATCCTGCTGCTCCTGAAGATGGTGCAGTCTCTCGGCGCGGTGGTGCACCCGCTGGTACGACTGCTCCCCGACTGGCTGCCGGCGGAACGCCTGCTGTCGGTGCTGCTGTTGCTGCTGGTGTGCCTCGCCATTGGATCGCTGGTGCATACCCGGGCCTGGCAGGCGCTGCGCGCGCACCGGGGGTCTTCGCTCCTCGACAAGCTTCCCGGCTACACGCTGTTCAAAAGCCTGACGCTGCGGATCGCCGGCAAAGGCGACACGGTCGCCTGGAAGCCGGCGCTCGCGGAGATCGAGGACGCGCTGGTGCCGGCTTTCATCATCGAGGAATTCGCGGACGGCCGCTACACGGTCTTCGTGCCTTCCGTGCCGACACCGCTGGCGGGTGCGGTTTATGTGCTCAGCCGCGAACGCGTCCATCCCGTGAGCGTCGGATTCGGGCAGGCGATCAAAGCGGTCTCGCGCTGGGGAGCCGGCTGCAAGGAGCTGGTCGCGGCGATGGAGGATTCACCGCACGGCGGCGTGCCGCCCTGAGCGCCTAGGCCGAGTGCGGCTCACCCGCCGCGCCCGGCTCGATCTCGCGTGCCTGCTCGGCATGATGATCGGCCGCGAGCAGCATGTAGAACGCCGGCACCACGAACAGTGTGAACAGCGTGCCGATCGATAGCCCGGTCGAGATTACCAGGCCCATGGCGAAGCGCCCCGCGGCGCCGGCACCCGAGGCGATCACCAGCGGTATCACGCCCAGCACCATCGCCGCGGTCGTCATCAGGATCGGGCGCAGGCGCACGCCGGCCGCGTGCAGGATGGCGTCTGCCTTGCTCATGCCGGCGCGCTGCGACTCGTTGGCGAACTGCACGATCAGGATGCCGTGCTTGGAGACCAGGCCCATCAGCGTAACCAGTCCGACCTGGGTGTAGATGTTCAGGCTCGAGATCAGGTTGACGAAGATCAGCGCGCCGAACAGCGCCATCGGCACCGAAACCAATATCACGATCGGATCGCGCAGGCTGTTGAACTGCGCGGCGAGCGCCAGGAACACGATGATCACGGCGAACAGCAGCGTCTGCGCGAAGCCGCCGGACTCCTGCACGAACTGGCGCGACTGCCCCGAGTAGTCGAGCTGGTAGCCGGTCGGTGCGACCTGGGCGAGCGTATCGCGCAGGTACTTGAGCGCCTCGCCCTGGGCCATGCCGGTCGCCCCGGAAAGAGTCGCGGAGTTCAGCTGCTGGAAGCGGTTGATCGACTCCGGCACTACCTGGTTCTTGAGGCTGGCGAGAGTGCCGGCGGGAATGACCGAGCCGTCCGGGGTGCGCACGTAGTAGTCGAGCACCTGGTCGGGATTGAGTCGATCGGCCTGGAGCACCTGCGGGATGACCTTGTAGGAGCGGCCGGCAATCGAGAAGTAGTTGACGTAGCCGCCGCCGAGCGCGGCGCTCAGCGAACTGCCGACATCCTGCTGCGTGAGCCCGAGCGTCGAGACCAGGTCACGGTCGACCACCACGGTGGACTGCGGCTTGTCGATCTTCAGATCCGTGTCGATGAAATAGAATTTGCCGCTCTCGCGCGCCTTGTTGAGCACCGCCTGCGCCACCTCGTTGAGATTCTGGAACGGCTCGGTGGTGTTGATGACCACCTGGACCGGAGCGCCCTGGGCGCCAGGCAGCGGCGGCAGGGCGAATACGAAGATCTGTCCGCCGGCGACCGTGCTCCACAGGCCCTGCAGCACCTGCTGCAGCTGGGTGGCGGAGCGCGTGCGCTCGTCCCAGGGTTTGAACACCATGCCGCCGAAGCCCTGGCCCGGGGTGGTGATCTGGAACATCATCTGGTACTCGGGGATCTTGGTGCCGAGGGCGAACATCTGCGTGGAGTAGCCCAGCATCTGCTGCGCCGTGGCATCCGGTGAGGCCTTGAGCTGATAAAAAAGGAACCCCTGATCCTCTTCCGGGGTGAGCTCGGCCGTAGCGGTCATGCCGAGCAGCACGGTAGCTCCAAGCAGCAGCACGCCCATCACGACGATGACGGGCCAGGTGCTGAGCGCATTGCCCAGCAGCCGCTCATAGCTGTTGCGCACGCCGGTGAACACCCGGTCGATGAGCTGCACGAAGCGCCCGCTTTCCTGCTCCATGCTGAAGAAGCGCGAGCACATCATCGGCGAGAGCGTGAGCGCGATCACCGCCGACACGGTGACCGCACCCGCGAGGGTGAACGCGAACTCGGTGAACAGCGCGCCGGTGAGCCCCTTCTGGAAGCCGATCGGCACGTACACCGCCACCAGCACCACCGTCATGGCCAGAATCGGTCCGCCGAGCTCGCGCGCCGCCAGCAGCGCGGCCTGCAGCGGGCTCTTGCCCTCCTCCTTCATGTGCCGGTCGACGTTCTCGACCACGATGATGGCATCGTCGACCACCAGGCCGATGGCGAGCACCAGCGCCAGCAAGGTGAGGAGATTCATCGAATAGCCGAGCGCGAGCATCACGAAGAACGTGCCGATCAGCGACAGCGGCATGGCGATCACCGGGATGATCACCGCGCGCAGGCTGCCGAGGAACAGGAAGATCACCGCCGTGACGATCAGCAGCGCCTCGATCAGCGTCTTCACGACCTCACGGATCGAGGAGGTGACGAAGCCGGTGCTGTCGTAGACGATCTCGCCCTGCAGGCCGCGCGGCAGCTGCGACTGGATGTCCGGCATCTCGCTGCGCACCCGCTGCGCGACATCCAGCAGGTTCGCATC
>JAFAKO010000142.1 GCA_019235245.1 Gammaproteobacteria bacterium
GTGCGGATCGGCTGCGTCACGGGCGTTCATGCGATACGTGTCGCCAGGAGCCGCGCTTCATCAGGGAGGTAACCCATGCCCGGTGCGTCGCTCAGCTGGATCCACCCCTGGGCATCGGCCCGCAGCGGCTCGGTCATGAGGAAGTCCCGGCGCTGCAGGCTCCACTCCGGCGGATCGAAGGGGTATTCGAGGAAGGGCGCATCGGTGAGGCCCGCCACCAGGTGGGCGTTTGCGGTCACCCCCATGCCGTTGGTCCAGGTGTGCGGGGTGAAGGCGATGCCGTGCTCCTGCGCCATGAGCGCGATGCGGCGCAGCCCCGTGATCCCGCCGACGAGCGCCACGTCGGGCTGCACGACGTCCGCACAGCCGCGCTCGATCAGCTCGCGCAGCTCGTGCAGCTGGCGCGTCATCTCCCCGGCGGCGAGCCGCACATCGGTCGCCTCGCGCAGCACGCGCATGGCGGCGTAGTCGGCGCGGTGGAGCGGCTCCTCCATCCAGTAGACCTTCAGCCGCTCGAGCTCGCGCGCCACGGCGAGGGCGTCCTTCAGAGTCCAGGGCGCCTGCGTGTCCCAGCTCATGCGCCAGCCCTGGTTGCAGTCCACCAGCAGCTCGAGCCGATCGCCGACGCGCGCGCGCACCGCCTCGAGTGCCTTGACGTCCTCGCGCCAGTCGCCGCGGTGAAAGCGCAGCTTGAGGGCCGGGAAACCTTGTTCGAGGAAGCGCTCGGCGACATCCGCCTGCGCCCGTGGTTCACGCAGGGTGCCCGAGGAGGCATAGGCGCGCACGCGGTTCGAGAGCCCGCCGAGGAGCTTCCAGCACGGCTGACCCAGGATCTTGCCCGCGAGGTCCCACAGCGCCAGGTCGAGCGGCCAGCAGCGGCCGTAGTGGAAATCAATGTTCGAGAGCACGCGGAAGTGGCGCTCGAGCGCCAGCGGATCCTCGCCGACGAACAGACTCTCGTGCCCCTCGAAGCCGAGCATGCGGTCGCCGGAGCCGACTCCCATCAGACCGGTGTTGGTCGTCACCCGCACCAGCGTGGCATCGAAGTGCACCCGCGGGCGGCTGTCCCAGCTGGCATTGAAGGCAGGTGCGAGCGGCAGCCGATGGTGGCTGATGGCGATCGCGGCGATCCGGTGTCCGGAAGCGGCCGGCGGGCTCCTGGGACGTGCGCTCATGCTGAGACCGAGGGGCTCGAGTTTTCGGTCAGCCTTTCACACTCGTGCAGCCGCTCAAAGCCGAGAAATTCACTACCTGCATCGAAAAAAGGCATTGGAGCGCGGCGGCCCTTGGCGCGACGCTGCGTGCTCTGCGAGTATGGCGTGGCGGCGCCTGGCGCACGCGATTGGCGCACTCGCGGGGAGGGGAACCTTGATTCGGGATCGCGGTGTCCATAACAAAAGCATCGACCGTCGCTGGCTGCCACTGAATGCGCTGCGCGCGTTCGAGGGCGTCGCAAAGCACGGCAGCTTCACGGCAGCCGCCAACGCGCTGCTGATCTCGCAGAGTGCGCTGTCGCGCCACGTGATCGCGCTCGAGCGGCTGACCGGGGTGCAGCTGTTCGAGCGGCGTCCGCACGCGCTCACGCTCACCAAGGCCGGTCAGCACCTGCTGCCGGCAGTGGCGAAGTCTTTCGACCGCCTCGAGTACGCGCTCGAGGACATCCGCAACGAAGGCGCCCCGGCGCAGCGCACGCTGCGCGTGCAGATGCCGCCGAGCTTCGCCGTGCAGCTCGCCATTCCCATCCTGCGGGATTTCCGCCGTACGAGCGCCGAGCTCGATATCGATCTCGTGAGCCCCTACGGTGTGGGGCCGCCGCTCGGCGATGTGGACGTCGCCGTCGTCTACTCGCGGCCGACGGTGACCGATCTCGTCACCGATCTGCTCTGGCCGGTGCACCTGTCGATTCTCTGTCATCCCAACATCGCCGCCACCCACCGCGGACGGGACCTCGCTGCCTTCATCGAGGCGAACGAGATCGTGCACGTGCGTCTCGCGGATCAGCCGCGCCATCACCTCTGGTCACAGTTCGTCCGCCAGGCGGGGCTGCGCAACGTCAACGTCGAGCGCGGCCTGGTGTTCGATACCGCGGTGCTCGCCGCCCAGTACGCGCTCAGCGGGCAGGGCATCGCGGTGCTCGATCCGAACCTTTTCGCCGAGGAGATCAGCGCCGGGCACCTGGTGAAGCCTTTCGAGGCGACACTCGACGACGGCTACGGCTACTACCTGACTACGCACCCCGAAGGCCTGGCCGACACTGGCATCGCGCTCTTCCGTTCGTGGCTGATCGAGCGCTTCGGCTCGCGTGGCAGCTCCGCCGTACCACCGGTGCAGCTGGCGGTGTCGAACGAGTGACGGGGTTACCGGGAGAAATACGTGAAGAGTGACGCGCGCGTCGTGGTGATCGGCGGCGGGGTAGTGGGGGCGAGCGTCACCTACCACCTCACACGGGCCGGCTGGAAGGATGTGCTGCTCATCGAGCGCGGCGAGCTCACCTGTGGCTCCACCTGGCATGCGGCCGGCGGCATGCACACCCTCAACGGCGATCCCAACGTCGCGCGGCTGCAGCAGTACACCATCAATCTCTACAAGGAGCTCGAGCGGATCTCGGGGCAATCCTGCGGACTGCACATGCCCGGCGGCATCATGCTAGCCGGCACGCGCGAGCGCTTCGACTGGCTGAAGATGGCCAAGGCACGCGGGCGCTACCTCGGCATGGAGCTCGAGCTGATCTCCGCCGATGAGGCGGCGCGGGTATTCCCGATCATCGACAAGAAGTATTTCGTCGGGGCGCTGCTCGATCCGATCGAGGGGCACGTCGATCCGTACGGCGTCACCCACGCCTACGCCAAGGCGGCGCAGATCGGCGGCGCGGAGATCGTGCGCCACAACCGCGTGGTCGATCTCAAGGCACGCGCCGATGGCAGCTGGGACGTCGTGACCGAGGCCGGCACGGTGCACGCGGAGCACGTGGTGAACGCCGCGGGATTGTGGGCGCGCGAAGTCGGGCGCATGGTCGGGCTCGAGCTGCCCGTGCTCGCCATGCAGCACCAGTACCTCATCACCGAGGATCTGCCGGCGCTCAAGGGCCAGAAGGAGCTGCTGACCGCGATCGACTTCGAGGGCGAGATCTACACCCGCCAGGAGCGCGGCGGCGTCCTGCTGGGTACCTACGAGCGCGCCGGCGTCCCCTGGTCACCGCTCGAGACGCCCTGGGATTTCACCCAGAGCCTCTTACCGGAGGACCTCGAGCGCATTGCGCCGAGCCTGGAGGTCGGGTTCCGGCACTTCCCCACGCTCGCCGATGCGGGCATCCGCAAGGTCGTGAACGGCCCGTTCACCTTCGCCCCCGATGGCAATCCACTCGTCGGTCCGATTCGCGGGCTGAGAAACTTCTGGGTTGCGTGCGGGGTCATGGCCGGCTTCAGCCAGGGCGGCGGGGTCGGGCTCACGCTCTCGCAGTGGATGGTCGAAGGAGATCCGGGGGCGGATGTCTGGGCGATGGACGTCGCCCGCTACGGCGACTGGGCGACACTCGCCTACACCAACGCCAAGGTGCGCGAGAACTACTCGCGGCGCTTCCGTATCCGTTTCCCGAACGAGGAGCTGCCGGCCGGGCGGCCGCTGCGCACGACACCGGTGTACGAGCGGTTGCAGGGCGCGCACGCCGTTTTCGGCGATTACTGCGGCCTGGAGCACCCGCTGTGGTTTGCGCCCTCCGCGCCGGAGGCGCACGAGGACATCACCTTCCACCGCTCCAACGCCCATCCTCATGTGGGCGCCGAATGCCGCGCGGTGCAGGACGCGGTGGGTCTCCTCGAGATCTCCAACTACGGCAAATTCGAGGTGACCGGCCCCGCGAGCGAAGAATGGCTCAGCCGCATCATGGCGAACCGGGTGCCGAAAGTCGGTCGCATCGCGCTCACGCCGATGCTGAACGAGCGCGGCAAGCTCATCGGCGACTTCACCATGTGCCGCGCGGACGCGCAGCGGACGTTTCTGATCTGCACCTGGGCCGCCGAGGTCTACTACCGCCGCTGGTTCGAGCGCTATCCCCCGCCCGCGGGGGTGACCGTGCGTCCCTGCGCCATGGAGTACGTCGGGTTGTCGGTCGCGGGTCCCAGGTCGCGCGCGCTCCTGCAGGGGCTCACCCGCACGGATTTATCGAGTGCCGCTTTCCCGTTCCTCTCGTTCCGGCGTATGGACATCGGCATGATCCCGGCGCTCGTCGGCCGGATCAGCTTCACAGGCGAGCTCGGCTACGAGATCTGGATCACGAGTGAGTACCAGCGCGCGCTGTACGACCTCCTGAGCTCGGCGGGGCAGTCGCACGGCCTGAAGCTTTTCGGCGGCCGCGCGCTGAACGCCATGCGGATCGAGAAGAGCTTCGGCACCTGGGCGCGGGAATACCGCCCGATCTATGGTCCGCACGAGGCCGGCCTCGGGCGCTTCGTGGATTTCGGGAAAGGCGACTTCGTCGGCCGCGCAGCGGCGCTCGAAGAGAAGCAAAGCGGCGGCGCGCTGCGCCTCGTCGCCTTCAGCGTCGATGCCGCCGATGCCGACGCGGCGGGTGATGAGCCGATCTGGCACGAGGGGCGGGTCGTCGGCTGGGTCACTTCCGGTGCGTACGGTCACCGCGTGCAGCGCTCACTGGCGCTCGGCTACGTTCCAGCGGCGCTCGCGTCCGCCACCGAAGGCTTCGAGATCGAGCTCGTCGGCGAGCGGCGTGCGGCCACACGCCTGGGCGCTTCACTACTCGATGCCAGCGGGAGCCGCATGCGCACGTGAGTGCATGCCGGCGATAGTTAGTCGCGCAACTAACTATTCGCGAAAGGAGCTTAAATGCGCGCGCTGGGGTGATGATGGCGCTGACGGCGCCGCGCGGCGTCGCGCGGCCCGGGCCTCGCGCGGCTCACTCCGC
>JAFAKO010000143.1 GCA_019235245.1 Gammaproteobacteria bacterium
CTCGGCCTCGGGCACCTCGACCGTCTGCACCCGCTCGGCGGAGCCCTCGGGCGCATACACCATCTTGATGGCCTTGCTGCCGAGATTGCGACGCAGCACCGGGTAGCTGCCGCTGCGCAGCGACGGCGTGTAGAGATAGAACTCATCGGGGTTCACGGTCCCCTGCACCACGGTCTCACCGAGCCCCCAGGAGGAGGTGACGAACACCACCTCGCGAAAACCCGAGTCGGTGTCGAGCGTGAACATGACGCCGCTCGCGCCGAGATCGCTGCGTACCATGTGCTGGATGCCGGCGGAGAGCGCCACCGCTGCGTGATCGAAGCCCTGGTGCACGCGGTACGAGATCGCCCGGTCGGTGAACAGCGATGCGAACACCTCGTGGATCGCCTTGAGGACCGCCGGCGCGCCGCGCACGTTGAGGAAAGTCTCCTGCTGGCCGGCGAAGGAGGCCTCGGGGAGGTCCTCGGCGGTCGCCGAGGAGCGCACCGCCACCGCGAAGTCCGCGCGCCCCTCGCCGAGTGCACGCAGCCCCTCGAGCACCGCGCTCTCGAAGGGCGGCGGCAGCGGCGTCGCCAGGATCCACTCGCGGATGCGCGCGCCGCTCGCGGCGAGTGCCCCGACGTCATCGACGTCGAGCGCGGCGAGCTCGGCGCGGATGCGCTCATCGAGACCGCCCTGGGCGAGGAATTCGCGATAGGCCTGGGCGGTGGTGGCGAAGCCGCCGGGCACCTGCACGCCGAGCTTCGCGAGCGCGCTGATCATCTCGCCGAGCGAGGCGTTCTTGCCGCCGACGCGCTCGACGTCGTGCATGCCGAGCTGCTCGAACGGAATGACGTAGGCGTTCACGGAAGCTCCCGGTGGTGATTGGCAGGTGCCGGGCGCTTGCCACGGCTGCCCGCCCGGTGGAACACTGCGGACCGGCACGAGTCGCGAGAAGCACCTGCAGCCGTGAGCCGTCGAACCGTTTTTTTCGTCTCGGACCAGACGGGCGTCACGGCGGAAACGCTGGGCCACAGCCTCATGACGCAGTTCGAGGGCCTGGAATTTCGGCCGGTGACTTTGCCATTTGTGTCAACGCTTGACAAGGCGCGCGAGGCGGTGCGCCGCATCGACCGCGCCGCGCAGGAGGAGGGCCTGCGGCCGATCGTCTTCAGCACGCTGGTGCAGGATGAGCTGCGCGACGTGGTGATCACCGCCAATGCACTGTTCCTCGATCTGTTCTCGGCATTTGTTGGTCCGCTCGAGCGTGAGCTCAACACCCGCTCGACACATCGCGCCGGGCGCGCGCACGGCATCGCCGATCTGGCCGCCTACACCGCGCGCATCAATGCCACCAACTTCGCGCTCGCCAACGACGACGGCACCGGCGGCGACTACGCCCACGCAGACGTGGTGCTGGTCGGGGTGTCGCGGGTCGGCAAGACCCCGACCTGCGTGTACATGGCGCTCCAGTACGGTGTGTTCGCCGCCAACTACCCGCTCACCGAGGAGGATCTCGAGGCCGGGCGCCTGCCGGCACGGCTCGAGCAGTTTCGCAGCAAGCTCTACGGCTTGACGATCCGCCCGGAACGGCTGCAGCAGATACGCGCCGAGCGGCGCCGCGACAGCCGTTACGCCTCGCGCGCACAGGTGCAGTATGAGCTGCGTGCGGCGGACGCGTTGTTCGCGCGTTACTCGGTGCCGACGCTCGACACCAGCGAGTCCTCGATCGAGGAGATCGCGAGCCGCATCATGAACAGCACCGGCATCGAGCGGCGCCTGCCGCTGTAGGCGCACGCGGGCAGAGTCGCACATTGTTGCACGTTTGCGGCGCGCGTGGGGCACGCACAGCGTCGCACGAAAATTGCAAGTGCTCTGCGACCACGAATTGGGCATAAATCACGCCCCGTTCACACTTGCAGCAGCAGCCTTGTGGGTTATAGTCGAAGCGTGCTGCTCGCTGACACAACCACGGTCGTTTCCTGGCGCGCCCGCCCGCGCAGCTTCGTCGCGCTCATGGGCCTGTACGAGAGCAACTTCATACGTCTCGGCTGGCTCGCCGGAAACCTGCAGGAATTGAGCGGGCGCTATGCCTCCTCGGTCGGCGATGACTGTGATCTCGTTCTCACCGTGACCGAGCGCTCACCGTACACCAGCACGGTCAATCTCACCTACCTGTTGCCCGAGGCGCACGGCCCGGTCCGCTGCCCGGACCTGCCGGTCCGGATCTACCACGACGCGCACCTGGTTGAGGTCCAGCTCCCCGCTGCCGGCCCCCGCCGCGGCTCGCCGGAGCGTGAACTGGATCAGCGCTGGGCGCGCAACATGATGTTAAACAAGTGGCTGGAGTACTGCGTGGAGCGAGGTCATCGCTTCTCATCCCGCACGGAGCGAAGCGCCGGCGCATGAGGAGTGGCGGGTGACCGCCGCACTCATGAAGGCGTTGCGACAACTCGGCTTTCTCAAGCTCAGCCTGCGCCAGGATGTCCCGGTGGAAGAAGACCACCGGGTTCTCGCCCTGTTCCGTAACCGCGCGGAGCTGAAGAAGGCCTACGGCGACCTGGAGGAGGAGACCTTCCGGCTGAAGGATCTCGTCAAGCAGCAGGAAGGCGCCACGCAACGCGTTCAGGACATGTTGAACGGGCTCGAGGCCCGCCTCGGGGTACCCGAGACCGCTTACCCGGCGCTCGTGTTCTATCAGCTGCGCCGCCTGTGGCAGACCGGCCGCGAGCTGGTCAGCGCATTCGTCGCCGACCTTGCGCGCCAGCAGGAAGAGCGCGAGCGGCGTGCGCACCTGGCGCAGCACAACCGCGAGCAGTTCGGGCGCCGCCAGGCAGCCGAAGGCGAGCTGCACGCGGCGCAGGCGCTGCACCAGGATGCGAGCGCGCACGTCAGCTCACTCGAGGGCGAGCGCGCCGCACTGACGCGCTTCTGGCACTACTTTCGGCGCCGTGCCCTCGAGCGGCGCATCTCCGCCGCGCAGGTGGGGGTCGCCGGCGCCCACGCCGCGGTCGCACAGGCGCAGGCGCGGGTCGATGAGATCGCCGGCGAGACCCCGCCGGAGTTCCCGGGTCTTAGCTTGCAGACGCGCCGCTCCATCAACCTCGCGGCGATCGCCTGCGCCGAGGTGCTGTGCCTGCGGCTGAAGGAGCTCAAGACACCGCTGGTGGAGCTCGCGCGGCAGGCGATCGGCCGGCGCGAGCCGGGCGCCGAGTACGGCACGCCGAAAGAGTGCGTGCTGCTGATGGGAGAGATCGCGCGCGCGCATCGCCTGATCGGCGAGCGCGGCGGACTCGCCGTCGAGATCCGCGAGCGCGCGGAACGCCTCAAATCGCTGGCGCGTTACCGCGGACCCAAGGACACCGCTCCGCAGGTCGACTGCCTGGCACCTACCGAAGGAGATGTGCTCGCGCTGCCGGCGCAGGGCGCAAACGCCTCGCGGCTCCCCAACGTCCTCGCCGAGGACACCTGGGACCTGTTCCGCGTACTGCTGCGCTGAGCGGCTAGTCGGCGGTGCCGGGCGCGCCGTCGGCGCGCGCCGTCTTCTGCTGCGGGGTCTGCGGGTGGACGCCGATCACCATGTCCGCCATCACCTGCGAGGCCTGCTCGAGCACCACGTCCGCGGCCTCGTCCTTGGTCTTCTCCAGTTCCTCGACGCTCTTCAGCGGCGGCAGGCTCTTCGCAGCGCGGCGCGCGTTCTCGCGCTCGAGCCGCTCGTGCTCCATGCGCGCCCGCTCCTCGCGCCGCGTCTTCAGGTTCAGTGACACGGTGTGCTGCTCACGCACCGAGTCGATCGCCGCGATGTCCGACACCAGCCACTTGTAGTCCGGATCGTGCTGCGCGCGCTCGCCTTCCTCGGTCGCGAGCGCCGCCACCGGCGGGGCGGGGCTGGTGCTCGCCTTGAACGGCACGCCGGCGATGCGGTCCCAGGGAAGCGCGGATTCGAGCGCGCTCTCGCCGATCTCCTTGGTGTCGAGCACCGACGCGAGCGGCACGTCCGGCTGCACGCCGCGATGCTGGGTGCTCTCGCCGGTCACGCGATAGAACTTGCCGATGGTGACGGTGAGCTGGCCGTTGTCGTTCTTGTCCGCCGACCAGCGATCGAGCGACACCAGGTTCTGCACCGTGCCCTTGCCGAAGGTGGTCTGACCGAGAATCACGCCGCGGTGATAGTCCTGGATGGCGCCGGCGAAGATCTCGGACGCCGAGGCGCTGAGGCGATCCACCAGCACCGCCAGCGGGCCGTCGTAGGCCGCGCCGCTTTGCGGATCATCGAGCACCTCGAGCCGGCCGGTGGTATCGCGCAGCTGCACCACCGGTCCGTGATCGATGAACAGCCCCGTGAGCGCCGTGGCCTCCGGCAGGTAGCCGCCGCCATCGTTGCGCAGGTCGATCACCAGGCCGTCGATCTTCTCGGCCTTGAGCTGGTTGATGAGCTTGAGCACATCGCGCGTGGTGCTGCGGTAGTTCTGGTCGCCGGCGTTCTGCGCCGCGATGTCCTGGTAGAAGCCGGGCACGGTGATGACGCCGATCTTGAGCGTACGGCCGTTGCGCACCACGCTCTTCACCTCCTTGTGCGCCGCCTGTGCCTCGAGCGTCACGCGGTTGCGCGTGAACTCCAGCAGCTTCTCGCCGCTGCCGGGCGCAGCCCCGGCGGGCAGCACCTGCAGGCGCACGATCGTGCCGGCCTTGCCGCGGATCAGCTGCACCACATCATCGAGCCGCCAGCCGATGACATCGGTGAAGGCACCCTCGTGTCCCTGGCCGACCCCGATGATGCGATCGTTGTTCTTGAGCGTGCCGGCGACCGCCGCGGGTCCGCCCTCGAGCACGCTCATGATGGTCACGTAGTCATCGACCAGCTGCAGCGATGCGCCGATGCCCTCGTAGTTGAGGCTCATCTGGATGCGGTACTCCTCCGAGCTGCGCGGCGAGAAGTAGCTCGAGTGCGGATCGAAGGCGCGCGCGTAGGCGTTCATCAGGTTCTCGAACACGTCCTCGCCCGTCACCTGGTCGACGCGCCGCAGCACGCGCTCGTAGCGCTTGCGCAGGATGTCGGCGGCCTCCGGCCAGGTCTTGCCGGTGAGCATCAGCGACAGCGCATCGTTCTTGACACGCTTTCTCCACAGCTCGTCCATCGTCGCCTGATCCGCCGGCCAGGCGGCTTTCGTGCGGTCGAACTCGAACGTCTCGTTGAGGGTCCAGTCGGGCTCGGTCTGCAGCAGCGCCAGCGCCTGCTGCATGCGCTCGCGGTTGCGCTGCTGGAAACGTCCGAAGATGACGTACGCCGGATCGATGTTGCCGGTGCGGATCATGTCGCCGAAGCGGAAGCGATATATGTTGAAATCGCTGATGTCGCTCGCGAGGAAATAACTGCGCTGGCCGTCGAGGAACTCGAGGTAACGCTGGTAGACGACATCGGACAGCTTGTCGTCGATCGCCGCGCGGCTGTAGTGCTGGTCTTCGAGGATGCGGCCGATCTTGCGCGCGGTGGAGCGCTGGCCGTCGGTCGGAACGATGGATCCCGCCGGCAGCATCGCGGTGCTTGCCGGGACTTGCACTGATCCCGCGAGGGCCAGCGCCATGACCGCCAAAGCGGCGGCAGATATCCATCCCGAGGATCGGCGCAGGAGTAAAGGCATTGTAAGGCTCTTAGCTTCGGTAGATTCTTAGAGTAAGGCTAGAGCGAGCGGTTCGTCTCAGCAAGTACAGCACTCACACCACATATGCGGCCACTGGCGGCGCTGCTGGCTATTGTCATGGGGTCGGCGGTCGCCCTGGCCTCCGGGCTGCTCCTCACCTGGATCGTGATCCTTTTCCTTCCCTCGGACGAGGCCCGCTTCGCCCCCGAGCACGGGGCCCTCATTCGGGCGGTGCTCGTGTTCACGGCCTTCGCCGCGGTCACCGCCGCGAGCTTCTACGGGGAGCAGCGCGAGCGCCGCTGGCGCCTCGGGGCGCACGCGGCCACGCTCGCGATGTTTGCGCTGGCGGTATGGCTTTACTGGCCCAAATGAGCCGCTAGCGGGCCCTGCGGGCAGGGGTCGGGGGAGGCTCGGTGCGCTCGGCCCGGGACTGCGCCCGCAGCAGCGCGATGAAGCCCCGCACCAGGAGCACCAGCGCCGCAGGTCCGAGCGCCACCACCCAGAACACGGCCGACCCGTGCAGCAGCCCGGTGAGGAAGTCCTCGAGCAGCGCGAGGGGCCCGGCGTGCAGGTTCTGCCCGTGGGTATAGGGCCCCAGCACCCGGTTGCCGGCCATCCAGATGAGGGGCGGAACCGCGAACAGGCCAAAGAGGAGGGCGACGCCGTAGATCAGGAGCTCGCGGCGCACCCGCGGCGGGATGCGTGGCGCCGCATCCTCGGCGGGTAGCGGTGCGGCGCCCGGGCGGTCGAAGGGCCTGCCGGGGGCCTTGAGCGGAGGCGGACTCGGCGTGGGCGAATTCGGCGGAGGCGGGCTCGGCGTAGGCGGACTCGGCATGGCTACGGGCATAATACCGTTGCGATGCAGAGAATAAGAACCGCCGTGATCGGCGTGGGGTATCTCGGGCGCTTCCACGCCCAGAAATATGCCCAGGCCGCCGGCTGCGAGCTGGTGGCGGTGGTGGACTCACGGGCCGAGGCGCGTGACCCGGTCGCCGCGGAGCTTGGCACGCGGCCGCTCGCCGATCACCACAGCCTGCTCGGCGCGGTCGATGCGGTGAGCGTGGTGACGCCTACCCCCGCGCACTTTCCGATCGCGCGCGAATTCCTCGAAGCCGGCGCGCACGTGCTCGTCGAGAAGCCGATCAGCGAGACTCCCGAGGAGGCCCGCGAGCTCATCGCGATCGCCGCGCGCGCGCAGCGGATCCTGCAGGTGGGTCACCTCGAGCGCTTCAACTCCGCGGTGCTCGCCGCCGAGCCCTACCTGCGCTCGCCGCGCTTCGTCGAGTGTCACCGCCTCGCGCCGTACCGCGAGCGCGGCACGGACGTGAACGTGGTGCTCGACCTGATGATCCATGACATCGATATCGTGCAGACGATCGTCGGCGCGCCGATCGAGGCCATCGACGCCATCGGCACGCCGGTGTTCTCCGAGGGGATCGACATCGCCAACGCGCGCATCCGCTTCGCCAACGGCTGCATCGCCAACGCCACGGCCTCGCGCGTGAGCGTCAAGACCGAGCGCAAGCTGCGGATCTTCGAGGACGATGCCTATCTGTCGCTCGACCTGCAGCAGAAAATACTGACGGTGATCCGCAAGCGCGCCGCGGCGGACCCGCCCGGCCCACTCCCGGTCACGATCGAGGAGCAGAGCCTCGAGCCCGGCGACGCGCTCAAGGCGGAGATCGACTCGTTCCTCGAGTGCATCCGTACCGGCCGCCCGCCGGTAGTCCCGGGGGAGGCCGGCCTCGTGGCGCTCGAGACCGCGATGCGCATCACCGGGCAGGTGGAGCGCTCGCTCGCCGAGCGTCGGCCGTCCTCATGAAGCCGCCGCCGGCACTTCGCGGTCGACAGCGCGGCCGCCGCTGTAGACAATTCGGCCATGTCGACTGAGCCGAAGCATTTCCGGCACAGCGCGCGGCCGGTGACGGTGGCCGCCATCCAGATGGCGTGCGACTGGGATACGCACGCCAACATTGCCCGGGCGGAGAAGCTGGTGCGCAGCGCCGCGGCGCGCGGCGCGCAGATCATCCTGCTGCCGGAGCTGTTCGAGACTCCCTACTTCTGTATCGAGCAGGACGTGCGCCACCTGGCGCTCGCGCACGAGCTGCTGCGCGATCCGGCCGTGCAGCACTTCGCGCAGGTGGCGCGCGAGCTCGGGGTGGTGCTGCCGGTGAGCTTCTTCGAGCGTGCCGGGCAGGCGCGCTTCAACTCCATCGCGATCATCGACGCCGACGGCAGCACGCTCGGCGTCTACCGCAAGTCGCACATTCCCAACGGGCCGGGCTACCAGGAGAAGAACTATTTCGCCCCGGGGGACAGCGGCTTTCGCGTGTGGGAGACGCGCTTTGCGCGCATCGGCGTCGGCATCTGCTGGGACCAGTGGTTCCCGGAGACCGCGCGGGTGATGGCGCTCAAGGGGGCGGAGCTGTTCCTCTTCCCCACCGCGATCGGCAGCGAGCCGCCGCCGGCACTGCCGGTCAACTCGCGCGAGCACTGGCAACGCACGCAGCAGGGCCACGCCGCCGCCAACCTGACACCACTCGTCGCCGCGAACCGCTACGGTCTCGAGCGCTCGATCCAGGACCCGCAGGGGCTCTACATCCGTTTCTACGGATCGTCCTTCATCGCGGACGCCACCGGGGCCAAGGTGGCCGAGGCGGGCGAGGAGGGCGATGCGGTGCTCGCGCACACCTTCGATCTGAACGCGATTGCACAGCTGCGCGACAACTGGTTCGTGTTCCGCGATCGCCGCCCGGATCTTTACGGGCCGCTCACCTCTTACGACGGCCGCGCCGGCTCAGGCTGCTGAGGCCGCGCCCCGGGCGCTCCTCAGTCGAGACCGCGCAGCAGCTGCAGCAGCTCCTCGGCGCGCGCCTGCATCTGCGCCTCGCTTCGCGGGCTCATGCGCTCGCCGTGCGGGGCACGCCC
>JAFAKO010000147.1 GCA_019235245.1 Gammaproteobacteria bacterium
CGCCGCGTGGGTCGCGGCAACTTCATGCTTGAAAGCCTCGAGCGCGTCGGTCCAAAACCCATCGAGCCAGCGGCGCAGCTCGCCGAGCCCGTGTGGATCGATGTAGTAGACGCGGCGCGTTCCTTCGGATCGGTGCGCCACCAGTCCGGCGGCCTTCAGCACCTTCAGGTGCTGCGAGACCGCGGGGCGGCTCACCGGCAGCCCGCGGGCGAGAGCGCCCACGGAACGCGGCCCCGCGCGCAGCCGCTCGAACACCTGCCGCCTGGTGGGGTCGCTGAGGCATTGCAGCGCCGTTCCGTAAGTCATAACTTACGGTAAGTCACCACTAACAAAAAGTCAACCGCGGCAGCTGCGGCGAGCGTAGCCTCCGGCCGGGCAGTTCCTGCAGAAACCGGCTGACGAGGGCGCGCTACACTCCGTGCCCCGCCGACTGCATGGAGAGTCCCCTGGCCCCGAAGGAATCCGCCGCGCGCCGCGCGGCGCCGGCAACTGCGACGGCAGATTTCCTCGCCGGAGGAGGCGAGGTGGGCGCGCGCCTGCGCGCGCTCAACTGGAGCGACACGCCGCTCGGGCCGCCCGGGCACTGGCCGCAGTCGCTGAAGACCATCGTGCGCGTGATGTTGGATTCGCGCTATGCGATGTGGATGCTTTGGGGACCCGACCTCACCTTCTTCTGCAACGATGCCTATCTGCCCACCGTCGGCATCAAGCGCGACTGGGTGCTCGGTGCGAGAGCCGACAAGGTATGGGAGGAAATCTGGCCGGATATCGGCCCGCGCATCGGCCGGGTGCTGGAGCACGGCGAGGCGACCTGGGACGAGGCGCTGCTGCTGTTTCTCGAGCGCAGCGGCTTTCCCGAGGAGACCTACCACACCTTCTCCTACAGTCCGGTGTACGACGACGCCAGCCGGATCGCCGGGATGCTGTGCGTGGTCACCGAGGTCACCGAGCGGGTGATCGGTGAGCGCCACCTGCGCATCCTGCGGGACCTGGCGGCCCGCGGCGCGGGCATGGAGTCAGTGCAGCAGGCCTGCGGGCGCCTGGTCGGCGTGCTGGGTGAGAACCTGCTGGACGTGCCGTTCTCCTGCCTCTATCTGATCGATGAGGCGGCGCCGCACGGGCGGCTCGCGAGCCATCAGGGCAACATCCCCGAGCGACTGTGCCCGCGCACCGTGGAAACCGGCGCCGCAGATCCCTGGCGGCTCGGCGAAGCGATAAGAGAACGCTCCTATGTCGTCTCGCTCGCCGAGCTCGGCGAGACGGTACCCTCGCTGTGGCCCGAGCAGCCGATCGGCCAGGCGGTGGTGCTGCCCATCCAGGGACGCGGCTCGGCGGAGCCGGTCGCCGTGCTGGTTGCCGGCGTGTCGCCGCGTCGGGCGCTCGATGATTCCTATCGTGGTTTTCTCGAGCTGGTGGCGGGACAGTTCGGCGCGGCGATCGCCGACGCCCAGGCGTATGAGGCCGAGCGGCAGAGGGCCGAGGCACTCACGGCGATCGATCGGGCCAAGACCCTGTTCTTCTCCAACGTCAGCCACGAGTTCCGCACGCCGCTCACCCTCATGCTGGGTCCGATCGCCGAGGCAGCCTCGAGCCCGGAGACACCGCCGGCGATGCGCACGCAGCTCGAGCTCGCGCACCGCAACTCGCTGCGCCTGCTGAAGCTCGTCAACAGCCTGCTCGATTTCTCCCGCATCGAGGCGGGCCGCGCCCAGGCCTCCTACGAGCCCGCACCGCTGGCCGCCCTGACGCGCGATCTCGCGAGCACGTTCCGCTCGACCATCGAGCGGGCCGGGCTGCGCTTCACGGTGAGCTGCGAGGACCTGCCTGAGCCCGTGCATGTCGATCGGGAGATGTGGGAGAAGATCGTCCTGAATCTCCTCTCCAACGCCTTCAAGTTCACACTCGCCGGCGAGATCACGGTGCGCCTGCATGAGTCCGGCGGCAAGGCACTGCTCGAGGTCGCCGACACCGGCGTTGGCATCCCGGAGCACGAGCTGCCGCGGCTCTTCGAGCGCTTCCATCGCGTCGAGGGCGCGGGCGGCCGTACGCAGGAGGGATCGGGCATCGGACTCGCGCTCGCGCAGGAGCTCGTCGGACTGCACGGCGGCACGATCGAGGCCGCGAGCGAGCTCGGGCGCGGGAGCGTCTTCCGCATACGCATTCCATTCGGCACGGCGCACCTCCCGGCCGACCGCATCAGGGCGCCGCGCACGATCGCCTCCACCGCCACGGGTACCCAAGCCTACCTGCAGGAGGCGCTGCGGTGGTTGCCGGAGCCGGCGAGCAGTGTCATGCCGGCGGCCGCCGGCACCGATGAGGCGGCGCTGCTGAGCGATGCGCTGGCCCACGGCGCCGAGAGCGCCCGCATCCTGCTGGCGGATGACAACGCCGACATGCGGGCGTACGTCCGTGAGCTGCTCGCGCCGCTCTATGCGGTCGAGCTGGCGGCGGACGGCGAGCAGGCGCTCGCCGCGGCCCGGCGCTCGCGGCCGGACCTCATCCTTTCCGACGTGATGATGCCGCGGCTCGATGGCTTCGGGCTGCTGAGGGCGTTACGCGACGAGGAGTCGCTGCGCGATATCCCCTTCATCCTGCTCACCGCGCGCGCGGGAGAAGAGTCGCGCATCGAGGGGCTGGAGGCGGGAGCCGACGATTACCTGGTCAAGCCCTTCAATGCGCGCGAGCTGCTGGCGCGCGTCAGCGGCACGCTGGCGCTTGCGCGTATCCGGCGCGAGCTGCGCGCTAGCGAGATCCGTTTCCGCACGGTGCTCGATGCTTCCCCGGCCGGGCTGGTGCTGCTTGCGGCGGAGCGCGATGCGGACAACGCCGTCGTCGATTTTCGCTGGGTGTACCTCAACCGCTCGGCCCAGGACATGCTCGGCGAGCGGGCGCAGCAGCTCATCGGCGGCCGCTTCGGTGCGGCTCCGCGCGAGGCGGCCCAGCAGCAGGAGCTGTTCGACAGCTACCTGGCGGCTGTCGAGAGCGGCGCGATGCAGACCATCGAGACCTGCTGGCCCGCGGCGCCCTCCTCCGGGAAAACCCACTTCAACCTCGTGGCGCGCTTCGGGGACGGGGTGCTTGTGTGGTTCATCGACATCACCGCGCACAAGCACAACGAGCAGGTGCTGCAGCGACAGGAGCTCGCGCTGCGCGAAGCGGATCGTCGCAAGGATGAGTTTCTCGCGATGCTGGCGCACGAGCTGCGCAACCCCCTGGCGCCGATCCGCTATGCCAACGAGCTGCTCGGCAAGATTCTCGACCCTTCCGACGCGCGTGTGGAGAATGCGATCGCGGCGACGCGTCGCCAGGTGGCGCAGCTCAGCCGGCTGGTGGATGACCTGCTCGATGTCTCGCGCGTCACGCAGGGACGCATCGAGCTGCAGCGCCAGCCGCTGCAGGTCTCGCATCTCATCCTGCAGGCGATCGAGGCCGCACAGCCGATCTTGCGCGAGAAGCACCACCGCCTGGTCACGGTGCACTGCGTCGAGCCTGCCGATCTCCATGTGAACGCGGACCCGGCGCGGCTCGTGCAGTGCCTGGTGAACGTCCTTACCAACGCCGCCAAGTACACCGATCCGGGCGGCCAGATCACGGTGCAGACGCGCGCCGAGGGGCAGAGCGCGCTCATCGAGATCTCCGATACGGGAATGGGGATTGCCCCGGAGCTGCTGCCGCGCGTGTTCGATCTGTTCGTGCAGGGCGACCGGGGGCCGGACCGCTCGCAGGGTGGGCTCGGCGTGGGCCTGGCGGTGGTCAAGCGGCTCATCGAGATGCACGATGGCACGGTGAGCGCGCGCAGCGATGGGCTGCAGCAGGGCTCGACATTCGAGATCCGCCTGCCGCTCATCGAGCAGGCAAACTCGCCGGGCGAGGAGCCCGCGCTCGCGGCGAAGTCACCCGCCGCGAGAATCCTCATCGTGGACGACAACCGCGACGCGGCCGATTCGCTCGCCGCGCTGCTCGCCCTGGAAGATCACACCATCGAGAGGGTCTACTCCGCCGCGGCGGCCTTGCAGCGCGCCGCCGAGTTTCGCCCCGAGGTCATCCTGCTCGATATCGGGCTTCCGGAGATGGATGGCTACGAGGTCGCACGCCGGCTGCGAATGCTGCCGGGGCTGCGCGAATCGCGGCTCATCGCGGTGACCGGCTACGGCCAGCCGCAGGATCGCGAGCGCGCGCGTGCGGCAGGCTTCGATGAGCATCTCATCAAGCCGGTGAGCTCCGCGAGCGTGGCGCGCGCCATCGCCGGGATGCCGCCGCGGGGCAGACAGGCGGGCTGAGGGCCGCCTACTTCGTCGTCGGCATCACGAATTCCGCCCCCTTGGGCGTGCTTTCGGGCCAGCGCTGCATGATGGATTTCTGCCGGGTGTAGAAGCGCACGCCTTCCTCGCCATAGGCGTGCAGATCGCCGAACAGGCTGCTCTTCCAGCCGCCGAAGCCGTGCCAGGCCATCGGCACGGGGATCGGCACGTTGATACCGACCATGCCGACCTCGATGCGCCGGCCGAACTCGCGGGCGATGTTGCCATCGCGGGTGTAGCAGGCCACGCCGTTGGCGAGCGGGTGCGCGTTCACGAGCTCGACCGCCGCGGCAAAGTCCGGCACCCGCACGCACGCGAGCACCGGGCCGAAGATCTCCTCACGGTAGATGCGCATCTGCGGCGTGACGTGATCGAAGAGCGTCGCCCCGAGCCAGAAGCCCTGCTCGTGGCCCGCGACGGTGAAGGGCGCGCCGCTCACCGGGTGGCGCCGACCGTCCACCACCATCGTGGCGCCGCTCGCCACCCCATCCTCGATGTAGCCGCGGATCCGCTCGAGCGCGGCCTGGCTGATGATCGGCCCCATCTCCGCATCGCCTTGCATGCCGTTGCCAATGCGCAGCCGCCGCGCACGCTCGGCGAGGCGCGGCATGAGCGCCTCGCCCGTGTGACCGACGAGCACCGCCACCGAGATCGCCATGCAGCGCTCGCCCGCCGAGCCGTAGGCCGCGCCGATCAGTGCGTCCGCCGCCTGCTCGAGATCCGCATCCGGCATGACCACCATGTGATTCTTGGCGCCGCCGAGCGCCTGGGCGCGCTTGCCGGCCGCGGCCGCGCGCTGCGCGATGTAGTGCGCAATGGGCGTCGAGCCGACGAAGCTCAGCGCGCGTACCTCCGGGTGATCGAGCAGCGCATCGACCGCGGTCCTGTCACCCTGCACGACGTTGAAGACACCCGCCGGGAGGCCGGCTTCCTGCAGCAGGCGGGCCATGAAGATGGACGCCGAGGGATCGCGCTCGCTCGGCTTGAGCACGAAGGTGTTGCCGCAGGCGATGGCGAGCGGAAACATCCAGCAGGGCACCATGCAGGGGAAATTGAAGGGCGTGATCCCGGCCACCACGCCGAGCGGCTGACGGAGCGTCCAGTTATCGATACCGGTCGACACCTGGTCGGTGAAATCGCCCTTGAGGAGCTGCGGAATGCCGCAGGCGAACTCCACGATCTCGATGCCGCGCGCGACCTCGCCCTGCGCGTCGGAGAACACCTTGCCGTGCTCGCTGGTGATGAGCGCCGCCAGCGCGTCACGCTGCTCGTTCAGCAGCGCGAGAAAGCGGTTGAGCACGCGCGCCCGCCGCAGCGGCGGGGTCTCCGCCCAGGCGCGCCAGGCCCCGCGTGCGCTCGCCACCGCGGCGGCCACTTCTGCGGTTCCGCCGAGTGCGATCTCGCGCAGGGCGGCGCCGGTCGCCGGGTTGAGCACGGCGAGGCGCGCGCTGGTGCCGGCGACGGGCTGTCCGCCGATCCAGTGGGGCGTCAGCTCCGGGGCGGAGCGAGCGGTGAGCGGCGCGGAAGGGAGCGTACTGGCTGCCATGGGAGTCTTTCCGGTCAAGCGGCGTTGCGCCGCACGATCATAGACCAGTTGCGCAGCGCCCCCCATACTCGCCCGCCATCGATGGGCACCCAGCTGCTTTTCCCGACACTCGTGTACCGCGCGGCGCTGCACCGGCACGGCGTGCGTGACGCTGCTGCGCTCAACCCGCGGCTGCTGAAGGAATGCCAGCAGCTGCGCCGCGACGATGCGGCGGGGCGGCGCTGGTCGGCGCGCAACTATCCCGGTGGCTACACCTCTTACGGCTCGGCGCACCGCATGCAGGAGCTCTCGCCGACCTTCGCGAGGCTCGCGCGCGATATCGACGCTCACGTCGCGCGTTTCGCCCGCGCGCTGCAGTTCGCCCTCGGTGCGCGGCGGCTCGCCATGACGGACTGCTGGGTCAACATCATGGGGCGCGGCGCGGTGCACGGCCTGCACCTGCACCCGCTCTCCACCATCAGTGGCGTCTACTACGTGGCGGTGCCCCTTGGGGCGCCGGGACTGAAGCTCGAGGATCCGCGGCTCGCGCGCTTCATGGCCGCGCCGCCACGCGCCCGCGCCGCGCGGCGCACCAACCGTCAATGGGTAACCCTCAGCGCACGCGCGGGACAGCTGGTGCTGTTCGAGAGTTGGTTGCGGCACGAGGTGCTGCCGCACCGCGACGCGCGCGAGCGCGTCAGCATCAGTTTCAACTACAGCTGGTTCTGACACGAGCGGTGCGGCACGGCCGGTCAACGCGCCTGCCCGCGGCGCAGCCGCCCGCGGGCGGATACCCGTCGCCGGCTGAGCCGGGCCACGGCGTGCATCCCGAGGGGCACGGCGCCCCGCGACCGCTCCGCAGGGCGCGCCGGGCGCCGGTCATTCCCCTCAGCCGGCGGACCATCCGGAGCACGGCGGCGAGCACAACGGGCAGGGCTAGCGCAGGGCGGGGTGGGACTGGCGCAGGGCGCGCGTCCCCGCGGCGGTTCCGCCAACCAGTCGACAGAATCCGTTCGCGGCCGCTGTCACCCTAGGACTGTAAGCATTTGTGGCTTCTTGGGAGGTCCGCCCGATGCGTCTTGCCTGTCTCGCTCTGCTGATCGCACTTGCCGGCTGCGTCGTGCAGGTGCCGGCCCCCGCACCCGCCCCACCGCCTCCCGAGCCGATGCCGCAGGCCGAAGCGCCTCCGCCGGTCGAGGACGCCGCTCCCGCCGCGGCGGTGAGCGTCTACGTCGAGCCGCCGGTGGCGCAGCCCGCGCCAATCGCGGTCGGCTGGGCACCACCGCCCATGCTGGTGGAGGTTCCGCCGCCGCTTCCGTACGCGGGCGCGGTCTGGGTCGGTGGCTACTGGGTCTGGCAGGGAAACTGGGTCTGGGCTCACGGCCACTGGATGGGTCCGCCGCACCCCGATTACGTCTGGGTGCACCCGTACTACGAGCATCGTGGCGATGCCGTGATCTTCATCGATGGACACTGGTCGGAGCCTGGTGTGGCCTTCGTCCCGCCGCCTCCGGGTCTGCGTTTCGCGGTGGAGACTCCGGCAGTGGGGGTGATCCCCGGCCCACGGCCGATCGGGCCTGAAGGCTGCTTCGTGCCGCCGCCACCCGGCTCGCGCGCCGGCATCATCGTGCCCGCTCCGGTCGGCACCGCCCCGGCGGTCGTGACGAGCGCACCGGCAGTCATTGCGCCGGGCATGCGGATCACCAACGTGACGAACGTGACCAACGTCACCAACATCACACGTGTCACCAACAACGTCACCAATGTCACCAATGTCACCATCGTGGCGCCTCCGGCCGCCACGGCCAGCGGTCGCCCGTGGAACACGACGGTGCCGGCCGCGCCGCATCTGGCCGCCGCGCGACCGGCGCTCGTGCAGGCACGCGCGCCCGAGCCGGTGAATACGCGGCCGCTACCGGTCTACACACCGGGCAGTCGGCCGCCCTCGCTGCCGCATCCGCAGGGTGTTGCGGCGGCTGCCGCTGCCGCCGCCGTTGCGCCGCCGGTGCATCCGCCGACCGTTTTCGCGCACGATCCGCAGCCGGCGCGCGTCGCCCCCGAGCCCGCGCGGCCGGCTCCCGCGACCGACTACCGGCCGGCGGCGCCTCAGCACGGCGACTCGCGGCCGCCGCAGCAGGCGCAAAGCGCGCCACATCCGCAGCAGCAGCCCGAGCACCGCAACGCCGCGCCGCCGCAGCAGGCGCAAAACGCCTCTCACCCGCAGCAGCCCGAGCACCACAACGCTGCGCCGGCGCAGCAGTCGCACCCGGCAGCCCCGGCCCCGGCACATGCGCAGAGCGACAACCGCTCGCACAAGGGTGAAGGGGAGCCGGAGCACGACAGCAAGCACGATCACCAGTCGAACGAGCGCTGAGGCACAGCGGGCCGGCGCTCCGCCGGCTGTCACAACGAGGGTGCACCTATGGGGGTGCCCTCAGGGCAGCACGCGCCGCAGCCAGGTCGCGATGTCGGTGATTTCCTGGGGGCATACCGCGTGCGGCATGCTGTACGCATGCCATTCCACCGGGTAACCCGCCGTCTGCAGCTGCCGGTACGCGGCCTCACCGAGCGCGGGGCTCACCACCGGGTCCTGGGTGCCATGGGCGACGAACACGGGCGTCGCCTGGTTGGCGGGCAGCCGCTCAGCCTCAAAGCGCGTAGCGAGCAGCTGATAGCACGAGAGCCCGATGATGCCGGCGAGGCGTTCCGGGTAGCGTGTGCCGCAGTAGAGCGCCATGGCGCCTCCCTGTGAGAAGCCTGCGAGGACGATGTGCCCGGTCGCGATGCCGCGGGCGTTCTCGCGGCGGATCAGCTCCGTGACGATGGCCTGTGAGGCACGGATACCGCCCTCGTCCTCGGCCGCGCGCCGGTCGAGCGCGATGATGTCGTACCACGCGCGCATGGCGTACCCGGCATTGAGCGTCACCGGTCGCACCGGCGCATGCGGGAACACGAAGCGCAGCGCGCGCTCCCCGCGGCCCACGAGCTCCGGCACGATGGGCTCGAAGTCATGGCCATCGGCGCCGAGGCCGTGCAGCCAGATGACCGCCGCCTGCGGGCTGGGCCCGGTCTCGATCTCCACACCGTCACGCGACACGTCCGTCTCCCCTGCGAAGGCTCTCGCGCGGCATGTTAGTGCACGCGGCCGCCTTAGTGGAGGCAGGCGCGCTTGAGCGCGCGGGGCGCACACCGCTCGGCGCGCGCGCCGCGGCGCGTCTCGTGGCGCGTCTCATGGCGCCGCTGGCTGCGCCGGGTGCGCCGTGCACCGCGCGCCGCGCAGCTGCTGCTCGCAATCCTCGTGGTGGCACTCTGCGCCGTCATCCTCAACACCATCTACCAGGTCGCCCGCAAGCCGACGGAGCTGTTCTTTCCCGTGAGCGGCGTGCTCGCGAAAACGCCGCCGGAGACCTGGCGGGAGTACGGTGACGCATTTCGCCGCTTCGCCACTCCCGCCATATCGCCCGAGCTCCTGGCGGCGCTCGCCCAGGTCGAGGGATCGGGGAATCCGCTGGTGCGCACCTACTGGCGCTGGTCGTGGGTGGAGGAGCCGTTCGAGCTCTACCGTCCGGCCTCGAGCGCCGTCGGCATGTACCAGATCACCGACGGCACCTTCGCCGAGGCGCGGCACTACTGTATCCACCATCACGCGCTCGCGCAGGAGGGGGCGTGGAACGACTGGCGCTCGTGCTGGTTCAACGGGCTGTACCTGCGGGTCGTGCCGCGCGATGCGATCGAGCTCACCGCCGCATACCTCGATCTGAAAGTGAACCTGATACTGGCGCAGAATCCGCGCCACTCCCCGAGCGCGCTGCAGAGGCAACATCTGGCCGCGGTGGTGCACCTGTGCGGCGCAGGCGCCGCCGCGGCGTATGCGCGGCGCGGGTTCCGCTTCGCGGCGCAGCAGCGCTGCGGTACGCACGACCCGCGCGAATATCTGCGGCGGGTCGATGAGATGCGGGCGGAGTTCGCGCGCCTGGCAGGCGCGCAGCAGGAAACGGAGCCGCGCGAGAGTCAGTGATGGTGGCCGCCGGGCCCATGGACGTGGCCGTGGGCGAGCTCCTCGGCGGTGGCGGCGCGCACCGCGGCCACCTCGACCTCGAAATGCAGGCGCTTGCCCGCGAGCGGGTGGTTGCCATCGAGCGTCACCATGTCGCCGCTCAGCGCCGTGACCGTGACGGCGCGTGCGCCCTCGGCGGTCTGCGCCTGCAGCCGCATGCCGACCCGCACATCGCCGATCCCCTTCAGCGCCCGGCGCGGTACCCGCTGCACGAGCCCCGCATCGTACTCGCCGTAGGCGTCGGCAGGAGCGATCTTCACCTGCAGCCGGTCGCCGGTACCGCGACCTGCCAGCTCGCGCTCGAGCCCCGGAATCAGCTGACCGCGGCCGTGCAGGTAGGTCAGCGGCTGGCCGTCGGCTGAGCGGTCGAGCACTTCCCCGGCGTCATCGCGCAGGATGTAATGAATACCGACGACACTGTCCGGGCCGATGCTCATGAGGCTCCGATCTGCGGGAACACAAGGTTGCGGCCTCGCGCTGGACGCAGCGCGCGTTGGCCGGGCGCGGAGGATACCATTGCCCCTCACCCCGGCGCCCGATAAGTGGCCAACTCGGAGGGATCCGCATGAGAATGTCCTGTGCTGGCGCCTTGGCCGCCGCTTTCGCCACGGTGGCGCTCGCGGCGGCGGGCGCCCCACCGAGCGAGAGCCCAAGGACTTCTGCAATGGCCGATAACCCCTTCGCTGCGCCGAGTACGCTGCCCTTCGAGCTGCCGCCTTTCGACCGCATCCACGATGCGGACTATCGTCCGGCGTTCGAGGCGGGCATGGCCGAGCAGCTGCGCCAGGTGGCCGCCATCGCGCATAACACGGCGGCGCCCACCTTCGAGAACACCATCGTGGCGCTCGAGCGCTCGGGGAGGATGCTCGAGCGGGTGGAGACGACCTTCTCCAACCTGAATGCCTGCAACACCGATCGCGACATGCAGCAGGTCGATACCGAGATGGCGCCGCGTCTCACGGCACAGCGCGACGCCATCCACCTCGATCCGGCGCTGTGGTCGCGCGTCGATGCGCTCTACAGCAAGCGCGACAGTCTGCAGCTCGATGCCGAATCGCAGCAGCTGCTGCGGCGCTACCACACCATCTTCGTGCGCGCCGGGGCGCAGCTCGATTCTGCTCAGCAGACACAGCTGCGGGACCTGAACAAGCAGATCGCCGCGCTCACCACGCGCTTCAAGCAGAACCTGCTCAGGGCGACCGCCGATGGCGCGGTGGTGGTCGAGGATGTGACGCAGCTCGATGGACTGAGCGCCGGGCAGGTGGGGTCCGCCGCGCAGGCCGCGGCGGCGCGCGGGCTGAGCGGCAAGTGGGTGCTCACGCTCCAGAACACCACCAACCAGCCGATCCTCGCGCAGCTCAACGATCGCTCGCTGCGCGAGCGCATCTACCGCGCCTCCATCGGGCGGGGAGTGGCCGGCGCGGCCGACAACACCCCGGTGATCGCTGAGCTGGTGCGGCTGCGCGCGAAACGCGCAGTGCTGCTCGGTTATCCCGACCACGCAGCCTACGAGCTGGCGGACGAGTCGGCCGGCACTCCCGCGGCCGTTCGCAGCATGATCGGCCAGGTGTCGCCGGCCGCGCTCAGCCGCGCCCAGGCCGAGGCGGCCGACATGCAGAAGGTGATCGACGCGGAGGCCGCGGCCGCGGGCAAGCCATCCTTCGCGCTGCAGCCCTGGGACTGGCTCTACTACACGGAGAAGGTGCGCAAGGCGCGCTACGAGTTCGACCAGGCGCTGGTCGCGCCGTACTTCGAGCTCGATCACGTCCTCCGGGACGGCGTGTTCTATGCCGCGCACCAGCTCTATGGGCTGAGCTTCAGGGAGCGGCACGACCTGCCCGTGTATCACCCGGACGTGCGCGTGTTCGAGGTGTCCGACCGTGATGGCCAGCCGCTCGCGCTGTTCCTCGCGGACTACTTCGCGCGCGACAACAAGCAGGGCGGGGCGTGGATGAGCGCCTACGTGAGCCAGTCACGGCTGCTCGAGCAGAAACCGCTGGTCGCCAACCATCTCAACATCCCCAAGCCCCAGCCGGGTCAGCCGGTGCTGCTCACCTTCGACGAGGTGACCACGCTCTTCCACGAGTTCGGGCATGCGCTGCACGGCATGCTCTCGGATGTGCGCTACCCGCTGCTGTCCGGGACCGCGGTGCCGCGCGACTTCGTCGAGTACCCGTCCCAGTACAACGAGATGTGGGCACGGGACCCGTCGGTGGTGGCGCATTACGCGCATCACCACCAGACCGGCAAGCCGATGCCACCGCAGCTGCTCGCCAAGGTGCTGGCGTCGCAGAATTTCAACCAGGGTTACGCCACGCTCGAGTATCTCGAGGCGGCGCTGCTCGATCAGGCCTGGCACCAGCTGACGGTGGCGCAGGCGCCGGCCGCCCAGCAGGTGCCGGCATTCGAGCGGCAGGCACTGGAGGCGAGCGGACTCGACTACGCGCCGGTGCCGCCGCGCTATCACTCGACGTATTTCGCGCACATCTTCGAGGGCGGCTACTCGGCGAGCTATTACGCCTACCTGTGGAGCGAGGTGCTCGCGCGCGACACCGGGCAGTGGTTCCACACGCACGGCGGCCTGACACGCGCCAACGGCGACTACCTGCGCGCCCATATTCTCTCGCGTGGCCGGAGCGAGGATCCGCAGCTGATGTTCCGCGAGTTCTACGGCCGCGCTCCGGAGATCGGGCCACTGCTCGAGTACCGCGGGCTCGCCGCAGGCGGCGGTAGCACCGCCACCGGAGCCACCGACGCTCGCTAGGCGCGTGCCCCCGCCTCGCGGCGCGTGCGATCGGTCGCGGCGAGCAGCCGTGTGAATGTTCCGAGCAGCGGCAGATCGAGGCCCAGCTCACGCGCCCGGGCCGCGGCGTAGCCGAGGGTCTCGTGCACCTCGAGCGGCCGACCGGCCTCCACGTCCTGGAGCGCCGACATGCGATGGCTCGGCGCGCTGCGCCGATACTCCTCGCCGAGCCGCAGGATGATCTCCACCGCATCGCTCTCGGTGGCCGCGCACAGGCTCGCCGTCGGCAGTACGGCGCGATCGCACAGCCGGATGCCGAGTGCGCGTGCCAGGGTCCCCATCTCGCGCACCAGCCTCACGAGCAGCAGTGCTGTGTCCGGGTCAGACAGGTACTTCCAGGTGAGGGCGCGCGTCGCGACCGCGAGCGCCATCATGCCCACCCAGCCGCAGAACTTGGACCACTCGAGCGTCTGAATCTCCGTGGTCGTGGTCGCGCGTATCCCGGCGGAGTCGAGCGCCCGCGCCACGCGCTGCGCGCGGGCGCTGTCGAGGCCGCCGAGCTCGCCGATGTAGATGTTCACGTTGCGGGTGAACAGCACTTCGCCGCCCGGCAACAGCTCGCCGCTCGTGTCCGCGAGTGCCCCGAGCACCCGCTCGGGCCCGAAGGCGGCGGCCAGCAGCTCGTTCTTGAGGGGGCCATTCTGGATCGACAGCGTCACATCCAACTGCGCAGCACGCAGCGGCTCGAGCGCCGCCGCGGTGCCCGGAGTCTTGGTCGCGACGACCAGCGTGCCGGCGCTTTGCAGGAGCTGTGGGTCGCTCAGCGTCGCGACGGGCACCGCAAACTCGGTGAGGCCACGGATCGTGAGGCCGTGCTGCGCGAGATAGGCGCCGCGCGCGCCGCGGGCGAGCATCACCACGCGGTGGCCGGCGCGCGCCAGGTGAGCGCCGATGATCGAGCCGATGGCACCCGCCCCGAGGATGGCGAAATCGAACTCGGGCATCGACGCTGCCCCGTTGCGGCGCCGCTAGAGCGCCTCAGCGATGTCCTGCAGCAGCCCGTTGTCCCGCGGCTTGGTTTCCGGGGGATAGCGCCTCAGCACGTGCCCCTCGCGTCCGATGAGGAACTTCTCGAAGTTCCAGCTGATGTCGCCCGGAACTCCTTCCGCCGCGGAGGTGAGGAAGCGGTACACCGGGTGGCGCTGCGGACCGTTCACCTCGAGTTTCGCGCTCAGCGGAAAGGTCACGTCGTACTCGTTGTGGCAGAAGGCGGCGATCTGCGCCTCATCGCCGGGCTCCTGGCCGCCGAACTGATTGCAGGGGAAGCCCACCACGCTGAAGCCCTCGGGAGCCAGCTCGCGCTGCAGCTCCTCGAGGCCGCGGTACTGCGGAGTGAGCCCGCACTGGCTTGCCACATTGACGGCGAGGGTGACCTTGCCGCGCAGTGCGCTGAGCAGGTCCGCCGTGCCATCGATTCCGATCACCGCGATGTCGTAGAAACCGCTCATGAGTCGCACTCCGTGAGGCGCGCCGGCCACGGCTACGATACACCAGCGCCTGCCTGGCGTATCCTCGCGCGATGAGGATCATCGCGGTCACGAACATCAAGGGCGGCGTGGGCAAAACCACCACCGCGGTAAATCTCGCGTATCTGTGCGCCGCCGGCGGCGCGGCGACGCTGCTGTGGGACCTCGACCCGCAGGGAGCGGCGACCTACGCGCTGCAGGCGGACGCCCACGAGCGCGCCTCGGCGAAGCGGCTGGTGGCCGGAAAAGTGGAGCTGCAGGAGCTCATTCTCGCCACCGGTTATGCACGCTTCGATCTGCTGCCAGCGGATTTCTCGTACCGCAATTTCCCGGTGCATCTCGCGGCGCGGCGCCATCCGAGCGAGCGGCTGCTGAAGATGATCCGTCCGCTGAGCGACTTCTACGACGCGCTGTTTCTCGACTGCCCCGCGGGCATCTCGCTGCTGTCGGAGAACGTCCTGCGCGCCTCCGACGTCATCATCGTGCCGCTCGTGCCGACACCGTTGTCGCTGCGCATGCTCGAGCAGCTGTACGATTTCATCGCCCACGAGGGCTGGACCGATCTCACCCTGCTGCCGTTCTTCTCGCTCGTCGACCGGCGCCGCTCGCTGCACCGGGAGATCGTCGCAGCCGCGCGCGCACGGTTTCCGCAGATCCTGCCGACCGAGGTGCCCTACTGGAGCGAGATCGAGCGCATGAGCGTGCGCCGTGCGCCGCTTCCCGCGAGCGCCCCACACGGCGCCGCCGCGGGCATCTACGCGAGGCTGTGGGAGGACATAGAGGTCAGCACGGGCGGCCGCCGCGCTCAGCGCAGCGGTGGTGCGGTGAGCGCTTCGCTGGCGGCACTGGCGGCGGAAGCCGGCAGCTCCTCGACCGCGTAGCCCGCCGCGATCCACGCCTCGAGCCCGCCGCGCAGCGGTCGCACCAGCCGGAACCCGTTCCGCTGCAGCAGTTTTGCCGCCTGGGCGGCGGAGGCTTCGTTCGGGCAGCTGCAATAGAGGATGATCTCGCGATCGCGCGGCAGGCTGCGCACGTGCCGCTCGACCTCCTGCACCGGGACCGCCAGTGCCCCCGGGATGCGCCGCCGCTCGAGCTCCTGCGCGGTAGCCGAGCGCACATCGACGATCACCGGCGCCGTATCGCCCTGCATCCGCCGGTACAGCTCATCGACATCGATGCGCGCCATCTCGAGTGCGGCGTAGAAGCGCTTGCGTTCCCACCACTTGAATCCGATGTAGGCGGCGAGCAATACGAGGATGAGGATCACGACCGTGCCGCCGATGCCGCTCAGGCGCGGCAGCAGTCGTGCGACCTGCTCCCGCAGCAGTATCCCCGCGGCAAGTGCGGCGGCGACCCACAGCGCGCTGCCCGCCACGCTGAAGACCGCAAAGCGCGCGAAGCGCATGTGGGTCGCCCCGGCGAGCGGCGGCGCAATCATCGACAGGCCCGGGATGAACTTGGCAGCCACCAGCGCGCGCGCGCCCCAGCGCTCGAAGCTTGCCTGCGTCTGGCTGACACAGGTGTCCGGTGTCAGCGAGATGCGGCACAGCAGCTTCATCACCCGCACCCCGTAGGTGCGGCCCGCGAGGTACCAGCTGCTGTCGCCGATGAAGCTGGCGCCGACGGCGAGTGCGAACACCGCTGCCAGCGGCAGCTGACCGTTGGCGGCGACGGCGCCCGCGACCACGAGGGTTGGAACCGCGGGCAGCGGCAGCCCGAGCTGCTCGAGGAGCACGTTGAGGAAAATCAGGGTCAGGCCGAACGGGGCGCGCATAGGAGGAATCTTGCGCCGATCGCGCAGCGGCGAACAGATGGCGCACCGCCGGGATCGAGGTGGGCGGCGTGCGCTGCGGCGCTGTCAGCCCCGGTAGGGGTATTTGGTGAAGATGGCTGCGACCGCGGAATCGATGCGTTTCTCGGCCTCGGGCCCGCTTGCGCCGAAGAGACTCTGCTGGATCGATGCGTGCCACAGCGGCTGCCCGGTCCGGGCGTCGTAGAGATCCACCGCAATGATGCCTTCGGGATAGGCGTAATAGCCCGGGGCACCCCATGCGTACGGATAGTTCCAGGCCCATCCATAGGGATAGGGATAGCCACCGCTCACGGTGTAGTAGCCGCCGATGCCGTAACCAACCAGGCAATCGGCGCCGCCGGGCGCCGGCTGGATGATTCCGCCGAGATGGGAAGCGATCGCCGCGCGCAGCCGGCTCTCGTTCAGGGGGTTGGCGATGGTGCTGCGGAGCGGACTGGTGCTGCGGAACTCGCCCGCCCAGGCGAAGGTGCCGCAATGTACCTGTCCGATGAGCGCGCCGTTCACATCGGACTTCACGTACGGCCCGCAGGCGGACAGGAGCGATGCGGCGAGCGACACGATGGACACCGCATACGACAGGCGCTTCATGGCTTTCCAACCTCGACCGGGCGACGCAAGGCCGGTTTTTCGACGCCCATGCTAACGCATGCCGTACTGCAAGGTTGACGGCTCAGAAAGGATCTCCCAGCACCAGGCGCCACCCGGACAGCACCCCGGCCTCGCGCCAGCCGACACCCAGGCGCGGCAGAGACCAGCCCCACACCTGCCATTGTGGCGACACGCCGATCATGAGTCCCAGCTCGTACTGGAAGGTACGCGGTGCGATCCCCGAGGCGGGTCCCGAGGGGGCGTTGAAGTAGACATCCACGATCCCGTACGGCGAGAGCTGCAGCGCCCGCGAGTGCCAGGTGAGATCCAGATTGCGGCGCAGCTCCGCGCCGTTGCGCAGTCGCGTGAAGGACTCGTTGGGAACATCGCCATGGTAGTAGGCACCCGCGTAGGAGAACTGCGAGCGCCACAGGCCGGCACCCGCGAGCGCCTCGAAGCGGTAGTCGCTGCGTATGCCGGCGCCCCAGATGACGGCGTTCACGTCCGAGCTCGAGGCTGCCGTGCCGCCGGCCTTCACGTACGGGTACAGGTCCCACGCGTCGTTCATCCAGTAGTCGAGCTCGACGCCCGGCTCGAAGCTCACGGCGCCGATCGAGCTCGGCAGATGCAGGTGCAGGAGATCGTTGGTGTCGAAATTGAAGAAGCCGACGGTGAACGGAAAGATCAGGCGGATGCCGGGCCGGCCGCCATTGGGCTGCGCACCCCGCAACGGGTAGTACGGCTGGAAAGTGTAGACCGTGATGACGCTGCCGGAGATCTCGTAGACGCCGGAGCCGATCTCGCTCGCAAAGGCGAAGTTCGCATACTGGGTGTCGGCGCTGCCGTAGGTGCCGGGGCTCGCAGCACCGGTGCTCGCGGCACGCATGAGCGCGATAGCGCACAACCATGTGGCCGTCAGTGCTCGCACGGTGTCTTCCGGGGGGCGAGTCTAACAGAGAGCGGAACGCGCTCCGCCCGCTGCCGATTCCAACAGGCAGCCCGGTTGGCGCGCCGGGCGCGGTGGGAGCGTGATGGGAGCGGCCTTCAGCCCTGCGGCGCGGCGCCACGGCCGCGCGGCGCGGCTGCCCGCAGGCAGGCGAGCGCGGTGAGCGCGAGGAGCGAAAGCTCATCGAGCCCGCCACCGCCGCCACCCCCGCCGGAAGCGGCGGCGGCCTGCACCGTCAGGTTAGCGGAGCTCTTCTGTGAGCCGGCCGCACTCGTGCAGGTGAGCGTGTAGGTGAGTGTGCCGGTGGCTGCAGGAGTCAGCTTCTGGCTGCCATCTATCGACTGCGAGCCGTTCCAGGAACCCGAGGCCGCGCAGGAGCTCGAGTTGACCGCGAGCCACGAGAGCGTGCTGGACTCGCCGAGGGATATCGTGCTCGGGCTCAGTTTCAGCACCGGCGCCCCTGCGGGGAGTGACGCCATCGCAGCGTCCGCCTGGATGAAGCCGTACCCGGAGAGATAGTCGGGGGTGCTGCCGCCCATCGGCAGCGCCGTCGACTGCAGCGCGTCGTAGATCTGCGTCGGCGTGAGCGCCGGGTTGGCCTGGCGCATGAGTGCGGCGATCGCCGCGGCGTGCGGTGTGGCCGCGGAGGTCCCGAAGAAATTGTTAAAGCTGGCGTCGTTGAGACACTGCGGCACCGTGGAGGTGTCGTTGAAACCGCTGCCAGCGAGCGGGAAGCCGAAGAACGACGTGTTGACGCCATCGGGGCCGACGAAGTTCGGCTTCTGGCGAGTCTGCGCCGCGGCCAGCCGCACGCCCGAGGTGTTGAAGAGAATCGGATCGCCGCCGGTGGAGGAGTAGGTCTCGAGAACCGCCACGGCGTCCACCCCACAGGCCGGTGTCTGCGCGAAGAACGAGGCGCCGACGGCGGCGGCGCCGGCGGCGCCGGGATGTCCCTGCAGGGTGGGGCTCTGCGTGTCGAACTGCGCAATGCTGGTGCCCGGTGCGCCATCGGCGGCGACGACCACCTTGATGAGGTTCGGCTGCGGGCTGCCGCTCTTCAGGCCAATCACGAGATCGATGGTCGTAGCGGAGGTGTTGTTATCGTTGCTTGCCGGGTTACCGAGGATCAGGACCTGCGTGGAGTCGACGCCCGGTGAGTTGGGTCCGGTGCAGGTCATGGAGCTCCCATCGAGGTTCACGACCACGCTGTTGGCGGGCGCACCGGTGAGGCACAGGTCGATCTCGCTGCTCGCGCCGGGGCTGCCGGGCGCACCGGTGACGTACGGCTGGTCCCATTGCACGATGAGCCCGATGAATTCCCCGGGGAACATCGCCGGAATCCGCACCGGGAGCGAGGTCACCGCGGTGCCGCCGTTCATGCCGAAGGTCAACAGGTGCTCGCCGGCATTGTTGCCCGAGCCGAGAGTGGTGAACATCGGCGCCGTGTTCTCGTAGGAGATCTGGCCGTTGTTGCCGGCGGCGGAGAAGTACGCGACGCCCTTCGCGTTCGCGGCGTCGATCGCCTGTGCGACGATGCCATCCTGAAAGAAGGGCTCATCGAAATAGCCGACATCGTCCGCGATGACGGTGGCGCCGGCGGCGGCAAGCGCGCCGATGCCGGCCGCGAAGTCCGCTTCGGTATTGCTCGCGGTGTAGAAGGCGAGCGCGGCGCCCGGGGCGACATCGTGAATGATCTGCAGCATCGCCCGGCCCTCATCCGCAAACGGCAGCTGCAGCGGCTGGCCGTATTGCGTACAGGGAGCTTCCTCCAACACATTGACGCTCGCGGTCAGGTAACCGTTGGTCTCATCGAAGGTCGCGTCGTCCGAGGCGAAACCGTACGGCGCGTAACCGCGCACGCCGCTCGCGGGGACTCCACTGCCGGGCTGGTCGTAAACTCCATAACAGTTGAAGCTGTCGGACAGGACGCCAACGGTCACGCCGCTGCCGTCGAGCCCGGTGTTACTGGCACGCAGTGCGG
>JAFAKO010000172.1 GCA_019235245.1 Gammaproteobacteria bacterium
CCCGCCGAGCGTCGCCCCATGGCGCTCAGCATTTTCGCGCTCGGCGCACCGGTCGGCGCCTGGCTCGGTTCGGACCTGGCCGGCACCGTAGCCCAGGCGTACGGCTGGCGCGCGGGGTTCTTCGCGCTCGGTGTGCCCGGGGTGGTGCTCGGCCTGCTCGTGTTCGCCACCATCCGTGAGCCGCGGCGCGGACGGCTCGATGACATCGCCGCAGCGGGCAAGGCCTCGCTCGTGGAATCAGTGGCTTTCCTGTGGCGCCAGCGGGCCGCATTCCACGTGATCATGGCGAGCGGGGTGTGCTCGCTCTGGGGCTGGGGTCTCGCCTGGTTTACCCCGACCTTCCTGCTGCGAACTTACGGACTGAACGTCGCTCAGGCGGGGGCGATCATCGGTCGCATCCACCTCGTCGGTGGAATACTGGCGACCATCGTGGCGGCCTGGTGCATGTCCCGGCGGTTCATGTTGGATCCGCGCCGGGTGCTGTGGACGCTCGCCGCTGTCACCGGATGCGCCACCGTTCTCTCGATCATGGCGTACTGGACGCACGAGCTATGGCTGGCCAAGCTGCTGCTGTGGGCCTATGTCCCCGCCATTTACTTTTTCATCGGCCCCTGCATGGCGCTGGTACTGAACCTCGCGCCATGCCACATGCGCTCGACGTTCACCGCCTGGTCGGTGCTCGTGGGCAACGTATTCAACCTCATCGTCGCGGTGCAGGGCGTCGGGATCCTCAGCGACTGGCTCGGAGGCACCCAGGGCGCAGACGCCGCCTCGCTCCGCGGCGCACTGTTGGTGCTGGCGCCCACCGGGTTCTGGGCAACATGGCACTTTCTCCTCGGGGCGCGCACGGTCGTCCCGGATATGCAGCGCGCCGTGGCCTACGGCGCCTGAGCGCGCGGCGCCCACCTGGAAGGAAGTAAAGCCTTTGAGAAAATACTGGCCGGTCGTCCTCGCAGCGCTGACTCTCTCCCCGTACGGGCGTGCGCAGGACGTGAAGGTGATCAACGACGATGTGCACTTCGCCGAGGGACCGGTCTGGTACCACGGCAAGCTCTACTACGTCGAATACGATCGAAGCTCGGTGGACACCTGGGACGGCTCGCGGAACGCCGTCTTCTGGTCCAAGCCGGGCTGTGGCCCCTCTGCAGTCCTTCCCACCGCGCGCGGGGAATTCCTGGTGACCTGCTACGACAGCGGCACGATCGGCCGGATCTCCGCCGAGGGCAAGGACCTCGCCCCGTACACGCACGATGCATACGGGACGCCTTTCGTCGGACCCAACGACTTTGCGCCCGATCATCACGGTGGCATCTACTTCACCTGCTCGGGCACCGCGCCGGGCCCGGTGATCGACGGCAAGATCTTCTACCTTGCGGCCGACGGCACGATCACCCAGAAGGCCGTCGAGGTCCACAGCGCCAACGGGATCGTCGTGTCGAATGACGGCAAGATCCTGTACGCGATCGAGACCGAGGATCACCGGCTCATCCAGTTCAACATCGGACCCGACGGCTCCCTCTCCAACCGGCGGGTGTTTCTCGACCTCGATGAGCTCACCCACCACGTCGTCCACATCTACCCCGACGGAGTGAAGATCGACTCCAGCGGGCAGCTGTACATCGGGCAGAATCCGCGGGACGTGCACGCACCGCTCGCCGGCACGATCTTCGTCGTCGACGCCGCAGGCAAGCTGCTGCGAACGCTCAAGCTCCCCTCCCCCGGAGTGCCCAACCTGGCCTTGAGCCCGGACGAGAAGACGCTTTACGTCATGGCGCTCGATCAGCTCGACAAATCCCCGTACCAGGGAAAGGTATACGCGATAGCGAACCGCTGAGGCGCCCGCCGTACCGGCCGCGCGTCCTCAGCCTGCGAGCCAGCCGCCGTCGATGACGAGATTCGAGCCGGTCATGAAGCTCGCCCGATCGCTGGCGAGAAACACCGCGGCGTTGGCCACGTCCTGTGGCCGGCCGAAGCGCGGCCAGGGCGTGCGCTGGCGCTGGTGAGCGAGCCGTGCCGGATCCTTGGCCAGGCCGCCCGCGCCGGTGACGATCTTGCCGGGCGATATGCAGTTGCACACGATCAGATGCGGGGCGTAATCCACGGCAATCTGGCGGGTGATGTAGATGGCTCCGGCCTTGCTCACCCCGTACGGCAGATCCCCCGGGGAGGTGACGATGCCCTGCTGCGAGCCGATGTTGATGAGCCGGCCGCGCGCCTCGGCAATCGGCTCCTGCGTGATCATCTGCTGTACCGCGCGCTTGCAGCCGTTGAAGATGCCCGTGAGGTTTACCCGCATGACCTCATCCCACTGCGCCGGCTCGGTCTCGAGCAGCGCGGTCCCCGAATAGGTCGCGGCGTTGTTCACCATCACATCGAGCCGGCCATGACGCTCGACCGTCGCGCCGATGAGCGCGTCGACCTCGCTCCAGGCGCCCACATCGGTCTTATGAAAGGACGCGGTGCCGCCAGCGCGCGCGATGAGCTCGAGTGTCGACTCGCCACCTTCCACGGGTTGCTGCGTGATGTCGGCAATGACCACGCTCGCCCCCTCGCTCGCGAAGCTGACGGCGATCGCACGACCGATTCCGGACGCGGCGCCGGTGACGACAGCGATCTTTCCCGCGAGTAGACTCGACATTGGCCGCGATTCTAGCAGGCAAAATTCCATGACCGGAGCCATCCAGCCCGATCTGGCGATGGCCGCTTCGCTGTTCGACGCACTCGGCCGGGCCACGCGCCAGGGGCGCGGCATCGTGCGCGACAGCTACGGCGAGGGCGAGCAGGCGGCCCACGACATCGTGCGCGCCGCTGCCGCCGGCATGGCGCTCGAGATTACCCTCGATGCGATCGGCAACCTCTTCATGACGCTGCCAGGCAAGGACCGCAGCGCGCCACGGATCATCGTCGGCTCGCACCTCGACAGCGTGCCGCAGGGCGGTAACTACGACGGCGCCGCCGGGGTGGTCGCGGGCCTGTGCGCCCTGTCCGGCCTGCGCCGCGCCGGGGTGGTGCCCGACTACGATCTCTCGGTGATGGCAATTCGCGCCGAGGAGTCCGCGTGGTTCGACGTCGCGTATCTCGGCAGCGGCGGCGCTTTCGGCCTCCTCGATCCGGGCTGCCTCGCGATCGCCAGGTCCGACAACGGCGTGAGTCTCGAGGCGACGCTGAGAGAGCGCGGCTTCGATCCGCAGCCGATCCGCGCACGGCGGCGGCTGCTCGATCCCGGGGGCCTGCGCGCCTATCTCGAGCTGCACATCGAGCAGGGTCCGACGCTCGTCGCGCGCGGACTGCCGGCCGCCGTGGTGAGCGGGATCCGCGGCTGCAAGCGCTTCCGCAACGCGCGCTGCGTGGGTGAGTACGCGCATTCGGGTGCGGTGTCGCGCCCTCACCGTCACGATGCGGTAGCGGCGACCGTGGCACTTCTGCATCACATGGAGACCGTCTGGCTGCAGCACGAGGAACGAGGCGAGGACCTGGTGCTCACCACCGGCGAGCTTTTCACCGACCCCGGCATGCATGGGCCGAGCAAGGTTGCCGGCGAGACGCGCTTCGTGCTCGATATCCGCGCGCTGTCCGCTGCGACCATGGAAAGCGTCGCCGCCGAGGCACGTGCCGCCGCGGCACGCATCGCGGATGCCTACAGGGTGCGCTTCGATCTCGGCGCGACGAGTGATTCGCCGCCGGCGGTGCTGGACGAGCGCCTGCGCGCGCGGCTGATGAGCCTGCTGGATCATCCGTTCCAGATGGCGAGCGGCGCCGGGCACGATGCCGCGGTGTTCGCCAAGGTCGGCGTTCCCAGCGCGATGATTTTTGTCCGCAACGAGCACGGCAGCCATAATCCCGATGAAGGGATGGCGCTCGAAGATTTCGCGGTCGGGGCGCGCGCACTGCTGGCGCTGCTGCTGGATTTTCCGCTATGAGCGGCATTTCGCGGGAGCCTGACATGACACTGCTGGTAACGGGTGCGACCGGGTTCGTCATGAGCGTTCTCGCCCGGCATTGGCTCGAGAGCGACTCTGCGGCGCGCCTGGTGGTGCTGGACGCCGCGCCCCTCGATGCCGCCGCCGAGCGGTATTTCGCGCCGTTCAGGGAGCGCATGTCCGTCGTGGTCGCCGATGTGACGCAGCCGCAGAAGTGGCGCGAGGCTCTCGGCCGGCATGCGGTGACCCACATCGTCCACGGCGCGACTGTTACCCCGCTCTCGCGTGGCACCGTTGCGGAAGCCAGGCGCGAGCCCGAAGCGGAGAGCCCGGCGCGGATCGTGGATGTCAACGTGATGGGCACGGTAGCGGTACTCGAGTGGGCTCGCACCCTGGCGAAGCTCGAGCGATTCATCTACGTGAGCTCCGGCGCCGTCTACAAGCATCACGGCCCGGATCACCCGGGCGAGCCGCTCCCGGAGGACGGGTATGTCATGCCGCGGCGGCTGTACGGCATCTCGAAGCTCGCCTCCGAGCTCATCGCCGAGCGCTATGGCGATCTGTTCGGGCTCCCGACCGCATCGGT
>JAFAKO010000177.1 GCA_019235245.1 Gammaproteobacteria bacterium
CCACGCCTCGCGCACCGGCAAGGGGAGCTGACGGATGTTGAGAATCGCGTGCAGCAGGCTGTCGTAGCCGGAGACATTGCCGAGTGCCGCGCCACTCGCGTGCCACCAGTAGTTCACGAGCACGTTTAGCGGGTCGAGCGATTCGACGTTGTGCCACCAGAGCGGTGGAATGAACAGCGCATCGCCGGGGGCGAGGTCGGCGCTGAGCGCGTGAGCGAGCGCCTCGCGGAAGCGTGGGAAGCGCCCGAAATCCGGTGCGTGCAGCTGCACGAGACTCATCGGCGCGCCGGTCGGCGCGTAGTCGAGTGGGCCGACGTAGAGATTGGCGATTTGCGCGGGGGGGAACAGCGTGAAGCGCCGCCGCCCGAGCACCACGCAGCCGATATTGAACCACTCATCGAGATGGGTCGGGGTGGTGACTGCGTTGCCGAGCCAGATGCGCGGCTGCGCGGCAAGATCCGCCACCGGCAGCGGGTTGGCCGCCGCAAAGGCCGGGAGGCAATCGCGCAGGAGTGCGCTTTGCACCGCGACCGACGGGGCGCTCGGATGGCCGGCGTAACGCAGCGCCTGCTCCGCGACCGCCGTGAGCGGCAGGCGGTTGCGCACGAAATTGAAGCCCTTCAGCGCTTCGCGGTAGAAGATCCGCCCCTTGATCTCGGGCGCCGTCATGATGGCGTCCACCGGTGCGCCGCTGTCGAGCCGCCGCAGATAGCCGAGGAGCGCCGTGGGCGAGGTGCGCGCGGCGGCCACCGCAGGCCAGTCAGTCACGAGTCCGCGCAGCACCGCCGGCTCCCCGCTCGCGAGCACTTCGCACCGGATGAGCTCGGCATCGCGCGTCGCGAACTCGCGGATCGGGGCGGGAGCTTGCATGGCGACGGCCACAGCCGCGGTTCTGGCGGCTACCAGAAGTAAGCCCGCAAGGCCATCCGGCCGTGCCACCCCCGATGATCAGGATGCGCCGAAGACCCGGGCGCCGGCCCCGTGGCGGGCGAGCTGGCTGGACTATAGGAGTCATTGAAGAGTGTGGCGGTCGTCATGGCGAGTCCATCACTCGGGGATGATGCACCTCGTGGCGAGGGAAGCGCCACAGGTGGCGGCCTGCCGGGGCGGGCGCATCGCCCGCCCCGGCCTCACCGAAGAGGTCCTCAGAACTTCGCGTGCAACATGAGGTAGTACTGCCTGCCGTTGTGGTAGAAGGCGCGCGGCTGGGTGGTGTCGAGCGCGTAGTACTTGAGCGTCGGATTGTTCAGATTCTGGCCGTCCAGGGTTACGCTAAGATTTTCGTTCATGATGTATGCCAGTGAGGCAGCGAGCGTCCCGATAGAGTCCTGCGTGAACGCCGTGCTGCGATCCAGCCCGCTGTAGAACGCCGAGCGGTAGGTGTACGACACGCGCGCACTGAAGTGCGCGTTCTCGTAGTAGCCGCTGACGTTGTAGACATTCTTGGAGGCACCGACCAGGCGGCTGTCGCCCGCCGTAGGGCCGGTAGTCGGCACGCCTTCGGTCTGCTTCGCATCGGTGTAGGTGTAGTTCACATCGATACCGAAGTTGTTGCCGAATGCCTGCTGGTAGGCGAGCTCGATACCCTGCGCGCGTCCCTTGGTGTTGATGGGCACCGTGAGCAGATATGGCACCGATGCTCCGTTCGGCGGCAACCCCGGGCCAAAGTTGGTATAGCTCAGTATCTCGCTGCCATAGCCGATATAGTTCCTCAGATCCATGTAGAACAGGTTTCCCGAGAGAATCGAGCGCGGCGCAAAGTACCACTCGAGCGTCGCATCGTAGTTGGTCGAGCGGATCGGCTTGAGGTATGGGTTCGAGCCCGTGCCGCTGCCGCAGTTTATCGGCGGCACCGATGTGCAGCTGCTCGGCACGCCTGAAATGAAGGCCCCCGGTGGGGTGAGGCTGGTCGTGCCCGATAGCGCCGAGTAATCCGCGCGCGTCATGGTCTCGGCGGCTGCGAGGCGGCCGATCACCTCGGGGCTGAACTGCCAGCGGAAGTTCGCGCTCGGCAGCACGTCGTTGTAGGACTGGCTGACGGGCACTGCCTGGTAGGGCCCAAACAGCGAACCGGTGACCAGGCCGGGGAGACTCGCCGAGCAGGGCGGATTCGAGTTGGGCACTTCTGGCGTGCTGCAGTTGAGCGGCGCCCAGGTAACCGTGTCCTCCTTGGTGTGGACGTAGCGCACCCCGAGGTTCGCGCTCCACTGCTCGCCCTTGAAATCGGCCTTGACGTAGGCGGCCGTGTCGGGCTCGCTCAGCGAGAACCATTGCGGCGGATAGGCGCGCTTCACCGGATCGCGCTGTACGTTGGCAGGAGCGTTGTAGGCCGCAAGCTGTGCGGGCGTCCAGTACCAGATACCGGTCGGGATGCTGCTGCCGAACGTGTTGTAGTTCGACGGATAGTTCGAGTAGCTGGTCGGATAACTCGACGGGCAGGTCCCGGCACCTACCTGCGGGGCCGGAAGCGGCGGACAGAACGTCGGCCCCTGCGCGATCGAGCCGATGGAGCTGCGGTCGTGCTTCTGATAGCGCACACCGAAGCTCAAATCCTTCCAGGCTCCGGAGTCGGACATGTCGAAGGTGGCATCGAGTTTCGCCCAGGTCTCCTTGTCGATGGTATCGATGAACTGACCACCGAATATCCAGCCAAAGGTGAGGTCCTGGGGGTGGCCCGGCGGAAAGGGCTGCGAGTAGTTGACTCCCGTCAGGGCCCAGTCCGGCGGACGCGACAGACCGTTCAGCGTCCAGGACGCGCCTGCGCCGGTGCCGGGCTGGGTCTCGGAGACATCCTGAGTCGGAGTTTTGCCGTGGCCCTGGGACCAGCCCACCTGTCCGCCGAGGCGAAAGTGCTCGGTGACGACGAAATTGCCGTCGAGGTTGATGAAGGCGGAGTCGGCGGATTCATCCGGTCGGGAAATCTGGTCGTAGACGCCGTAGAAAGTACCGGGGACACCGGCGAAGGTAGCGCTGGTGAGGGTGTTGTTCTGCACGACGTAGCCGGGGTTCGGGGCCTGCCCCAGGCCGGAGTTAATGAAGTGCGTCCCCCACATCAGGTAGTTACGGTTGAAGTTGGGCCCCTCGAGCTTCGCGTAGAAACCGGAGAGATCGAAGCCGACGGCGTCGCTCGGCTTGAACTCCATGTTCATGAGGCCGCCATAGCGCTTGCGCTCCTGGGTAAAGAGCGCCGACCCGATCAGGTGCGGATACCACACGTTGCTGAGGTTCGGATCCTTGACTGCAATCGGGCTCCCGGGAGCGATCTGGTCGTAGCCAAGTATCTCCGTGCCATCACGGCGCAGGTAGCGATCCTCGTAGAAGCCCTGTGCCAGGACGCCGAAATTCGAGCCGTCGTTCTTCCAGTTGGCGAGTGCGCTGAATTGCGGGGCGCCCTTGTTCGGCAAATCCGCGTACACCGCGCCGGCGGACGCCTGCAGGGTGAGCGGTTGCTTGAAGTCACCGAGCGGCTTGCGCGTCACGATGTCGACCGTGCCCGCGACGCCGCCCTCGACCAGATCCGCCTGCGAGCTCTTCTGTACCACGACCTGGCTCACGAGCTCCGAAGGCAACAGCGTGTAGCTCACGCTACGACCGACGGTGCCGGTCTGGTCGAGCACGAACCAGTCGCCCGAGGCCACGTTGTGGCCATCGATGAGCGTCTGGGTGAGGCTCGGACCCGTACCGCGAAGACTGACGCGGTCGTTCTCATCGAAGCCGCCTTCGTTGGCGCCGGCGGAACTGACGGTAACACCGGGCACACGGCTCAGCGAGTCCGCGACGTTCTTATCGGGCATCTTGCCGATGTCTTCCGCAGTGACCACATCCACGACGTTGGTCGATGCTTTCTTTATCGACAGCGACTCCTGGAGGGAGGCGCGGATGCCGGTGACGACGACCTCCTGGAGCTCGTTCGAACTGGTGGCCGTCTGATCGCCGCTCGCCTGCTGCGCCTGGACTGCGCCATCGCGTCCACACAGCGCCATCGCGACTGCCGTTCCGATCAAAGTCGACCTTGCGATTCTCATGACTTGCTCACCCCCGCTTGATGGTCTGCAATTGCTACGTCTTGTCTTCGTCAGAACTGCCCTGGAGAGCTCTCAGGCCGGTTCGTAACTGTGGGACCAGTTAAGGTCCAATATAGTACCAATCAATAGAAAATAACAGCTCCGACAATACCAGTGATATACATGTGGTGTTTTTACAGTAGACTCAACGTGATACAGATGCATAAGTTGCGCGGTGACAACTAACTGGTATTTTCGTGGTACTGTCATGGGTGATCTGCTGATACGGGTATAGCCGGTGGCCGCACTGTCACAAACCGTGGGGAAACTCGATGGGGCAAGTCGGCTGCCGCTTTACCAGCAGCTGCAGCGCGCGCTGCGCCAGGCGATCGAGACGCGGGTGTTGGGACCTGACGATGCGCTGCCGCCGGAGCGCGATCTCGCAACCGAGTTCAGTGTCTCGCGTATCACGGTGCGCAAGGCGATCGACGGCCTCGTGAGCGAGGGCCTGCTGGTGCGCCGTCAGGGCTCGGGTACGTTCGTGCGCGCGCGCGTGGAGAAGAATTTCTCCAAGCTGACTTCGTTCTCCGAAGACATGCGGGCGCGCGGGCGCACGCCACGCAGCGTCTGGTTGCGCAAGGCCGCGGGCACCGTGACGCCGGAGGAGGCGTTGACGCTGCGCGCGAGTCCCGGAACACCGGTATACCGCTTTCACCGCATCCGTTTCGCCGACGACGCCCCCATGTCACTCGAGTACGCGACCATCCTCGCCTCGTGCCTGCCCTCGCTCGATGCCGTCGACTCATCGCTGTACATCGCGCTCGAGCGCGCCGGCAATCGACCGGTGCGCGCGCTGCAGCGGTTGCGCGCGGTGCTGTTCACGGCCGAGCAGGCCGAGCTGCTGCAGGCGCAGGAGAAAGACGCGGGACTGCTGGTCGAGCGGCTCGGGTTCCTCAGTGACGGGCGCACCGCGGAGTTCACCCAGTCGTACTACCGCGGCGACATCTACGACTTCGTCGCCGAGCTCAGCTCCACAACGTGAGCACGCCCACCGAGATGACCTGCATGTTCCGCGAGGCGGCCGAGGCGCCGCGGGTGATCGCTGCGCAGCTGGCGGCGAACGCGGCGCCTATCGCGCAGCTCGCCGCGCGGCTGCGTGCGACACCGCCCCGGGCGGTCGTCACCTGTGCGCGCGGCAGCTCGGATCACGCCGCAACCTTCGCGCGTTATCTCATCGAGACCCGCCTCGGGCTCCTCACCTCTTCCGCTGCCCCCTCGGTGAGCTCGGTGTACGAGGCGGCCACCGACCTTGGCGGCACCCTGCTGCTCGCCATCTCGCAGTCGGGTGCCAGCCCGGATCTGCTCGCGGTGGTGAGCCGGGCGCGCGCGGCCGGCGCGCACATCGTCGCGCTCGTGAATGCGCCAGGCTCGCCGCTCGCGCAGCTCGCCGATGAGGTGCTGCCGCTGCATGCCGGCCCGGAGCGCGCGGTCGCCGCGACCAAGTCCTACCTCGCATCCCTCGGTGCGATCGTGCAGCTGGTGGCCGCATGGTGCGGGGATGAGTCGCTCGCGGCTGCGCTCGCGCAGGCGCCGACGCAACTGGCACGCGCCTGGGAGCTCGACTGGAGTGCGGCGGTGACCCGGCTCACGGCAGCCACCAGCCTGTACGTCATCGGCCGCGGCCTCGGACTCGGCGTCGTACAGGAGGCTGCCTTGAAGCTCAAGGAGACCTGCGGGCTGCACGCCGAGGCGATCAGCGCTGCCGAGCTGCGCCATGGACCGATGGCGCTCGTGGGGGCGGGATTTCCGCTGCTCATGTTCGCGCAGCACGACGAGAGCCGCGCGGGCGTGCTGCAACTTGCCACCGAGGTCGCCGCGCAGGGTGCGGACGTACTGCTCGCCGGCGGGCAGCTGCCGCAGACCACCGAACTTCCCAGCGAAAGCGCGCATCCGGTGATCGAGCCGCTGCTTTTCGTGCAGAGCTTCTACCGCATGGCGAACGCGCTGGCGCTGGCGCGCGGCTACAACCCCGACGCACCCCCGCATCTGCGGAAAGTGACCGAGACCGTCTGATGAGTCTTGCCCTGGTCAATGGACGGGTGCTGCGCGCGGAGGGCTTCGCGAGCGGCGCGTGCGTGCTCATCGAGCGCGGGCGCATCATCGATGTGCTGGCGGAGGATGCCCTGGGGAGCCGCGCCACCGAGCGCTACGATCTGCAGGGGGGGCTGCTGCTCCCGGGGTTCATCGACCTGCAGGTGAATGGCGGCGGTGGCGTGCTGTTCAACGACGCACCGAGCATCGCATCGATCCGCGCCATCGGCGCGGCCCACCGCCGTTTCGGCACCACGGCGTTCCTCCCGACACTCATCAGCGCCGACCTCGAGATCGTGGCACGCGCAATCGCGGCGGTGCGCGGCGCGATCGCCGCGGGCGTCCCCGGGGTGCTCGGTATCCATATCGAGGGACCCTTCCTCAATGTCGCCCGCAAGGGGGTACACGATCCGGCGAAGCTGCGTGAGCTCGATCCGAGCGCCCTCGGGCTGCTCACTTCGCTCCAGGGGGGGCGCACGCTCGTCACGCTCGCCCCCGAAATGACCACGCCGCAGCTGATACAGCAGCTGGTCGCGGCGGGGGTGGTCGTCTCCGCGGGTCACACGAACGCGAGCTACGCGGAGATCCGTGCGGCGCTGGCGCACGGGCTGACCGGCTTCACGCACCTCTTCAACGCGATGTCGCAGCTCACCGGGCGGGAACCCGGCACGGTCGGTGCAGCGCTCGACGATCAACGCAGCTGGTGCGGCATCATCGTCGATGGCGAGCACACCGATCCGGTGGTGCTGCGTATTGCCTTGCGCTGCAAGCCGCTCAATCGCTTCATGCTGGTGACCGATGCCATGCCGAGCGTCGGCACCAGCCAGGACCGCTTCGAGCTCCAGGGACGGCGCATCACCGTGCGCGGGCACACCTGCATCGATGAGGACGGTCGGCTCGCCGGCTCCAACATCGACATGGCGAGCTGCGTGCGCAACGCCGTCGCCATGCTCGGCGTGTCGCTTCCCGAGGCGGTGCGCATGGCGAGCCAGGTGCCGGCAGAGTTCCTCGGTGTGTCACACGAGTTCGGACGCATCGCCGCGGGGCAGCGCGCGAACCTCGTGCTCGCCGATGATGGGCTCAACGTGCGTGCGACCTGGATCGAGGGCAACCGCGCGGACTCCGCGCCTCAACCACCCGCCGCCGGCTCCTGAAAGCCCCCCGCGCGGTAAGTCAGCACGAGCGTGTCGCGCACCGCTCGCGCGGCCCCCGGGGCGCCGTCCGCGATCTCCGCCTGGATCGGCGTCGTCTCGTGAATGACCTGTGCATCATCGAGCAGCAGCATCGACCACGGCTGCACCATGGTGAAACGGACGCCGCGACTGCCCTGCGCCTCGAACACGCGCGTCTCGCCGCCGCGCACCCCGGAGCGTCTCACGAGCACCACGGCGACGAAGTCGACGCCATCGCGATGCGCGCCTTCGGGCGTGGGCCGACCGATGCCTCCGGCGGTGTCGATGCGGAACTGATGGGCTTCGATGTACCAGCGCTCGACCGGGCGCAGCTGCGCGAACAGCGTCCCGAGCGAGGCGAGCAACTGGCGGAGCGCCGCGTTCGCCGCGACGGCCGGCTCGATCGGCTCGAACCAGCGCAGCATGCCACCGTGCAGGGCGTTGTAGGTGGTGGGTTGCCAGTGAGGCCGCTGCGGCACGGGCTGCAGCAAGCCGCTGCCCGGTGCGTACACGAAGCAACTGTGCCGGCGGGCACGATAGTGACCGCCATCGCGAAGGTAGGAATCCCGCGGCAGCGCTTGCCAGCTCGTAGCCGTGGCGGCGAGCGCGTCGAGCTCGACATCGAGCGCGCCGGCGGCCGCTTCCGGCTCGAGCAGTGCGTAGCCCGCGGTACGCAGCTCGCTCACGATCGCTGCAGGGAGCCTCATCCGCACAGAGTACCCCTAAAGGCGGAGCCGGTGCCGACCCGCAAGAGCATCGCGCGCGCCGCGCGCCGCGTGCGATCCTCGGCCGCAGTCACAGCGAGTAAGCAGCGATGATCGATCTTTATTACTGGACCACACCCAACGGTCACAAGATCACCATGTTCCTCGAAGAGACAGGGATGCCCTACCGCATCGTTCCCGTCGACATCGGCAGCGGCGCACAGTTCGAGCCCGCGTTCCTCGCCATCGCGCCGAACAATCGCATCCCGGCGATCCTCGATCACGCGCCCGCCGACGGCGGCGGACCGCTCTCGGTGTTCGAGTCCGGTGCGATACTGCTGTACCTTGCCCGCAAGAGCGGCAGGCTCCTGCCCCGGGAGCTGCGCGGCGAGGTGGAGGTGACGCAGTGGCTTTTCTGGCAGATGGCGGGGCTCGGTCCCATGGCCGGGCAGAACCACCACTTCGCCCGCTATGCGCCGGAGAAGATTCCCTACGCCATCGAGCGCTACGTGAAGGAGACCAACCGCCTGTACGGCGTGCTCAATCACCGCCTCAGCGATCGCCCCTACATCGGGGCGGAGTATTCCATCGCCGACATCGCCTGCTACCCGTGGATCGTGCCGCACGAGGCGCAGGGCCAGCGGCTCGAGCAGTTTCCGCACCTCAAGCGCTGGTTCGAGCACATTCGCGAGCGTCCGGCGACCGTACGCGCCTATGCCAGGGCCGCGGACGTCAACACCCGTGACACCATCACGGAGGAATCGAGACGCGTGCTGTTCGGACAGACGGCGCGCTGAGCGCGCCGTGAGCGCCGCCGCCGCAGGCGCGCGCGCTGCGCTGCTCGCAGCGCTGCTGCTGCTGGCCGGTGGCGTCGCCGATGCGGACGAGGAGCTGCGCATTGGCGGTGCGGCGTTGCGCGTGCAGCTCGACCGCGACGCCTTTGGCGCGGGCGCTCCCGCGATTCTCCAGTGGGTGCAGCGCTCCGCCGACATCGTCGCGCGCTACTACGGCCGCTTCCCGGCCGCGACGGCCACCCTCAGGCTGGTTGCACAGAGTGGCGACGGCGTGCACGGCGGCAAGACCTTCGCGAATCCCGATGCCTACATCCGCGTGCAGCTCGGCCGCGAGGTCACCGCGGAGCAGCTGTCGGCCGACTGGGTGCTGGTCCACGAAATGACCCATCTCGCGCTGCCCGACACCGGCGAAGAGCACGCCTGGCTCTCGGAGGGCCTTGCGACCTACGTCGAAGGCATTGCCCGCGTGCAGGCGGGCAACCGCAGCGAGGCGGATGTGTGGGCGGAAGAGATGCGCTCGATGCCGCGCGGACTGCCGGAGGCCGGTGACCGCGGTCTCGACCATACTCATTCCTGGGGTCGGACCTACTGGGGCGGCGCGATGTTCTGCCTGCTCGCGGACGTCGACATCCGCAAGCGGACGCAGCTGCGCTTCGGGCTGCAGCAGGCGCTGCGGGCGATTCTGCGCGAGAGTGGCGGGCTCGCGACCGACTGGCCCATCGAGCGCGTGCTGCGCACCGGCGATGCCGCAGTCGGGACGCACACGCTGGAAGAGCTCTACGCTGGCATGAAGGAGCAGCCGGTCACGCCCGATCTCACGGCACTGTGGCGCGAGCTCGGCGTCATGGCCGACGGCAGCTCCGTACGGCTGCTCGAGGATGCACCGCTCGCGCCGGTGCGGCGCGCGATCATGCGCGCGCCCTGATTTCCCGCCGGGGTGCGGGCCGCGACTCGCCCGCCGGCACCGAGTACCGCGGCAGCGAGGCAGTGGGCAGGGGACGTCCGAGGAGCTTCTCGATGTCGCGCAGCTGTGCCGCCTCCTCCGGCGCCACCAGCGAAACGGCGACACCCGAGCTTCCGGCGCGCGCGGTGCGGCCGATGCGGTGCACGTAGTCCTCGGCGACGTGCGGGAGCTCGAAGTTGACCACGTGCGGCAATTCGCGGATGTCGAGCCCGCGCGCCGCCACCTCGGTGGCGATCAGCGCCGTGATGCGCCGCTCCTTGAAGTCACTCAGTGCCCGCGTGCGGGCACCCTGGCTCTTGTTGCCGTGGATCGCGGCCGCCTGGATACCACACGCCTGCAACTGCTGCGTGAGGCGATTGGCACCGTGCTTGGTGCGCGTGAACACCAGCACCTGGTGCCAGCTGCCGCACTCGATGAGATGGCGCAGCAGGTGTCGCTTGTGGGCCTGCGGCACACGGTAGACACACTGATCGATACGCTCGGCGGTGACGTTGCGCCCGGCGACCTCGATCACCAGTGGCTCGCGCAGCAGCCGTGCCGCCAGCTCGCGGATGGCGCTGGAGTACGTCGCCGAGAACATCAGGTTCTGCCGCTCCCGCGGCAGCAGTTTGAGGATCCGGCGGATGTCGTGAATGAATCCCATGTCGAGCATCCGGTCGGCCTCATCGAGCACGCAGCAGCGCACCTGACCCAGATCGAGCACACCCTGCGCCTGCAGATCGAGCAGACGGCCCGGGGTGGCCACGAGCAGGTCGCAGCCGCTGCGCAGTGTCTCGATCTGCGGCCGCTCGCTCACGCCGCCGAAGATGACCGCGGTGCGCAGCGCGCCGTGGCGCGCGTAACGCGCCGCGCTCTCGGCGACCTGCGCCGCGAGCTCACGGGTGGGTGTCAGCACGAGCGCGCGCGGGGCAGCGCCGGCGGGTGCCCCGAGGCGCTGCAGCAGCGGCAACACGAATGCTGCCGTCTTGCCGGTGCCGGTCTGTGCGGCGGCGAGCACGTCGCGCCCCGCGAGTACCGCCGGGATGGCGGCGCGTTGGATCGGTGTGGGCGTGGCGTAGCCTTTATCGGCGACGGCACGCGCCAGCCCGGGCACGAGCCCGAGATCTGCAAATGACATGGGAAGTAAAAACCTCAGCTTTTTCCGGCTCGCCCGGAGCGCGTCAAGCGCCGCGGCGGTCAGCTGCAAGCCTCGGAGTTAATGGTAAATCGAAGCGGCCACACGGGCGCTGACCGGCGCCTGATCGTCTGGCGGCGCGCACTGTACCGGCTTAGCGCCGCGGCGTCCAATTTTCTCGTGGCGGCCCGGAATGCGACCGCGGGCACCGCCCGACAATTCGAAACATAAATCGGGCGCGGCCGCGTTGCGACGCGAGGGACCTTCGTAGCATGATCGAGCCACGCACCGCACAAGGATTGGCATGAATCTTCGCCCGCAATCCGCGCTCATCGCCCTGCTCGCCGCGTGCGCGGCCATGCTCACCGGCTGCTCCAGCAAGACGGACGTGTCGCTGACCGGCAACACCCCGGCGCAGTACTCGCACGTTTTCATCACGGTGCAGGAGGTATGGTTCAGCACGGATGCGACCGCCGGGCCCGACGACAGCGGCTGGAGCAAGAACACGCTCTCGACCCCGAGCACGGTGGACCTGGTGGCACAGAACGGCGGCAACCTCGGGAACCTCGCGAGCGGACTGCGGGTGCCCCCCGCCACCTATTCGCAAGTGCGCCTGATTCCCGTGGACGCCACGGCGCCACTGGCCACCTCGGCACAGAACGCCGGCGCGCTCTACAACTTCGAGGCCGATTACGTCGACGGCAACGGCAATACCCAACAGCTGCCGCTCGAGCTCCTCAATCCCGACAAGGGCTTCGGAATTCAGACCTCGCTCAAGGTCCCGGTGGGCAATGTCGGGGCGACGGGGCTCGGCAGCACCGGCACGAGCACCACCACGGGCACCGCCACCTCGAGCACCTCCAGTCCCTCCAGCCCCTTCGGTATCACCAGCACCAGCTCGACCACCGGGACATCGAGCACCACGTCCTCGAACTCCTTCGCGGCAGCGCTCGATGGCAACGCTGCTCTCGTGCCCTTCTACTACGCCAAGGCCACGCCGGGGATACTCCTGAGCGCTCATGGGGCGGCGTATGACCTCTCGCAGGCTGGCGGCATCTCGGGACAGCTCACCCTCACCAACATTCCCTCGGGAGCGGGCGGACTGCGCGTGAGCGCACAGACACTCAGCACCGACGGCAGTCGCCACGTCATCGTCTGTGCCACCACCGTTGCCTCGGACGGCAGTTTCCTGCTGTACCCGCTCGCGACCAATTCCTCCACCACCTCGCCCCTCACCTATGATGTCGTGATTCACGGGCCGGGCATCGCCACCATCATCGTGAAGGGGGTGCAGGTGCCGCGGCCCTCGGCCTCGAGCGTCTCGACCACCACTAATGCGACCACGACCCTGACGACCCCGAACACGACAGTCACCATTCCGACCACCACTACGCGGACGACGACGACTGCCTCGTCCGCGAACCCCAACGTGACCGCCGTGTCGATCGGCACGCTCACGCCCCGCGCGGTCACCTCGTATATGGCCAACATCGCCACCGCCCCGGGTGCGCTGCTGCCTGCCGGTGCGGTGGTGGGCTTCTACCAGACGCTCGGAGCGAGGGGTGAAGTCCCTTACGTCATCGAGTCGAGCCCCATCGATCCGTTCAATCAGACGCTCTTCAACGCCCAGGCCCTCTCGCCGGACACGATCGACTCGGGCACCTGGGCGACCAACGGCACGGTCACCGTGGTGAGCGCGGCGCCCGCCGACGGTATCGGGGTGTACCTCGTTGCCGCCTCCGCACCCGGCTTCAGCGACGGAACGATCAGCACCAGTGTGTCGGTCACGACGCCGAAGACCGGTTCGGCAATGGTCGTCGTCCCGGCGCTCGCGCTCGAGTCGGGAGCTTCCGCCGGCACGCTGTCGGCGACCGTGGTATCAGCCGTTGCCGGCAAGTACGACCAGGGGGAGCTCCTGGTGAGCCACGACGGCACGCTCGTGGCGGCAGCCCCACTCGCCGCCGTGCTCGCCCAGGGAACCGGCGGCAACGTGACACTCAGCAACCTGCCGAGTGGAGTTCCAGACGCGCTCTACTACCTGACGGTGCGCGCGTGGAACTCGAGCTCCCCCGGCAGTGTGCAGCGCCAGTGGTACCCGCAGGCAATCGACCTGCGCACGAGCACCAGTGCGTCGATCGCTCTCACGGTCAACTAAACCGCACCAAAACCGGTAAACTTCGCGTTTTGCCCGGGTTGCCCGGCGCACCCCTCGCTCGAGGGGGAACGTATTGGCGGCGGCCCCCTCTAACCCCCCAATCCGTGGCGCCGGCGCAGTGCCTAAAGAGTGAGCCAGCGAAGGGGATATCCCGAAATGACAGTCGTTCGTCCAGGGCGGACCCGCTGCGCGGGGGCGCTGCACGCGCTGGTTTGCGGCAGCGCCGCGATGCTCGTCGCCTGCGGCACCAGCCATCCTGCCCCGCCTGGAACGCCCGTGGTAACCATGGGCAATCTCACCAACAGCGGCGATTTCGCGAGCTACATCGTCAATCTCGACGCCATCGAGCTCACGCGCAACGACGGCACCGTCGTGACACCCTGGATCACACCGACCGCGGTGGACCTCGCGAAACTGAACACCGTCACCGAGCTGGTAGAAGCTCCCGCCGTCCCCGAAGGCACGTACCTCTCGGCGTTGATCGCGCTCGACTGGACCTCCACTCCGCAGGTATGGCTCAACCAGAACGGTCAGACGGTGGCGGCGACCCCGACCAACAACACCGGCACCGCAATGACCACCGCGAACGTCGTGGTGACCTTCGACCCGGCCCATCCGCTGGTCATCACCCATAACGTGTCCACGCGGCTGCAGGTCGAGATCGATCTGCTCGCCTCCAACCAGCTCACCGCGGCTGCCGTGGTGCAGGTGCAGCCCTTTGCCGTCGTCACGCCGGCGCCGGTCGATTCCACGGTGCTGCGCCTGCGCGGGCTGTACGTGACGACCCAGCAGGTGACCAGCGGCTTTTACATGAACTCGCGGCCCTTCTACGACCTGGTATCGGCGGTCGGGGCCGTCATCGTCAATACCAACGCGAAGACCTACTTCAGCATCAACGGTACCGTGTACACGGGCGCGGCGGGTCTCAGCGCGATCGCGCAGCAGCAGCAGAACAGTCCGCTCGTCGCGTGGGGCACGCTCGATAATCTGTCGGGGGTGACCCCGACCTTCAACGCCACGGAGGTCTACTTCGGCACCAGCCAGGAGAGCCAGCTGGCGTATTACCTCACGGGAGTCGTCAGCGCCCGCAGCGACAATACCCTCACGCTGCGTGCCGTCGACTTCGTCACGCCGATCGGCACCACAGCGTACATCGACAGCGTGCCGGTCACGATCGGGACCGGCACCAGCGTGTTCGAGGATGGCATCGCCACTCCCGGCCTGACGATCGCCAACGTCTCGGTGGGTCAGGTGATCACGGTGGCCGGGCAACCCAGCATCGACTCCAGCGGCACGCTGGTCGGCCTCGATGCCACCGCCGGCTTCCTGCGCTTGCGGCCCACCACGCTGTGGGGCATGCAGAACGCGGATGCGACGCTCGATCTGGCGTCACTGGGCTCTCTCGCGCCGGCCGTGTTCAATTTCGCCGGCACCGGGCTCGCCGGGCATGATGCGACCCCCACCGCCTATGCCGTCGACACCTCCGCCGTGCCACCGGGGCCCGTCACGACGACCGGCGAGCTGCTGCAGATGCAGGGCACGGTGGCACCCTTCGGTGCGGCGCCGCCGGATTTCAGGGCGCGGGCGCTGACCGCCGGGCCGAGCTCGCTGCAGACACTGGTCATCGACTGGGTGAACGGAGGCTCCGCACACCCGTTCACGAGCATCAGCGCCGCAGGGTTGCTGGTGAACCTTGCCGACCCGGACCTGGGCACCACCCACGAGATCCGTACCGGGCCGGCGACCCTCGACCTGATGAAACTGCCGGCGAGCCCGCTCATCACCACCGTCGGCGCCGCCGACCAGAATAACCTGCAGCTCGCGGTCGGCAGCACGTCGCTCACCAAGGGAATCTCCGTGTTCAACGAAGCGGAGTCATTCGCCGCGGCCGTCACCGCCGACTTCTCCGCGGGTACCAACAAGATCTTCCGTCTGGTCGCCTACGGGCAGTACGATAGCGCCAGCAACACCTTCGTCGCATCGCGCATCCATGTAGCGCTGCACGAGTAGCGGCGAGGCCGGGGGCGAGCCCGCACGAGATGCCCTGGAAACGCCGGCCATTCACCAGCCGCCGCCTGCGGCGCGCGCTCAATATCGCCGACCTGCGCGACATCGCGCGCCGCCGCGTCCCGGGCTTCGTGTTCGAATATGTCGAGAGCGGCGCCGAAGACGAGGCGACGGTGACCCGCAACCGCGCGGCACTGGAGGAGTTGCGGCTCGTGCCGCAGACGCTCGTCGATACCAGCGCCCGGCACCTCGGCACCACCATTCTCGGCCGGCCGGCGAGCGCGCCGCTGGTCATCGCACCGACGGGACTCAACGGGCTGCTGCACTTCGAGGGCGATGTCGTGCTGGCGCGCGCGGCGGCGCAGCTCGGCATCCCGTACACGCTCAGCACCGTCTCCACCACGCGCCTCGAGGAGGTCGCGAGCCGCGCCGGCGGGCGACTGTGGATGCAGCTCTACGTGGTGAAGGAGCGGGCCATCGGCCGCGAGATCATGCAGCGGGCCGCCGCCGCCGGGTACGAGGCGCTGGTATTCACCACCGATGCGAACGTGTTCGGCAATCGTGAATGGGACCAGCGTGGCTACCGCGCACCCGGCAAGCCCACCGTGCGCGCCTCGCTCGATGCGCTGCGTCACCCGCGCTGGATGTGGGAAGTGCTGCTCCGTCACGGCATGCCGCGCTTTCGCAATCTCGAGCCGTTCGTCCCCGCGAATCTCACGCCGATGGGCGCGAGCACGGTCATCCCGCGCCTGTTCGACGCGACCATCTGCTGGAACGACATCGGATGGATCCGCGAGCACTGGCAGGGAAAGCTCCTGCTGAAGGGCGTACTGAGTGTCGCCGATGCCGAACGGGCCGCCGCGCTCGGGGTCGATGGCATCGTGGTGAGCAACCATGGCGGCCGCCAGCTCGATCACTGCGTCGCGGGTGTCGAGATGCTCCCGGAGATCAAGGCGGCGGTGGGTACGCGGCTGGCGGTGCTCATCGATGGGGGCTTCCGGCGCGGCAACGACGTGGTCAAGGCCCTGGCACTCGGTGCGGAAGCGGTGCTGCTCGGGCGCGCGACGCTTTACGGACTGATCGCGGGCGGCGCCCCCGGGGTGGAGCGCGCGCTCGGCATCCTCACCACCGAGATCGACCGGGTGCTCGGACAGCTCGGCTGCAACAGCGTGGCGGAGCTCGCGCCGCGACACCTGCGGCCGGCACGGGCCGCCGCTAGCGTTCCGGGGATTTGAGCAACTCCTCGAGGTACCGCTTCCACAGCGCCGCGTAGGTGTGCGAGCCATGCCCATGCGTGGCCTCGCTGTATGGGATGACCACGGCGCGCCCGTGGGGCACACGTTTGATCTCGCGCTCGAGAATTCCCAGCTCCGGCGGGTTGATGAGATCGTCCGCCGAGTTCACCGCCAGGAGCGGTGCGACGATCTTCTCGAGAGCAGGACCGGGGTCGTAGTCGCGCGAGGCTGCGAGGGCGTACATCAAGTCGTTGGCATCGAAGCTCTTGAGCCCGCTGTCGATGTAGCTGTCGAGGACCTTGTCGGCCTGCGCGAGCGTCGGCGCCTCCTGCTGGCGCAGCACGGGGTTGCTGCTCATCAGCCAGAGCATCCCCAGGGCGGTGCGCAGCGAGGGCGGCTCGGTCTGGTAGTCCCCGCCGCGCCAGTCAGGATCGTTACGGATGGCATCGATGGTCATGCGCCGCCACACCCGGTTGCGCCCCGAGATCTGTGCTGGCAGGCAGCCGAGCGGCATGAGGGTGTCCATGAAATCGCGGTGCTGCTCGCCCCACATCCAGGTGTGCATGCCGCCCATGGAGGTGCCCATGACGAGCCGCGCATGGTTGATCTTCAGGCCCTGCGTAAGCAGCAGGTACTCCGCCTGCACCATGTCGTCGTAGGAGTAATGCGGAAAGCGCGCGTGCAGCCCATCGCTCGGCTTGCTGGACTTGCCGTGGCCGATCCCATCGGGCAACACGATGAAGTAATGCCCGGCATCGAGCGGCTGACCCGGCCCGAAGAGCTCACCCGCGAACTCGGCGCGCACCAGGCTCGCGCCCGAGCCACTGGTGCCGTGCATGATGAGCACCGCGTTGCGGACTACACCGTGCGCGTCGGTCCGTGGCTCACCGAAGGTGCGATAGTGAATGCGCAGCTCGGGCAGAGTCTCCCCGGAGGCGAAGTGGAAGTCGCGTATGAGGTAATCGCCGTCGCGCGGCGGCGGGTAATCCGCCGCAGGCGCCGCCGGCACCACGCAGCAGAGCAGGAGGAACAGTAACCCGGATCTCATGCGCCCCGCCCCTTCAGCCATTCGTCCACGACGCGCTCGAGCACCGACAGCGGCATCGGCGCCGCGGTGAGCCCGACGTCGTGGAAGTCGCGGATGTCGAACTTCGTGCCGAGCCGCGCACGTGCCCGCTCCCGCAACGCGAGCCAGCGCGTCTGGCCGACCTTATAGCTCGTCGCCTGGCCGGGCCAGGTGCAGTAGCGTTCGACCTCGGTGGTCATGGAGCTGCGCGCATCGCCGGTGGTCTCCACCATGTAGTCGATCGCCCGCTCGCGGCTCCAGGCCTGGGCGTGAATACCGGTGTCGACGACGCAGCGCGCCGCGCGGAACAGCGCCGACTGCAGCATACCGAGCCGCCCCGCTGGATCGTCGGCATACAGCCCCATCTCATCGCACAGTTGCTCGGCATACAGTGCCCAGCCCTCGGTGTTGGCGGAGAAGCCGGCACCCGCTTTGCGGATCAGAGGGAGCGCGGGCAGCTCGAGCACCAGCGCGAGCTGGAAGTGATGTCCCGGCTCGGATTCGTGGTACACGAGCGTCGGCAGCTTCCAGCGTGCCCACTCGCTGGTGTCGCGCAGATTGATGTAGAACGCTCCCGGTCGTGAGCCATCGAGCGCCGGTATCTGGTAATAGCCGCCGGGCGAGCCCGCTTCCGTGTAGGCCGGGACACGGCGGATCTCCACCGGCGCCTTCGGCAGGACGCGAAAGTACTGCGGCAGGTGTGGCTGCAGCGCCTTGATCAGACCGTTGCAGTAATCGAGGATCTGCTGGCGGCCGGCCTCAGTGTTGGGATACAGGTACTGCGGATCCTTGCTCAGTGCCTGCGCACGCTCGGCGACGCTACCACTGCTCTTGCCCTGTGAGCGCAGCAGCGCATCCATCGCCGCCGTGATCTCCCTGGCCTGATCGAGGCCGAGCTGGTGCACCTCGGCGGCACCCATGTCAGTCGTGGTCGAATAGCGCAGCGCCAGCTGGTAGAACGACGCGCCCTGCGGCAGGCGGCTGACGGTTGCCTCGTGCGTCGCCTGCGGGCGCAGGTCCGCGAGCGCTTTGGCCTGACGATCGAGCGCCGGATAGACGTCCGTCTCGACGAGCTTCGCGGCGTCTTCGGCGTACGGCCCGGCGATGCCGAGCTGCCGCACGCGCCGCGCGAGTGAGGTGCTGAGAATCGAATCCGCCGGCGACGCGCTGCGCAAGGTGCGCATCTGCTCGAGCGTGCGATCGATGATGAAGTCGGGCGGCACGACCTTCAGGCCCGCATCGTGCCGTAACCGCTCGGTCTCCTGGTCGAGCACCACGGCGAAGCCGCGCAGCCGCTCGAGGTAGGCGTCGGCATCCTGCCTGCCGGCAATCTGGTGCTGACGGTCGAGGAAGGTGGGTACGCTCTGGTATGCGCCGGTCAGCTGACTGACGACATACGGACGGCCGATATCGCCATACTCGAAGGGATCGCTGCGCGCGATGGTCTCCATCTGGAACTCGACGGTGTCGTAGTTCGCAACGTCCGCACCCTGGAGCGATACCCGCCCGAAGTCGCGCAGTCGCTTGAGCCGCGCGCTGTTGTCGCGCTTCACCTGCTGGAGGTGAGCGAGCGAAGCATCCGTGAGCTTCGACTTTGCCCACCCGTATTTGTCCTTGTCGAGCCCGAGGACCGTCAACAGCTCCGGGTTCTCGTGGAAGCGCTCGTCCATGAACACATCGAAGAGCGCATCGAGCCGTGCCGAAGGGGCCGCTGCCGCGGGCGCCGCAGCGCGCGCTCCCTGGCGGAGCGAGGCGGTCACCCAGGCACTGAGCAGCGTACCGGTCGCCCCGGTAAGGAACTGGCGTCGATCGATCACTTGAGCTCCAGGTGCGTGACCAGAGTGCGGCGCCCGGCGATCCGCAG
>JAFAKO010000389.1 GCA_019235245.1 Gammaproteobacteria bacterium
GGCCTGTGGTACCTGCTGACGAGCTACGATTTCCTCAGCCAGCTGATCTGGATCGTCGCGGCCTCCATCATCTACTCACTGTATGCGGACGTCACCGACGACGCCGTGCGCCGGATGGGCCAACGCCTCGAAGGTGCGATATTCGCGTGCCAGAATTTCGTCGACCGCGCCGCGACCGCCTGCGGGGCACTGCTCGCCGGCGCGCTGCTCACACTGATTCATTATCCAACGCCCGGCGACGGCACACGGGCTTCGCAGGCGGTGCTCACGCGGCTCGGAATGACTTACATGGGCGCGTGGGTCGCGTTCGCTGCGCTCGGAATCTGGTTCATATCCAGGTACGAGATCACTCGCTCCCTGCACGCCGCCGAGGTTCGCGCTTCCTCGTAGCCGCTCGGGCCGCCCTCAGGCCGGCTCGCCGCCCGCCGTTGCGGTCGGCCGTGCGTCATCCTTTCCCGGCACCTGCCCGCGCGCCACGGCCGCCGACTCCTCCTGTCGCACCCAAACCGGGTCGTCACCGCCGTAATAGCCGAGTTGATCGTGGCCGGCGCCGTGCGTGGTGTACCCGAGCAGCCGTCGCACCCTTGCCTCGTATTGGCGCGCCACTTCCGGAGGCACCTCGAGGCAATGGTTCTCTTCCGAGCGAAGCCAGCCGAGGCAATAGGTGTTGATGAGACCGGTGCGGGGACAGCGGCTGCGGTTGGCGCCGCCGCCGTGCCAGGTGGACCCCAGATAGAAAAGCGCGGAACCCTTCGGCATCAGGGCGCTGGCACAGCGCGTCAGGTCGGGCCGGTGCCAGGCACGCAGAAAGCGGTGACTGCCCGGAACGACGCGGGTTGCGCCGTTCTCCGCCGTGAACTCATTGAAAGCCCACATCACCCCGATCTGCAGCTCGAGTCCTGCGACCTGGATCGGATAGGGCGTATCGTCGCGGTGCAGCTGCTGCTCGCTCTCCCCCGGCAGTATCTCGATGCCCGTAGTGCTGCCGATCTGGTAGTCGGCACAGGACGGCAGCAGGATCGCGTCGGCAATGTCCAACACCCGCGGATGAGCGATGAGCTCGGCGCATCTCGGGGCGTAGCGCAGCACTCCGCCGCACCTCAGCGTCTTCGCGCCGCTGAAGTCCGTGCGTTGACTCTCGCCGAATGAATCGAACGACGACCGCAGCTGCGCGGCACAGGCGTCGATCAGCTCGTCCGGCGCCAGCTCGCGGAGGATGACGCCACCGTCGCACCGCAGTGCAGCCACGACCGCAGCCGCCGGTGCGTTAGCCGCAAACGATTTGAGTTGCATGAGCGTTCTCCTCCGCCTGCCGTCGGCGGACCGAGTGTGAGCTGCCAATGTCCGCACGGCAACAGTCGGTTAGACTAGCCGCGGATGCCAGACGCATCGGGGAGGAATGTGATGAGAACAACCACCGCGAGCGCCGCCCTCGTACTCACCGCGAGTGCCGCGCTGGCACTTTGCATCGCAACCTGGTCCGTCCCTGCCTTTGCCGCGGACGCGAAGTCCATCGAGGCTGCAGCTCATGGGGCCTACGTGACGGCGATCAACAGCAACGATGTCGAGACGCTCATGGCGGACCTCACGGATGACGTCGTTTACCAGTCCCCAGGCGAGCCCGAGATCGTTGGCAAAGCCGCTGTCCGCAAGTGGGTGGCGGACTACTTCGCGGCGTATCGCAGCAGCTGGCAAAAGTCCTCGATCGGGTTCACGGTCGCCGGCGACTGGGCGTTTGAGCGCTACCTCTACAAGTCCAGGGACACCGACAAGAAGACGGGCGCGGTCAGCACCGACCACGGCAAGGGCATCAACATCTACAGGCGCGGATCAGACGGGAAGTGGCGTGTAGCCGTCGACGGATGGAGTTCCGACGCCGCGAGCGCAAAGTAAAATCCCGGGTATTCGCTGGCTTCGTCGGCCACCGGTGCCGACGGCTGCCGCCTGTCGTCGACCGGCAGGCGGCCTACTTGCTCTGGGCGTACACCTCATGGATGGCGTCGACGACGGCGTCCGGTGCGTCGAACTGGACGTATTCCGAGCTGTTGCGCACGAAGATCTGCCTGGCATTGGAAGAGAGCGCAAGTAAACGCGCCTGCGCCAGCCCGACCTGACGCTCGTACTCCAGATGCTTGGGGTCGTTCGCATCCTTTGCGGGCAGGAAGTGCACGGCGTGGTTGCCCGTGGTCAACACGCGAATCGGACGGGAGCCCAGCGATCGAAGGTGTCGCTGCAGCCAGGCCTCGGTCCGGGACATCTCTTCCCACTCGGAGAGAGCGGCGTCGTACAGCGCGACCTTGGATTGAACGATCCTGAGAAGCGCCGCATTCAACTCAGGTGAAAACTCCGGTTCAGGCAGCCCGCGGAAGAAAAATACCTGAGCGCAGGTCCGATCGGGATGCGAGGACGAGGACGGCAGTGGCCCGCCGGCGACCACGGCGTCGCGGCACCTGCGTAGTGCGGCGATGCCGCGCGCATTGCCGGCGTGGTCTTCGTCCTGCATGGCCTTTGGCTCGAGGTCACTCGCATCGAACTCGACCAGCACGAGTCCGGCGGTGTCCGCCATGTACATTTGCGCGAAGGTACGCGCGGGGTCACCCCCGGAGGCGTTTCCCACCACGATGTAAGGTCCCCTCACCCCGGCATGATGCAATGCCTGGTGCAGTTCGCTCGCGATACGAGTGTTGGTGCGCGGCATCGGCCCCGGATCGCTGAAGCCCGCACCGGCGTGGTCGTAGACGCAGGCACGTGTCCAGGCTGCAACCTTCGGCAGCACGACCGACCAGGCCGGCGACCAGTCGCCAAACGTGGATTCGAATACCACCGCGGGGGAGCCGGTTCCCATGCAGTAGAAGTTCAGCCGCGTCCCCTCGGTGGCCACCAGTTGACCGGGCCGCGCGTAGATCTCGTCACCGGGAGCGGCGCTCGCCACGCTTTGCATCGCCATAACGAGGTAGATCGAGACTGCGGCGAATATTTTCATTGGCGAGCTCCCACGCGGCCTCCCGGGGATTCCCCTCTCGAGACGGACCGGCGCGATTGGGCAAATATTGCGCTGCTTACCCGCTCTCGCGCGCCTCCGGGTCTCGCGCCCGGACCTCGTAGCAGCGGTGGATCCTCGGGTTGCGCGCGAAGTCTTCGGGCAGCGTCGCGGTGGACACATCGCGCACCTCATAGCGCTCACTCAGCGTCGGATCGAGTCGCAAGCGCTGCGCATTGCTCGAGAAGACCAGCAATCCGCCTGCGCTCAGGAGCCGCACACACCCGTCGATGAGCTCTGGGTGGTCGCGCGCGATGTCGAGCACTCCCGTCATGCGCGCGGAGTTCGAGAAGGTAGGCGGGTCGGCGAAGATGAGATCGTAGCGGTCGACTTTGCGCGCCGCCTCGCGCAGCCACTCGCGGCAGTCGGCCTGTACGAGGCGATGCGCCGCGCCGGCGAGATTGTTGAGCGCGAGGTTCCTGCCGGCCCAGTCGAGGTAGGTGCGCGAGAGGTCGACGCTGGTCGACTCGACGGCGCCGCCGGCTGCGGCGTACACGGTAGCGGTGCCGGTGTACGCGAACAGATTGAGGAAGCGCCGCCCGCGAGCCGCGGCCTGCAGCCGCGCGCGCGTCAGGCGATGATCGAGAAAGATACCGGTGTCGAGGTAATCGCCGAGATTCACGCGGAAGGTGAGACCCCCTTCCCTGATGAGGTGAAAGCGCCCCGCCTCGCCCACCTTCTGGTACTGCTCGCCGCGGCGCGTGCGGCGCCGCGTGCGCAGGCGGATGCGCGCCTGCGGCACGCCGCTGACCTCGGGCAGCACCGCGAGCGCCTCGCCCCGCCGGCGGCGCACGGCCTCGGCGGCGATCTCGGCGGGCGCTGCGTACTCCTGCACGTAGAGCCAGGACTCCTCGGGGTCGACCACCTGGTAGAGATCGATCGCGAAGGCGTACTCGGGCATATCCGCATCGTAGAGACGGTAGCAGGACACCCCGGCGCGCCGCGCCCAGCTGCCGAGGCGCTTGAGGTTCTTCGCCAGCCGGTTGGCGAACATCCGGGCGCCGGCGCTGTCCTTCAGCGCCGCGGCGCCCCTGCCGAGAGTTCCGGGCGCACGCAGGCTCCCGGCCTCCACCCGGATGCGCAGCAGCCGGCACTCGATGGCGCCGTTCCACACCGTGTGGGTGCGGAACGCACGCAACCCGAGCTCCCGCCCGAGCTCGGGCGCCCCGGTGAGCACGGCCGCGCTCCATCCCTGGAACCGCTCCCGCAGCACCTCTCCGAGCTCCCGGTGCACGGCGCGCGCAGCCTCGGGGTCGGCGAGGCGCATGCCGTACGGGGGATTGGTGCAGACGAGCCCGGAGCGGAGCTCCCCTGGTCCTGCGGCCGGCGGCGCCGCGGCGCTCAGCGCGCCGGCC
>JAFAKO010000178.1 GCA_019235245.1 Gammaproteobacteria bacterium
GCGCTCGAAGAGAAGCAAAGCGGCGGCGCGCTGCGCCTCGTCGCCTTCAGCGTCGATGCTGCCGATGCCGACGCGGCGGGTGATGAGCCGATCTGGCACGAGGGGCGGGTCGTCGGCTGGGTCACCTCCGGTGCCTACGGTCACCGCGTGCAGCGCTCACTGGCGCTCGGCTACGTTCCAGCGGCGCTCGCGTCCGCCACCGAGGGCTTCGAGATCGAGCTCATCGGCGAGCGGCGCGCGGCCACACGCCTGGGCGCTTCACTACTCGATGCCAGCGGCAGCCGCATGCGCACGTGAGTGCGCCGCCGCGATAGTTAGCCGGTTAACTTACTATTCGCAAAAGGAACTTAAATGCGCGCGCCGGCCCGGGCCGCGGGTCACTCCATGAAAATCGCGAGCGCGCTGGCCTGGAGCGCCGGCCTGATCTCGCCTTCGATCTCGATGGTGTTATCGGTGGTCACCAGATAGCGGCCGCGGCCGCGGTCCTCGACCGCGGATAGCCGGATGCGATTACGCACCCGCTTGCCCGCCCGCACCGGCGCATGGAAACGCACGTTCCCGAGGCCGTAATTCACCACCGACTTCGGCGCCACACGGGTGAAGAGGACCTCGAAAGCCGTCGGTGCGATGAGCGCGAGGGTGAGAAACCCGTGCGCGATGGTCGTCCCGAAAGGACTCTCCCGGGCCGCGCGCTCGGCGTCGACATGGATCCACTGGTGATCGCCGGTGCAGTGGGCGAATTCCGTGATGCGCGCCTGATCGAGCGTGATCCAGGAGGAGACACCCATCTCCTCCCCGACATGCTTGCCCAGTTCGCCCAATGGCATTACATCAGCCATGCCTGCCTCACTTGGTCGGGGCGCGATCTTACCAAGCCGCCAACATCCGGCTCGCGTCGGAAGCAGCCCAGCGGGCCGAGACGGCTAAATGCGCTGCAAGAGACTTGTGCTAAAACTTCGCTAATAAAAATCTATAAGTACATGAAAAAACGCGATTCACCGTCATACCAAAATTCTCATTAAAGTTTTCTTGCACTGCATACAAACAGGCGTATAATCCCTTCCCGCAAGCAAGCCCTCTGTAACCCTTTTTTCTCAGGAGCTCCCATGCGGGACCGCAATCAGATCGACTGGAACGTTTGGCTCGATACCTACAAGGATACGTACGCCTCTTTCAGCAAGGCGCAGCACGAGGGCCTGCGGGCGCTCGAGCGCTTTGCGCGCTTCAACTATGCCGTCGCCGGCGACGTGCTCGAGGCCGGCCTCGCTCAGGCGAAGGCGACGCTCGGTGCACGCGCAGCCCTTGGCACCGAGGCCCTGGCGGAGCTGCTGGGGAAGCAGGCCGAGCTCGGCTCGCAGCTGACGGACAAGATCCGCGAGCGTGCTGAGGAGTTCTCGACCCTGGCCGCAGAGGTTCAGGACTCGGTCGGCTCCTTCGCGACCGCTGCCAGCCGCACGCGTGGCAACGGCCGTTCGCAGGGTGCGCGGAAGTCTGCCTGAAGCGCAGCTGATCTCTCTTGATCCGTGAAGAGGGCGGCCACGAGGCCGCCCTCTGCTTTGGTGCTCGCGGCAGCGTGCGGCGGTCCCGGCGGGGGCGTACGATCGTGCCGATGAGCACATCCAATCTGACTCGCCGGCAGGTACTCATGAGTGGTGTCCTCGGGATCGCCGGCACGACGAGTCTTATCCAGACACTGCATGCCGGCACGGCCACGGCGGGTAGCCCGAGCGCTGCCGGGGCTCAGGGCACGACCGCCACTCCGCCAAAGAGCCCGGGCGCCCCGGCCGAAGGCGCCGGCACCTTCACCATTGGCGGGGATCTCATCGTGAATCGCCTGGGCTTCGGCGCCATGCGCATCACCGGTCCCGGAATCTGGGGCGAGCCGAAAGATCCGGCCGAGGCGCGCCGGGTGCTGCAGCGGGCCGTCGAGCTCGGCGTGAACTTCATCGATACCGCCGACGCCTACGGCCCGGAGGTCAGCGAGCGGCTGATCGCGGCAAGCCTCTCTCCGTACCCGCGCGGACTCATCATCGCGACCAAGGGTGGGTTACTGCGCCCCGGGGCGTCGCAGTGGGTACCGGATGGCCGCCCGGAGCATCTGCGCGAGGCGTGCGAAGGGAGCCTGAAGCGCCTCAAGGTGGCGCGCATCGATCTCTACCAGTTCCATCATCCCGACCCGAAAGTGCCGCTCGAGGATTCGATCGGCGAGCTCGCGCGCTTGCGCGAGCAGGGCAAGATCCGCCACGTCGGGGTTTCCAACTTCAGCACCGACGAGCTGGCGCGCGCGCGGCGCATCGTGCCGATCGTCTCGGTGCAGAATCGTTACAACCTGGCGGACCGCAGCTCCGAGGACGTGCTCGGGGTGTGCACCCGCGAGGGCCTCGCCTTCATTCCCTGGGCACCGCTTGCCAGCGGCTCGACCGGCAAGCTCGAAAGCAGCCCGGCGCTCGACCAGGTGGCCGCCGCGCACGGCGCGAGCATCATGCAGGTGGCGATCGCCTGGCTGCTCGCGCGCTCACCCGCGATGCTGCCGATCCCTGGCACCTCCTCCGTGGCGCATCTCGAGGAGGATCTGGCCGCGGCGCGCCTGCAGCTGACTGCGGCCGAGCTCAAACTCCTCGCGTAGCGCGCGCCGGGACTGTGACTCGGCGCGGCGCGCCGCCGGAGTGCCCGCGAGCTCACGGGCTCCTCCGGCGCGGCGCCTGTCAGCTATGGTCATGGCGGGCGGTGAGGCGCGCCGCCAGCTGCGGAACGTGCAGCTCATGCACCGCCTTGGCGATGGCCTGCTCCTGGCAGGAACGCGCGGCCGCATAGTCCTGCAGGTTGCGGATGTCGACGCCGTAGGCGCCGCACACTTCGCGTGCCGCCGCAGTCAGGCGCGCATACAGCGCGTTGGTTCCCTGGTCGGTCGACAGATTCAGATCGCCGAAGGACACATTCACCGCGCGGGTTGCCGTGGGGCTGGCCGCCTGCGCGCTGCCGAGGCTGACGCACGCCGCGAGCGCGGCGAGGGCGAGTGCGGTGCGGCGGAACTGCGTGGGCTTGTTCAACATGATGGTCATCTCCCGTATGTTGGTTCAGAGTGTTGGTGAATGGCGTTGTTTCGTCGTGGTGTATGAGACTCCAGCGCGCGCTCGCCGCTAAGTCCCCGCACCGCGTGTTGATCCCGGCCATCGACGTGTCCGTACCGCGCGGGCGCTCGGGAACGGCCGGCGCAACCCGTGCGCCGCGCGCACCGCCGGCGCCCGCGCAGCCCACAGCGCAGGTACGTGGCGCGCGCGCCGGCCGCTATTGCACCGCTGGCAGCGGGCTCGTCCCGCGCGCCGACGATCTCGTCCCCGATTTCCGCGCCGGCGCGCACGCCGGCAGCACTTGGAGGTACGCTAGCCGACAAAGCGGCCACGACCGGCCGCGCTTACAGGAGTTTCCAGGGGGATGAGCGCCTCGCCGCTCGAGCGGGTCACGCCCGCACTCGCCGCCCTCGGTCAGCGGGTGAGCGCCGCCGCTGCCGCCGAGCCGCGCGCGGGCTACGGCAGCTTCCGGCCGCTGCTCGGGGTGCTGACGGCGTTCTGGATCTACGTGGCGTTGTCGAACGTCATGTACGCCAACAACATGCAGGCGAGCCTCTCGGTGCAGAACATCCACAACGTGTTCGCACCGTGGGACGCGCGCATCATCCAGCACCTGGTGCTCTATCCGCTCTTCATCCTCAGCATGCGCGGAGCGCTGCGCACCGGCTGGCAGCCACTGTGGCGCGCGCTGCCGCTGCAGCTGCTGTGTGCGCTCGGCTTCGCGGTGCTCGCCGCCCCGACGTTGCTGCTCGGCGAGTACATCGTTGGCATCGCCCACGGCAATCCCATGGTCCACGACTCGATGATGAAGGAGTGGGGCAGCTGGAACGGCTTCATGGCGCACGAGGTGCCCATCTGGCTCGCGAGCATCACCAGTTTTCTCGTCACTTACGGCTTCGGGCTCGCGCTGGTGACCGGTTTCGCCTTCTATCAGCGACTGCGCGACTCGCAGCTGCGTTCCGCGGCGCTCGAGCGCGCTCTCACCCAGGCGCACCTCGCGGCGCTGCGCATGCAGCTGTCACCGCACACCCTCTTCAACCTCCTGCACACCATCCGCGGACAGATCACCTGGGACCCGCCGGCGGCGCAGGCGATGGTCGTGCAGCTCGGCGATCTGCTGCGACGCCTGCTGACGGCCGGGGAGCGCGAGTTCTCGCGACTCTCGGACGAGGTGCAGTTCGTCACGCTCTATCTCGAGCTGCAGCAGCAGCGCTTTGCCGACCGCCTCACCATCCGTGTGCCCTTGCGCGAGGAGCTGCCGCCTGCCTGGGTGCCGAGCCTGATACTGCAGCCGCTGGTGGAGAACGCCGTGGTGCACGGCCTCGCCGGCCACGAGGGACCGGTGACGATCCGCGTCGAGGCGGAAGCGAGCGGCGAGCGTCTGCTGCTGCGGGTGCTGAACACCATCGCGCCCGGTAAGGCCGCAGGGCTTGCCGGCATCGGCCTCGCCAACGTGCGCGAGCGGCTCGAGGTGCAGTTCGGCGCCGGCGCCAGCTTCACCGCGGGCCCGGTGGAGGACGCCCTGTGGCGCGCGGAGATCCAGATGCCGCTGTTGCGCGATGGTCCGGGCGCGCGCCCGTGATGGAGGTCATGATCGTCGACGATGAGCCGGCGGCACGGCGCGCGGTGCGCGAGTGCTGTGAGCGCGAGGCGGATCTGCGCGTGATCGGCGAGTACGGCGATCCGCGCGCGGCGCTCGAGGCGATTCGCCGCGCGCGGCCGCAGGTGCTGTTCCTCGACATCCAGATGGACTCCATGACCGGTATGGCGCTGGCACGCGCGCTCGACCCGGAGCAACTGCCGCTGATCGTGTTCGTGACCGCCTACGATCACTACGCGCTCGAGGCGTTCGAGGTGAGCGCGGTCGACTATCTGCTCAAGCCATTCGATGACGCCCGCTTCCACGCCACCATGACGCGCGTGCGCCGCCGGCACGAGGGGCAGGGGAGCTTCGACCGTCAGGGTGCGCTCAGTGCGCTGCTGGAGCAGCTCGAGCGTGGCGCACGCGTGGCGGCTGATACGCAGCCCCGCGTGCTCGCCGAAGCCGGCAGCCGCATGCACATGCTCGATGTGGCGCAGGTGGAGGTGGTCGAGGCGGACCGCAACTACGTGCGCCTCACCATCGGGCGCGACACCTTCCACGCCCGCAGCACGCTGCAGCAGGCGGAGAAATCCTTCCAGACACAGCCGATGCTGCGCATCAGCCGCTCCTGTCTCGTCAACATGCGGCACGTCCGCGAGATCAGCCGCACCCCGCGCGGCGACTTCATCCTGGTGGTGGCCGGCGGCACGACCGTGACGAGCAGTGAGGGCTACCGCGAGCCGGTACGCCATTATCTGGAGCGCCTGAAACTCTCTCCTGCCTGACTGCCCTGCGGTAAAGTGCGCCGCGGGCTCACCTGCGGGGAACTCGCCTTGGCCGCCGTTGCATCCGCCTCACGACCGGCGCTGGTCGCACTCGGCGTGCTGACCACCATCAATCTGCTCAACTACCTCGATCGCTACCTGGTGCCGCCGCTCGTGCCCGATCTCGAGCAGGCGATGGGGATATCGCACGGCCAGGCCGGCTGGCTGTGGCCCGCATTCATGGTGGTGTACATGGTGACCGCCCCGGTGTTCGGCGCCTGGGGCGATCGCGGCTCGCGCACCCGCCCGATCGCCATCGGCGTGGCGATCTGGAGCCTGGCGACGGTGCTGTCGGGACTCGCGCGCAACTACCCGCAGCTGTTCGCCTCGCGTGCGCTCGTCGGCATCGGCGAAGCCGCCTACGCGGCCATCGCTCCGGCAATGCTCGCCGATCACTTTGCGATCGGCGCGCGCGGCCGCGTCTACGCGGTGCTCAACATGGCGATTCCGGTGGGCGCGGCGCTCGGCTACGTGCTGGGTGGCCTCATCGGTCACCACTACGGCTGGCGCGCGGCCTTCTTTCTGTGCGGCGCGCCGGGCATGCTGCTCGCGGCACTCGTCTGGGCGTTACCCGATCCGCCGCGCGGTCAGCGGGATGATCCGGCGAGCATCCCGGCGCGGCCGGCGGCGGCAGCCGGCGGGGCGGTGGCGGCGGCGCTGCAGGTCTATGCCGATCTCCTGCGCCGCAGGCCCTATCGGCTGCTCGTGCTCGGCTACGCGGCTTACACCTTCGGCCTAGGCGGGCTCGGGTTCTGGATGCCGACCTTCCTCGAGCAGGTGCGGGGCATACCGCCGGACGCCGCCACCACCGGCTTCGGTGCCATCGTCATCGTGACCGGGTTCAGCGGCACGCTGGTCGGTGGCTGGCTCGGGGATTTCTGGCTGCGGCGCTCGCGCCAGGGATACCTGTGGTTCTCGGCGGTGACGACGTTGCTCGCCGCGCCGGTGGCGGTGATCGCGCTGCGCTCGCCGGCGCCCGGCATCTATTACCCGGCGATCGTGATCGCGGAGCTGCTGCTGTTCATGTCGACCGGCCCGATCAACGCGGCGATCACCAACATCGTCTCGCCGCTCGAGCGCGCCTCGGCGATGGCGCTCAGCATCTTCACCATTCACCTGCTCGGCGATGTGCCCTCACCACCGCTCATCGGCCACCTCGCCGGGAGCGGTTCACTCGGCGAGGCGGTGCTCATGGTGCCGGTGGCACTCGCGATCGGCGGTGTTATCTGGCTGTTGTGTGCGCGCGCCGCTGCGCGCGTGACGCCGGCGGGCGCGTGAGCGCGCGCCCGCAGCGCCCCGCTCCGGCGCCTTCGCCGGCAGCGCGCCCGCTCGCGACGCTCCCGCGTGCAACCCTCGCGGCACGCCTGCGAGCCACGCTCGCGGCCGCCGATGGCGCCGGCGGCGCGCACTGTATCCATGAGCTGTGGATGCGCGGCGAGTTCGCCGCCAACATCGAGGCGGCGCTCGCCGAGCTGTGGCGCTGCGCGGCGAGCTCCATCCCCGAGTGGCTGCCGATGCGCTATTTCGAGTGCCTGCCCACGCTCTACGAGGTGGCCCTGAAATTTCACGCCACGCGTCGTGGCCGCAGCAATCTCTACCTGGTACTGCTCGACTTCGCCGACCGCAACCGCGGGCCGCATGGCGTGTATGTTGGAGCGAGCCAGTACACGCCCGCACAGCGCTTCGACCAGCACAAGGCCGGCATTCGCGCCGCCGGCAGTGTGCTCCGGCGCGGCATCGAGGTGCTCACCGGCCCGGTGCTGCATTTGCAGCGCATCGCCCGGCCCGA
>JAFAKO010000003.1 GCA_019235245.1 Gammaproteobacteria bacterium
GACCAATTACTTCCCGGCCAATGTCGCCGCGGTGCGCTTTGCCAACTACGCAGGTGGCAACTACGCGCTGGCCGCTGACAGTCCCTATAAGGGCGCCGGCACCGACGGTGTGGACATCGGCGCCACTCCCGTACCGTGAAGGGGTGGCAAAAACCGCCCCTCACGGACTCAGCCCGGCGGCGGGGCCGTGGAATTGCGCAGGATGAGCTCGAACGCGAGTCGCTGACGCGGGATCGGTTGCGGCCAGCCGCGCCGGCGGGGCGAGTGGCGGATGATGAGCTCGGTGGCGACGCGCGCCATCTCGCGCACCGGCTGGCGGATCGTGGTGAGTTGCGGCCACACCATGCTGGCGATCGGTGCATCGTCGAAACCGACCACGGAGAGCTGCCGCGGCAACTCGAGGCCGTGCTGGCGCGCGGCGCTGATGACCGCTGCCGCCATGTCGTCGTTGCTGGCAAACACGGCGGTCGGGCGGTTGGGACCGCGCAGCATGCGCTCGGCGCACGCGAGTCCATCTTCGAACACGAAATTGCCGGTCTGCACCCACTGAGGCTTCACGGATATGCCGCGCGCACGCATCTCGTCCGTGAATCCGAGGTAGCGCTGCTCGGTCGCACCGTGCTCGGGCCGCCCGAGCACGAACCCCAGGGCGCGATGGCCGAGATCGAGCAGGTGCGCCGTCATGCGGCGTGCCGCCGTGCGATCGTCGATGCCGACCGAGGGGGAGTCAGTCGGCTCGCGCTTGGGCGCGATCCGCACGCTCGGAATGGCGGCTTCCTGGAGTTTGTTGAGGATGATCGGATGATCGCTGAGTGGCGGCAGAAGAATCACACCCTCGAGGCGCATCTGTCGCAGCAGCGTGTTCACCTGCCGGCCGACCTCGGGGCTGCCGCTGTCCCAGGGCTCGACCATGAGATGGAAGTCCGACTCGCGGCAGCGCTGCACCGCGCCGGCCTGGAATTCGCTCAAATAGTCGCCGGGCTTGTCACAGAAGAGCCCGATGAGAAAGGAGCGGTCGCCGGCGAGGCCGCGCGCGTTCAGGTTCGGCCGGTAGTCGAGCTCCTCGATGGCCTTGAGGATGCGATTGCGCGTGTCGTCGCGCACCGCCGGCTCATGGTTGAGCACCCGCGAGACGGTCTTCGATGAGACCTGCGCCAGGTCGGCGACTTCCTGGATGGTGACCGAGGGCGGCCGGGTATCCTTCATGGCGATGCGGGTCCGGGTGCGGGGCGCAGGGCAGGAGTAAAGAGAAGCATGCCGTGGGGGTCAGGGCCGGTCAACACAGTTCCCGCAGCGACAGGAGCGGCGCAATGAAGCGCTCGTAGTGCCGCCAGCGTCCTATCGATGATCCAAACAGCTTCTGCCGCACCTGCCACCTGCTGGCGGTCACCACCGGGCGCGTGGTGAGCTCGAAATCCAGACACTTTGAGCTCCACGGCACTCCGATGAACTCGAGCATCCGGCCGACCCAGCCCCGCAGATCGCTCACCAGCGCCTCGTACGGCACCTCGAGCAACGTGCCCTCGGGAAGCACCGTCCGCCAGTGCGCCATGAGCCGCCAATACTCGCGGTAGTAGTGCGCGAGGTCCCCAAGATCGTGGGTGTAGGTATTGGCCACCTCGAAATGCTGGAAGTAGATCGACAGGCAGGTATCGATGGGATCGCGCCGCAGGTGGATGATGCGGGCGCCCGGCAGCGCCGCGCGTATCAGCCCGAGAGAGAGGAAGTTGGTGGGGAGCTTGTCCACCACCCGCCGCGCATGGGGCGACAGCCGCTCCAGCCGCTGCAGGTAGTCGTTGCCGAGCGCGGCAACCCGGGCATCGCTCATCCTGGCGCGCGTTACGTCCGGGTCGGAGGCGTCGGCGAAGGTGGCGCCGGTGATCCCGCTCCAGAACGTGAGCTCACCGGCGCCGAACACGGCTGGGTGTGAGGCGAGGATCTGCTCGGCGAGCGTCGTGCCCGAGCGCAACATGCCGACGATGAACACCGGCCGCTCCGAGCGCGGCACGGCATCGCGCGGCTCGTTGACCCACGCCGCACCGTGCGCACGGATGATGAGGTCGACTCTCCTCGCGAGCGCATCGCGGTCATGCGCGGGCGCGCTGCGCTTCGCGAGCTCATTCGCACGCTGGTAGTTCGCGAAGGCAGCGGCGAAGTTCCGCACCTCATCGCAGTACTTCCCCATCGCAAAGCGCAGCAACATCTCCCGTTGAGGCGACAGCCCCTGCTCCACCAGGCGCTGGGTGGTGGCGAGCCACGCGCCATCAGCCGGGGTCATGCGACGCAGGCGTGCGAGGCCTGCCCAGGCTTCGGCCGAGGCGGGGTTGATGGAGATTGCGCGGCGCAAGAGCTCCTCGGCCGCGGCGAATTGCCCGCAGTCAGCGCGCAACTCTGCCAACACCACGAATGCCCCCTCGCAAGTGGGATCGACTGTGAGCGCCTCGCGACAGCTCGCCTCCGCGGCCTCACCCCGGCGCTGGAGCCTCAGTGCGGTGGCGAGCCCGGTATGGGCAAGTGCGAGATGCGGCTTGATCCCGAGTGCGTGGCGATAGCCCGCTACCGCGGCATCGAGCTCGCCCATGCCGCGCAGCGCCTGGGCCAGGTTTGCGTGAGCCTCGGCGAAATCCGCTTTGAGCTCGAGGGCGCGCCGGAAAGCGTCCATCGCCTCCTCTGGCCGACCGAGCTCGAGGAGCGCGCTGCCGAGAGTGTTGTGGGCTTCGGCGAATGCGGATTTGAGCGCCAGCGCGCGGCGGCAGCTGCGCACCGCCTCTGCGAATCGCCCGAGACGCAGCAGCGCCCTCGCCTCATTCACATGTGCCTCGGGGAACCCCGGCCTGCTCCGCAGCGCCTCCCGTGAGCTCTCGAGCGCCTCCTCGAGTCTTCCGCACTCCAGGTGCAGCTCGGCGAGGTTGTGATGTGCCTCGGCGGAACGGGAGTCGAGCTTGAGCGCACGGGCGTAGCTCGCGGCCGCGTCCTCGAGCCGGCCGAGGCGCCCCAGCGCATTCCCCAGATTGACGTGGACTCCGGCATCCTCCGGTGCGTAGCGCACCGCCCACTCGAGCGCCGCGAGCGCATCCTTGCCTTGCCGGGCGCAGGCGACACCGAGCAACTGCCACAGCGGCGCAGAATCCGGCTGCGCAGCGAGCGCTACGCGGACGGCCGACTCGAGCTCCGCGTAGCGGCCGCCTTCCAGCAAGGCCTGGAGGTCCACCGTCCGCGGGCTCGCTGTCGGCTCCGGCGCGGGTCGCTGCACCGGCGCAACCCCTGCCAACCGCCCGCAGCAGTCCTTGTACCTTCGCAGGCTGCCGCAGGGACAGGCGTCGTTTCGGCCGGGAGTCACACTGCCGAGACTACCCGACGGCGCCCCGGCCGCAATCATGGCCTGCCTGCCTGGGTCGGAGCGCCGGGCGCTTAGAGCTTCGCCTTGAAGCCCAGGAAGTAGCGCCGGCCGCTATCGTCATAGGTGAAGGGCTCGTTCTTCCACTGCAGGTAGGTGTGCTGCTTCTCGTCGGTGATGTTGACCGCCTGGAACACCAGGCCGAAGTGCTCGCCGAAGTTGTACTCCAGCTGGCCGTCGAGCTCGCCGTACGGAGCGGCCCAGATCGTGTAGGTCTTCGGGTTGCCGTTGATGTCCTGGAAGCTGAACGTCGAGCCGACGAAGTTCGAGTTGAGGGACGTATCGCGCCACACGTACGCGAGGCGCGCGGCGAAGCCGAAGCGCTCGAAATAGCCGGTCACGTTGAAGAAGTGGTTCGGCACCCCGGGGATCGGCAGGTTGCTGTTATAGGTGGTGTTCTGCGTGGTCTCGGAGTGCGCGATCGTGTAGTTGGCCTGCACGCCGAAGCCGCTGTCCCAGGCATACTGCCCGATGAGCTCCGCGCCGTAGATCTTGCCGGAGCCGCCATTCACGAGCGTCTGCACGTTAGCGAGCGAGGAGCCGCCGGCGGTGCCGTCCGGCACGGTCGTCGGCACGTTCGCCTGCGTGACGAAGTTGTCCACCTGCTTGTAGAAGCCGGTCACCGCGACCAGGCCACTGCGGGTGAAATAGTCTTCCCAGGAGAGGTAGAACTGCGAGGCGCGGTACGGATCCAGGTTGGCGTTACCGGAGTTGCCGCCGTCGAACTTGAAGCACACCGGATGGCCCGTCGGGCACTCGCCCGGCGCGGCCCGCGTGAAGTCGTAGGACAGACCGCGGCCGATGTCGTTCAAGTTCTGCGGCGACATCACGCGCGCGGCGCTGACGCGAATCTTCTGCTCGTCGGTGGCGTTCAACACGAAGTTGAAGGTCGGCAGCACGTCGATATAGGAGCGGCTGTTGGAGAACGGCACGTTGTTGGCGTTGACGCCGTTCCAGGAGGCGGTGCCGACGAAGGTCGAGCCGTTCGGGTTGGTCTGGCCGCCGTCCACGGTGAGCTCGTTGCGCACCACGCGGACCCCGAAGTTGGCGTGATAGATGCTGCTGCCGGCATCGCCCATCAGGAAGATGGCCCCGGTCTTGTTCACCACGTCGTAGGAGTTCAGCGTATCGGCGAAGAACTGCTCGGTGCCGTTCGTGATCCCGGCCTGCGACCACACCGTATTGAGATAGGTCGAGGGCGTCGTCATGCCGCCCGCGTACGGGTTCTTCACCGCGATGGTCCCCGAGGCGAAATTGTTGACGTTCATCAACAGGCTCGGGTTCTTCTGCGGGGTGGACCACGGGATGGTCGCGTAGCCCGGATCCTGGTAGTAGAGGTAGGTACCGCTCGCCGGGCCGACGCAGCAGTTACCGGGCGCGGTGCCCGCCCCGACGCCACCGATACCGTAGGGATCGATGCCATTCTCGAGGTAGCGGCCGTGGACGTAATCGACCTCGCGCCGCTCATAGCGCGCGCCCACCGATACATCGAGCGCATCGCGCGGCCGGAAGTAGATATTGCCCTTGATGGCCCAGTTCTTCTCATCGACGGTGTTCGCCCAGGCCCAGTTGGACTTGAAGAGCGTGTACGCCGGGTTCGACAGCACGTCCGTGTAGCCGTAGTTGTTCGGATAGCTGACGCCCGGCAGTCCCGTGGTACCGCCGTTGTTATAGAGGAAGGCGTAGCCGTGATTGCCGTTGTTGCAGCTGTTGCCGCCGTTGTTGCAGCCGGGCGCGAGCGGCTGGATCGACGGATTGGGGCTGCCGAAGGCCGCGTACGCCCCGTGCTCGACATCCGCCTGGTCGGCCTGGTAGTTGCCGGTCGCCTTGGCATAGAAGAGCCCGAAGTCCCCGCGCACGGCGCCGGGGCTGCCGAACCTGGTGTCCAGCTGGAAGTTGTTGGCCTTGGTGTTGTTCATCTCATAGAGCGACGCGGTCTCGGCGCCGTTCGCCATCATGGTGGCCGATTCGATGACGCCGTTGGCATCGACCGAGTAGGACCGGGACGGGTCGATGCCGGGGAACGAGGCCGGCGCGCCCGGATGATTGGTCTCGCCGCTGCCGCCCGAGAACCACGCCTTGTTCGAGTAGCTGTAGCTCGTCTCGTCTTCCCCGATGTAGAACCAGTTGAAGGTGCTGCTGACGGCATCGCTCCACTTCATCTCCGCGCCGAGCGTCGCGCCTTTGCCCTTGATCTCATCGAAAATGTCCGTGAAGTAGGCGAGCTGCGGATCGATGTAGGTCTGGCCGCCCGGCAGAGTGGTGTTGGTGCTCGCGACCGGACTGCCGACGTACGAGCCGACGGTCGCGGTATTGGTGATCAGCCACTGGTTGCGGTTCTGGTCCTGGAACTCCTTGGTGTGGGTCTTGTAGTCCTCGTAGGAGGCGCTCGCCGTGATCGCGAAGCTGTCGCTGAACTTGAAGCCGGCGACCAGTGCGGCCACCGGGGTCGCTCCTCCCGACTGGTCTTGCGCCTTGGTGCCGCGGAAATTGCCGGCCAGATTGAGCCCCATCTCCTGGGCGAGCGGTGAACGGGTCTTCAGATCGATGATGCCGCCCAGCCCCCCTTCGCGATTCTGCGCGGTCGGGTTCTTGATGACATCGATGCCGCCGATCTCACCGCTCGGGATGCCTTC
>JAFAKO010000007.1 GCA_019235245.1 Gammaproteobacteria bacterium
GAGATCCACGCGCTCATCGGCCCGAACGGTGCCGGCAAGACCACCTTCTTCAACCTGCTCACCAAGTTCCTGATCCCCGACCGCGGACAGATCCTGTATCGCGGCGCCGACATCACCCTTGCCCGCCCGGCGGAGGTCGCACGGCGCGGCCTGGTGCGCTCCTTCCAGGTGTCGGCGGTTTTTCCGCACCTCACCGTCCTCGAGAACGTGCGCATCGCGCTGCAGCGCTCCCTCGCGACCACGTTTCACTTCTGGAAATCGGCCTAGAGCCTCGCGGTGCTCGATGCGCAGGTCCGCGAGCTGCTCGGTCAGGTCGATCTCGAGCGCTTCCTCCACGTGCGTGCGGTGGAGCTGCCCTACGGCCGCAAGCGGGCACTGGAGCTCGCCACGACACTCGCCATGGCGCCGGAGCTCATGCTGCTCGATGAGCCGACGCAGGGCATGGCACACGAGGATGTCGACCGCGTCACCTCGCTCATCCGCAAGGCGGCAGCGCAGCGCACGGTGCTGATGGTGGAGCACAACATGCAGGTGGTCGCGCGCATCGCCGACACCATCACGGTGCTGCAGCGGGGCAAGGTGATCGCCAGCGGCCAGTATGCGCAGGTCTCGCGCGACCCGCTGGTGATGGAGGCCTACATGGGCTCGGATGCCAGCCTCGCGGGCGCATCCGCATGAGTGCGGCGCCGCTGCGCGTGACGGAGCTGCAGGCCTACTACGGTGAGTCACACGTTCTGCACGGCGTCAGCTGTCACGTCGAAGAGGGTGAGGTAGTGACGCTCCTCGGACGCAACGGCGCGGGGCGCACCACCATGCTGCGTGCCCTGCTCGGGCTCCTCGGGCGCCGTTCGGGCTCGGTGCTGATTCACGGCCAGGAAGCGATCGCGCTGCCGCCGCATCGCATCGCCCGTCTCGGCATCGGCTATTGCCCGGAAGAGCGTGGCATCTACGCGAGCCTCTCCGCCGAGGAGAACCTGCTGCTGCCGCCGCAGCTCGCAGCCGGCGGCCTGTCGGTCGAGGAGATCTACCAGATGTTTCCCAACCTGCGCGAGCGGCGCCGCAGCCAGGGGTCGCATCTCTCCGGTGGCGAGCAGCAGATGCTCGCCCTGGCGCGCATCCTGCGCACCGGCGCGCGGCTGCTGCTGCTCGATGAGATCTCCGAAGGACTCGCGCCGGTCATCGTGCAGGCGCTGGCGCGCACCATCCGCCGCCTGCGCGAGCGCGGCTACACCATCGTGATGGTGGAGCAGAACTTCCGTTTCGCTGCGCCGCTCGCCGACCGCTTCTACATAATGGAGCGCGGCCGGATCGTGGCCGGCTTCGCGGCCGGCGAGCTGCAGGCCAGGATGCCCATGTTGCACGAGTTTCTCGGCGTTTAACCGGACCTTCCTACTCAGGAGAAGACCAATGACATTGAGCAGGTGGACCCTGGCCCCTCTGATGGCGATCTTCGCAGCGGCGAGTGCGCAGGTCGCGCACGCGGCGGGCGAGCAGGTGGTGATCGGCGACATCGATGACATGTCCGGCGTGTACGCGGACGTCGAGGGTGCCGGCGGCGTCGAGGTCATCAACATGGCGGTCGCCGACTTCGGCGGCACGGTCCTCGGCAGGAAGATCACCGTGATCAGCGCCGATCACCAGAACAAGCCCGACATCGGCGCCTCCAAGTTCCGCGAATGGGCGGATCAGCAGGGGCTCAACCTGCTCCTCGGCGGCTCCAACACCGGAGTCAACATCGCGATGTCCAAGGTCGCGGCCGCGAAGAAGGTGCCCTTCATCGTGATCGGTGCCGGCGGCGCCTCACTCACCAACGAGGACTGCACCGCCTACTCGGTGCATTACGTGTACGACACCACGGCGCTCGCCAACGGCACCGCGACCGCGATGATCAACGCCGGCGGCAAGAGCTGGTTCTACCTGACTGCCGACTACGCGTTCGGCACGCAGCTGCAGACCGCCGCCTCGAAGGTCGTCGAGACGCACGGCGGCAAGAACCTCGGCGCGGTGCGCGTACCGCTCGGTGCGGCGGATTTCTCCTCGTTCCTGCTGCAGGCCCAGGCCTCGGGCGGTCAGGTGCTGGGGCTCGCCAATGCCGGTACCGACTTCAGCAACTCGCTCAAGGCCGCCAACGAGTTCGGCATTACCCGCACCATGAAGCCGGCGGCGCTGCTCGCCTTCATCACCGACATCCACAGCCTCGGACTGCAGACCGCGCAGGGCCTGTACCTGACGACCGGCTGGTACTGGGATCTGAACGAGGAGACGCGTGCCTTCGCCAAGCGGTTTTTCGCCAAGATGAACCGCGAGCCGACCATGGATCACGCCGGCGCCTACTCGGCCACGCTCACCTACCTGAAGGCGGTCAAGGCCGCCGGCACCACCGATTCCGACAAGGTCATGGCGCAGCTGAAGAAGGACAAGATCAACGACATGTTCGCCAAGGGCGGCTACATCCGCGCCGATGGCGCGATGATCCACGAGATGTACGTGATGCAGGTCAAGACGCCGCAGGAATCGAAGTACCCCTGGGACTACTACAAGGTGATCCGGAAAATGAGCGGCGAGGACGC
>JAFAKO010000386.1 GCA_019235245.1 Gammaproteobacteria bacterium
AGGTCAGCTATCAGGCGGATCTCAGCCGCGGTTTCGGCGGCTATCTGCGCGGTCTCGGCCAGTCGACACGGCGCAGCCTGTGGAACCTGCGTCGCCGGCTGGCCCTGCGGGGCACGGTGAATTTCGAGCTGCTGTCGGCGGCGGAGATCGACAGCGGCTTCGACGAGCTCAACCGCCTGCACTGCCTGCGCTGGCAGCGACCGGCCTTCGCAGGTCCGGCACTGGACTTCCACCGCCGCCTCGCCGGCCGTCTCGCCAGCCGCGGCGAGCTGGTGCTGTCGCGCTTGCGCGTCGGCGGGCGGGTGGTGTCGATACTGTACGACATCTGCAAGAGTACCCGTCAATACAACATCAGCATGGGGTTCGACCCCGCCTTCAGTCGCAAGCTTTCGCTCGGGCTGCTGCACCTCGGTTACGCGATGGAAGCCGCCGCCCAAAGGCAGGTGCGCACCTACGATTTCCTCGCGGGCTCGGGGCAGCACAGCGACTACAAGCACCACCTCAGTCAGGCGCGCCGCAGCCTGAGCTGCGTACAGGTGCTGCGCGGGCGGCTGTTGCCGCCGCTGTACCGCTGGCACGATCGCGGGCACTAGCTCTCCCCGGCTCAGCCGGGGGCCGTTCCGCAGCAGGTGAGGCGCACCGCCGTGTTGCAGTTTTCGGCCGGTCGCACACGGGTGTCGGCGCGCGAAGACACATTAAGGCAAATCATTAAGGCAAATCGCCAGCGCTACCGCCGCGCTCGCGGAGAAGAATGACTGCGGCTTTACACGATCGTGTAAAGTTTGTTCTGCCAGCCATGTCTGGCTGAGGTATTCCAAGCTCTCCATGCGCGTCCGGGTCCTCGGGCAATACGTACCGGCATCCCTCGCCGTGCTCGCGATCATCGAGGCGCTGTTGTGTTTCCTCGCGTTGTACGCGGCGGTATGCATTCGCTTCCAGGTGGGCGTCGGCGGGCTGCCGGAGCTGGTCGGGCAGTTCGGTCCGCTGTGGCCGCGCGGCATCGCCTTCAGCGCGATCGTCGTGACCTCACTGCTGGCCTTCGGCCTGTACAACTCGCGCCAGCGCACGCAGCTGAGCGGAATGCTGGCGCGACTGCTGCTGGCGTTGCTGGTCTCGGCGTGCGTGTTCGCGGCGCTGTTCTACGTCTTTCCGAGCCGCCATCTGTTCCGCGGCGTGGCGGCACTGGCGGTGATTCTCGCAGTGTGCGCGGTGCTCACCTCGCGGCTGATCTTCGCGCGCGTCGCCGATGAGGATATTTTCAAGCGACGCGTGCTGGTCTATGGAGCCGGCTACGCGGCCGCTGCGATCACGCGCCTGCGACGCGCGGCGGACCGGCATGCGTTCACGCTGCTCGGTTTCGTGCAGCCGCCCGGCGAGGAGCGCGCCGTTCCGGACGAGCGCCTGCTGAGCTACGAAGGCGATCTGTGCGCGCTCTCCGAACGGCTCGGCGTGACCGAGGTGGTCGTGGCGATGGATGACCGGCGGCGCGGCTTTCCGATTCCGGAGCTGCTCGACTGCCGCCTGGCCGGCATCGACGTCACGGAGCTGCTCACCTTCCTCGAGCGCGAGACCGGCCGGGTGCACATCGACGTGCTCAACCCGAGCTGGATGATCTTCAGCCAGGGCTTCAAGCGCGACCCGTTCCGGCTGTTCTCCTCGCGCGCCCTCGACCTGCTGGCGAGCGTCGGCGTGCTCGTCGTGGCGCTGCCGGCGATGGTGCTCACGTTTCTCGCCATCAAGATCGAGGACGGCTGGCAGGCGCCGGCGTTGTACCGCCAGGCGCGCGTCGGGCTCGGCGGCCAGATCTTCAAGGTGGTGAAGTTCCGCAGCATGCGCCAGGACGCGGAACTGAACGGCGCGCAATGGGCGCAGCACTCCGACCCGCGCGTGACGCGCGTCGGCGCCATCATCCGCAAGCTGCGCATCGACGAGCTGCCACAGGTCTTCAACGTGCTGCGCGGACACATGAGCTTCGTCGGGCCGCGGCCCGAGCGGCCGGAGTTCGTCGCCCAGCTCGCCGAGAAGATTCCGTATTATGTCCAGCGCCATTGCGTCAAGCCCGGCATCACCGGCTGGGCACAATTGTGCTATCCGTACGGCTCGTCCGAGAGCGATGCGCTCGAGAAGCTGCAGTACGATCTGTATTACATCAAGAACAACAGCCTGTTGTTCGACCTGGCCATTCTCATTCAGACTGCCGAAGTGGTCCTGTTCGGCAAAGGGGCGCGTTGATGGCTGCCGCGATGCAGCGCCGCAAGCTGCTGATTCTCGAGACCGACCGCGCTCTGCGGCGCGAGCTCGAGGCGGTGTTTTCCGACCTGGACGTCACCGTCTGCGAAACCTCCGAGCAGACGCTCGCCACCGTGCGCCGCACCGAGCCCGACGTGGTGCTGTTCGATCTGGGCACGGCGCACAAGCCGGCGGTCGCCGCACAGAGCCTGGAGCTGCTGCGCCAGATCCTCAATATCTCGCCCGACACCAAGATCATCGCCATGACCGAGCACGATGCACGGGAGCTGGCGGTCGCCGCGGTGGGCCTCGGGGCCGCCGACTTCTATCACAAGCCGCTCGATGCCGGGGTGCTGTCCATCGTGGTGCGTCGCGCGTTGCGCATCCGCGAGCTGGAGGAGGAGAACTGGCGGCTGCGCGAGCGCACCGGTGCGATGGCGCTCGAGGGCATCATCGGGGTGAGCGATGCCATCCGCAGCCTGTGCCGCGCGGTGGAGAAAGTGGCTCCGACCAACACCACGGTGCTGCTGCTCGGTGAGAGCGGTACCGGCAAGGAGCTGCTGGCGCGCGCGCTGCATCGGCTCTCGGGACGCTCGCACAAGCCGTTCGTCGCCATCAATTGTGCCGCGATCCCCGACACCTTGCTCGAGAGCGAGCTGTTCGGCTACGAGAAGGGCGCGTTCACCGGTGCCGCGCGCCGTACCGCCGGCAAGCTCGAATCCGGCGACGGCGGCACGGTATTCCTCGACGAGATCGGCGAGATGCCAGCATCGTTGCAGGCGAAACTGCTGCGGGTGGTGCAGGAGCGCACCGTCGAGCGCATCGGCGGACGCACGCCGCTGTCGCTCGATCTGCGCATCGTCTGTGCCACCAACCGTGACCTGACAAGCCTCATCGGCAACGGCGGTGGCAGCTTTCGCGAGGATCTTTTCTACCGCATCAGCGAGGTCATCATCCGCGTGCCGCCGCTGCGCGACCGTCAGGGCGATAGCCTGCTGCTCGCCCAGTCCCTCCTGCAGCAGCTGTCGGCGCGACTCGGCAAGCCCACGCGCGGGCTGGCGCCCGATGCCATTCGTGCGATCCAGGCGCATCGCTGGCCGGGCAACGTCCGCGAGCTCGAGAATCGCATCAAGGGAGCGGTGATCATGGCCGAAGGTGCGGTCGTGACCGCGGGCGACCTGGGGCTCGAAGACCCGGGTGATGACCCGGAGTATCTGAATCTGCGCGTGGCGCGTCAGCGTGCCGAGGCGCAGGCGGTGAGGCAGTCGCTGGCGGTGGCGCAGGGTAACCTGTCGCGGGCTGCCGAGCTTCTCGGTGTCACCCGGCCGACGCTCTACGACCTGCTCGGCAAACACCGCATCGACGCCGCCCAGTTCGGGCGTCACGCGGCAGGCGCGGCCGATGGTGGCGCCATGAAGGCCGATGCCTCTCCGGCAGCCGGCGGAGCGACCTCCCTTGTCACGGACGCCGAATAGCGCACCGGGCGCGGCCCCACGCCTGTTCGCGCTGGCCTGCGGCGAGTCGTACACCGATTGCTTCAACGCCGCGCTGCGCGCGCAGGGCGTAGACGTGGTCGCGGCCGACTGGTCCGGACGCTGGCTCAGCGCCAACGTGCGCCGCGGGGACATCGTGCACCTGCACTGGCCGTCGTTCCTGTACACGGTGCCGGGCTCGAGACTCCGCAGCTGGTGGGGCCTGCTGCGGTTCAGCGCGCTGATGTTGCTGCTGCGCTCACGCGGCGCACGGCTGGTGTGGACGGCGCACAACCTGTACCCGCACGACCGCGGCTACACCCCGCTGCACCGGCTCGGGCGGCGCATCGTCGTGTTGCTGTGTGCGCACGTATGCGTGCATGGTCCGACCGCAGCGCTGCGGGTGCAGCGCGAGTTCGGCGTACCCGACGCCGCGCTCGTGCTGCTGGAGCACGGGAACTTCATCGGCTTCTACGCCAACACCGTCACGCGCGCCGCGGCGCGCGCGGCTCTCGGCATTCCGCCGGGCGCGTTCGTCTACCTGTTCGTGGGCCTGTGCAAGCCCTACAAGAACCTCGAGCTGCTGGTGCGCAGCCACGCGGCGCTGGGCGACGATTCGCTCCTGTGGATCGCGGGCCGCTTCCAGTCGGAGGCCTATCGTGCGCGGGTGCAACGGGCGGCGGCGCAGGCCGGCGCCCGGACCACGCTGGTCGAGCGCTTCCTGGCAGCGGACGAGCTGCAGCTCTATCTCAATGCGTGCGATGCCGTGGTGCTCCCTTATCAGGAGATCCTGACCTCCGGCACGGCGCTGCTGGCGATCAGCTTCGGACGCCCGGTGGTTGCACCACGGATGGGCGCACTGCTCGAGGTCATCAGCAGCGATTGTGGCGTGTTGTACGACCCCCACCGTGCCGATGGCCTGATCGCGGCAATGCGCGCGGTGCGGCAGGGGATTTTCGACCCGGCGCTGATACTGCAGCGGGCGCGGCAGTTTTCCTGGGAGCGCAGCGCCGCGACCTTCGTGCGGGCGATCATGCGCAGCGGCGGCGCCGCCGGCGATCAGGAAAATAATGCGCTGCCGGAACGCACCATCGAGTCGGGTTGAGTCATAATGCCTCATGTCAAGCGCGCAGCGGCAGTACATCCTCCAGGGCCGAAAGAAAGTACGCGGATGGTTCTACCGCGTCGATGCCGAGTTTTTCTTCCTGCTGACGGATTACCAGAACCGCAACGCGCTGGACGGATCGGTGGTCGAGATCGGGCTGCACCACGGGCAATCGTTCATCGCTCTCTGCCTGTCGCTGCGCGAGGGCCAGAGAGCGTATGGGATCGACATCTTCGAGCAGCAATCCCTCAACGGTGATCGCTCCGGCCACGGTGATCGTGGCCGGGTGGAAAGGAACCTGCGCGCCGCCGGCGTCGACCTGTCCGCCGTCGTGCTGGATGGCAGACCCTCGGGAAGCGTCACTCCCGCAGACATTCTCGGCACGGTCGGTGCGGCGCGCCTGTTCTCGATCGACGGCGGCCACCAGCGCGAGGTGGTCTGCGAGGACCTGGCGCTGGCAGAGAAGACTCTGGCGCAGCACGGGGTCGTGGCCCTCGATGACTTCCTGCGACCGGAGTGGCCGGACGTGTCGGCCGGGTACTTTGCCTGGTTTGCGCAGCGCTCGCGGCCAATCGTGCCGTTCGCATTCGGATTCAACAAGCTGTATCTCTGCTACCAGAGCCACCTGGCCCGCTACCAGGAGCTCATCGCCAGCTCGGAATTCCTGCGCCCGTTCCTGTGCAAGCACTGCAGCTTCGGCGGCAGCCAGATTCCGGTGTACCAGAAATTCCTGCAGCCCGACTCACAGCCGCAGGAGCGCTGGCTGGAGTACCTCAAGCTCTACCACCCGGACTTCTACGCGACCTGCGTCGCCGTGCGGCGCGTGCTGCGCCGGCGACGCGAGCCGCGGCGCACGGCGGCACGGGACGCACTCCACTAGCGTTGCTTGAATTCCTCGGGCGTCAGCTGGTGCCGCGCGAGCAGCTTGTAGAAATCCGTGCGGTTACGCCGTGCCAGGCGCGCCGCCTGGCTGACGTTGCCACCGGTGATCTGCAGGATCTGCGACAGATAGCTGCGGGTGAACTCATCGCGTGCCTCGTCGAAGGAGGGCAGGCGGCCAGGGGAGCCGCCCAGTGACTGCTGCACGAGCTCGACCGGAATGATCGGCGTCTGCGACAGCGCGACGTTCTGCCGCACCACGTTCTGCAGCTGGCGGATGTTACCGGGCCAGTCGGCGGTGGCCAGCAGCTCCACCGCCTCGGGGGCGTAGATCTTGCGCACGCCGCTCTCGCGGGCGATCTGCGCCAGGAAGTGCGCGACCAGCAGCGGGATGTCCTCGCGGCGCCGATTGAGCGAGGGCATCTCGATGTGCACGACATTCAGGCGGTAATAGAGGTCCTCGCGGAACTGCCCGGCGGTCATCAGTTGCTGCAGGTCCCGGTGAGTCGCGGAGATCACCCGCACATTCACCGGGATGCCGTCGGTGCTGCCCACCGGACGGATGACGTTCTCCTGCAGCACGCGCAGCAGCTTCACCTGCAGCCGCATCGGCATGTCGCCGATCTCATCGAGCATCAGCGTGCCGCCGTCGGCTGCCATGAACAGCCCGCGATGCGAGCGGGTCGCGCCGGTGAAGGAGCCCTTCTCGTGCCCGAACAACTCCGACTCGAGCAGGTTCTCCGCCATGGCGCTGCAGTTGATGGCCACGAAGGGCTTGTGACGTCGCGGGCTGCCGCGGTGTATGGCGCGCGCCAGCAGCTCCTTGCCGGTGCCACTCTCGCCGGTGATGAGTACGCGCGCGTCGGTGCCGGCGACCATATGCGCCTGCGCGAGCTTCTCCTCCATGGCGGCGCTGCGGGTGATGATCTCCGCGCGCCAGTCCTCGTCCGAGGCGCCGAATCCGGAGATGCGCAGCGCCTTCTGCACCTGATCGAGCAGCTCCTGCTTGTCGACCGGCTTGGTGAGGAAACCGAACGCGCCCATCTGCGTCGCCTGCACCGCGTCCGGGATGGTGCCGTGCGCGGTGAGGATGATGACCTTCAGGCCCGGCCAGCGGTTCTGCAGCTCCTTCAGCAGTCCGATGCCATCCATCTGATCCATGCGCAGGTCGGTGATCACGAGGTCCGGGCGGAAGCGACTCGAGGCGGCCAGCGCCTGCGCGGCGCTTTCGACGGCCTCGACGTCGTAGCTTTCGGCGCGCAGACGAATGGTGAGCAGCCGCAGCAGCCCGGGGTCGTCATCGACCACCAGGATGCGCGCCTTGCGTTTGCCGGTCTGATTCAAGATGGATTCCTTGTTCGTCACGATTACCGTCCCGAGCTCCCAGGTTTGCGCTCGTTCAGCGAGCGCTCGATGTTGGCGATGGCGTCGAGCTTGGCGCGCGCCTCGTCGAGCTCCTTGCGCAGGCGCGCGTTCTCATCCAACTCGCTTTGCAGCCGGTGGTTGGCACTCGCCACGCGCTCGCGATCGGCACGCACCGCCTCCGCCTGCAGCCTGAGGTTTTCCGCCTCGAGCGTCAAATGGTCGTCAATTTGCGAAAGCGTGAGAAACGCCAGCGCCCGCTCCCCCGGCAGCAGTGTTTCGGGATTCGCCATCAGCTCGCGCAGCAGCGCCTGCGCATGTGTGAAGCTGGTGGCCGGATGTCCGGGCGTCCCGAGGATCAGCGCCAGTTTCAGCGTGTGGCTCGGGGTTGGCGCCATGTCGTACTCGCGCTGTGTGTTGGCCACGATCTCCGCCTGCTCCGCCGGGGGCCCCTGCACCAGCTTCTGCAGCAACAGCAGGTCTTCGTTGAGGACGGTGGAGGAGGTCGCGGTCGGACTCACGATGGGCGGTGGCGGCGGCGGGCGCTGGCCGGACATGGCGCTGCAGGCACCGAGCAGCACGCCGGCGGCAAGCAGCGCGAGCGCCGCGCGCCACTGGTTGGCGGCAGTGCCGGTGCGCGCGGCAGCGCGCCGCGGCTGCGGCCCGCGCGCATCAGGCTGCATGTGCCTGCGCCTTCGGCTCCGCGCGCGGCCGGTCGCCGCTTCCCGCGCGCAGCGGCATGGTGATGCGGAAATGGGCTCCGGGGAACTGGCCATCGACGATCTGCACCGTGCCGCCGTGCGCCGCTACGAACTCGAGCACGACCGACAACCCGATACCGGTGCCCTTGACCGCCGTGCCGCGCGCCGCGCGCCCGGTGTAGAAGGCGTCGAAGACGTGGCCGCGATCCTCGAGCGGAATCCCCGGACCGCTGTCGGCAACATCCAGCACCAGTTGCGGACCCGTGGCGCGCGCCTGCAGGTGAATCGTGCCTCCCTTGGGTGAGTACTTGACGGCATTGGATACCAGGTTCTCGAGGATGAGGCGGATCTTGCCGCGGTCGGCGACCAGGGTGAGGTCATCGACGCGCACATCGAGCCGCACGCGCTGCGAGAGCAGCGTCAGCTGTTGATTCTCGAGCACCTGCTTGACCAGCGGCCGCAGGCGGAACTCCGTCGCCTCGAGCCCCACGCTCGAGGTCTGCCAGGCGCTGAAGGACAGCAGGTTCTCGATCATGCGCTGCAGCTTGATGCCGTTCTCGCGCAGGATCGCCGCCACCTCCCGCTGATTGGAGTCGAGCTCGCCGACCGCACCGTCCATCAGCAGCTCGGTGCCTTCGCGGATGTTGGCGAGCGGCGTCTTGAGCTCGTGCGACATGTGGCGCAGGAAGCGGTTGCGCTCGTGGGCGAGATCGAGCAGCCGCTGACGCAACCATTCGAGCTGGCCGCCGAGGCGCTCCAGGTCGTCGGGTCCGGAGACCACGATCGGGTTGGTGAAGGTGCCTTCGCCGAGCTCGCTGATGGCGCGGTCGAGCTGGCGCAGGGGACGGCCGACGCCGACGGTCAGCACGAACACGGCGACGATGGCGAGCGGCAGCAGCAGTGCGGCCTGCCACAGCAGGCGCTGGCGCGCCTGCAGAGTGCGCTCCTGGAGGGCAGCGACCTCGGCATCCACCTGCGCGTTGCTCTGCTGCGCAACCCGCTCGACCAGCTCGGAGAGCTGTACGAAGCGGGTCGAGATGTCCGGCAGCTCGGCATTGCCCGTGGGCGGCAGATTGTTCATGACGCTCGCGCGGATGCCCGCCTGCAGCTGGCCCAGCTCCTCGAGCGTCGCGCGCGCCTCCCCCGTCGCGAGGGTGTGCAGCTGCTCGCGCGTGGTGCTGAGGCGCTCATCCTGCGTGCGGTACAGCTCGAGGAGCTTCGGGTCCTTCAGCACCCCATGCAGCCGCCAGGTGCGCTCGAGCGAGGCGATCTGTCCGAACAGCGCCTGGCTGGCGCGGGCGCCGGTGACCCCCTGTATGACGATCTTCTGACCGGTGTCGGAGAGATCGCGGATCTGCAGGACCGCTGTCAGAACGGCCGCGAGCAGCGGCACCGCGATCAGCGCCAGGCCGAACAGCATCAGTCCGCTCAATGATTTGGGTCGTGCCCAGCGCATGCTTCCGGCCATTCTACCCGTGGCTCACCATGGCTCGCGCAGCAGTCGTTGCTCCCAGTTCCAGGCGCTGCGCACGATGGTGTCGAGATCGTCCAGCCGGGGCTGCCAGTTGAGTTGCGCACGGATACGGTCGGCGCGCGCAATGAGCATTGGTGGGTCGCCGGGGCGGCGCGGCGACTCACGCACGTTGAGCGTGCGCCCGGTCACCCGCTCGACGCTCGCGAGCACCTGGCGGACGCTGTAACCGTGGCCATAGCCGACGTTGAGCGTGGTCGAGCTGCCACCGCCGCGCAGCCAGCCGAGGGCATCGAGGTGCGCCCCCGCCAGGTCCTCGATGTGGATGTAGTCGCGCACGCCCGTGCCGTCGACAGTCGGGTAGTCGGTGCCGAAGATCTCCACCTCCGCACGCCTGCCGGCGGCGGCCTGGGCCGCCACCTTGATGAGCAGCGTCGCATCGGGCGTCGCCTGGCCGATGCGGCACTGCGAATCCGATCCCGCGACGTTGAAATAACGCAGGGCCGCGAATTTCAGGGCCGAGGCCTGGGCAACGCTCGACAGCATCCATTCCGAGGTGAGTTTGGAGGCGCCGTAGGGATTGATCGGGGCGGTACGCGTGTCCTCCGCGGCGACACCCGACTCGGGGATACCGTAGACGGCGGCGGTGGAGGAGAACACGAAGAAGCGCACCGCGGCCGCCAGGCAGCACTCGAGCAGCGTACGGGTGGCGCAGGTGTTGTTTCCGTAGTACTTGAGCGGGTCCCTGACAGACTCGGGGACGATGGTGGAGGCGGCGAAATGCATTACCGTATCGACCTGGTGCTCCCGCAGCAGCGCGCTGACGGTGGCGCGGTCGCCGACCTGACCGACCACGAGCGGGGCATCGAGCACCGCCTGGCGGAAGCCGCGCGACAGGTCATCGAGCACGACCACGCGCTCGCCGCGCTCACGCAATTGCAGCACGACGTGGCTGCCGATGTAGCCCGCCCCGCCGGTGACTAATATGCTCGGCTGGTTCATGGGGCAGCGATGATAAACAAAAGGAGTGCCAACGACCCGCGACCTTTTTCCGGCCTGACCCCGGAGGTGGTGCTGGACGCCGCCGCCGCCTTCGGCATGGAGCCCGACGGCAGGCTGTTTGCGCTCAACAGCTACGAGAACCGCGTCTACCAGCTCGGGGCCGGCGATGGTCAACTGGTGGTGAAGTTCTACCGCCCGGCACGCTGGAGCGATGCGCAGATCGCCGAGGAGCACCAGTTCACACGCGAGCTCGCGGCGGTCGAGCTGCCGGTCGCTGCGCCCCTGTCGATCGGTGGGTCGTCGCTCCTGCGCTATCGCGAATTCCGCTTCGCTGCGTTTCCGTGGATGCCCGGTCGCGCACCCGAGCTCGATGCTCCGGAGGCACGTCAGCTTCTCGGCCGCAGCATCGCGCGGCTGCACCAGGTGGGCGCGAGGCGCCCCTTCGGCGCGCGGCCGGCGCTCGGCGTACAGCGTCTCGGCTGGGAAGCGCGCGCACAGGTGCTCGCGAGCGAGCTCCTGCCGGCGGCCCTGCACGAACGCTACTCCTCCGTGAGCGGTGCGCTGCTCGAGCGAGTCACCGCCGCGTTCGCCGCGGCCGCGCCGTTGCAGAGCATCCGCCTGCACGGCGACTGCCATCTCGGCAATCTGCTCTGGGATGAGCACGGGCCGCTGTTCGTCGATCTCGATGACTGCGCCATGGGGCCGCGCGTCCAGGATCTGTGGATGATGCTCTCCGGCTCACCAGGCGAGCAGCAGCGACAGTGGCAGGAGCTGCTCGAGGGATATCAGCAGTTTGCCGAGTTCGACTTCCGCGAGGTGCTCATCATCGAGCCGTTGCGGGCGCTGCGCATGCTGCACCATGCCGGCTGGGTGGTATCGCGCTGGTCGGACCCGGCCTTTCCGCGTGCCTTTCCCTGGGCGGCGGAGCCACGCTACTGGGAGGGCTACCTGAACGATCTGCTCGAGCAGCACGCCGCGATCGACGAGCCGCCGCTCCTCCAGACCTGACTCTTCCGCGAAATGCCGATTGCGCACGTGCACCGGTGCGCGCCGACGCGCTATGGTTGGTTTATGCGACTTAATGCAACCCGACGACCGGGCCCGCTCACCCTGGCGCTCGCAGCCGCGGCGCTCCTCAGCGGCTGCGGATCTCATTCGCCGGAGGCGGGCCCGGCGGCGGGCGCGGCGAGCAAGGCGGTCGCCCGCAAGGCGGTAAACCCGGCGGATGAGCTGTCTCCGTACATGGTGAGCGCGGTCGCTGCCAATAAGCCCTCGACGGTTCCGGTGCAGCTGAAATTCGAGCTGCGGGACCGGCCAGGGGTCGGTCAGCCGCTCGTCGTCGATCTCGCGATCGTGCCGATGTCCGCGAGCGTCGACCGGGTGTCCGGCAAAGTCGAAGGCGAGGACGGGCTCGAGCTCACCGACGGTGGAGTCATCGCCGCGACCGAGCGTCCGCCGGAGGGAGTTCCGATCCGGCACTCCGTCAAGGTCGTACCCGGCCGGGAAGGCATATTCACCGTTCGTGCCTCTGTCTCGGTCGACGCAGCGGGCAGCTCCTCGACGGAAACTTACTCCATTCCGGTAATCGCGACCCCCGCTGCGGACGGGCCGCGGGGCGCCCCTGCCGCGCCGGCTGCCGCCGCAAGCACATCCGCGGCAGCGTCCAGACCAGCTCACGGCACTTGAGCCTCCGCCGTCGCTGTTGCGCTGCAGCAGCGGCCTGAGCCGCCTCGGGGTAGGGGCGGCTCTCAATGGAACCGCGAGGGGCTTCACGGGTAACTCCGGGCCCGATCCGTATGATCTTTTAGGGACTTAATCGCCTGCCTTATGTCAAATCCGCAGACCCTTCGGACGCGCCCGGGAGGCCCAGATCCGCCGCTCGGGGGTACCACCACGCTCGTCCGGGCCGATCCGCGGCCGCTCTCTGACAAAGACCCCGACATGCACCCGCAGCTCGCCGCGCAGCTGCGTGAGCTGCAGCTGCGCACGGGAAGCGCTCAGCCCGAGCCCGGACTGCTGCTGCGGGTCATCAACGATCACTACCTGACACTCGACAACGAGCGACGCGGCATCGTCGAGTCGATGCGCCTCATGGCCGATGAGGCGCGGGCCCTCGCGCTCGAGGCACGCGAGCAGAGCTCCGACCACCTCCAGGTCATTCTCGACCACATCAAGGACGTGGTGCTGACGGTGGATGAGGAGGGCGTGATCAGCACCTTCAATCCAACCGGCGAGCGCGTTTTTGGCTACGCCGAAGCGGAGGTCGTCGGGCAGCGCATCGACCTGCTGCTTCCCAAGCTCGCCGCAGCGGACGAGACGATCCCGCTCGCGCTGCAGCGCTTCGCCACGGCGGCCGGCGACACCGCCCTCGACCTCGGCTCGCACGAGCTGTGGGCACGGCGCAGGAGCGGTGACAGCTTTCCGGCGGAGGTGGCCGTCAGCAGGGCCCCGCTCACGCAGCGCGAGATGTTCGTGCTGTGCCTGCGCGATGTCACGGAGCGGCGCGAGTCCGAGCAGGCGATACGTGAGAGTGCCGCCCGTTACCGCCTGCTGGTCGATCACGCACCCGATGTCATCGTGGTGCTCGATGTGGACACCGGGCGTTTCGTCGACGCCAACGACAACGCGCAGAAATTCTTCGGGCGCGAGCGGGCACGGCTGCTGGCGGTGGGACCCATCGAGCTCAGCCCGCCGCAGCAGCCCGATGGCACGCCATCCGCGCAACGGGCGCGCGCCTACATCCAGGAGGCGCTCGATGGTGCCGTACCGGTGTTCGAATGGGCGCACTACAACGGCTCAGGCAGCGAGATCATCTGCGAAGTGCGCCTGGTGCGACTGCCGAGCGGTAACCGGCGACTGGTACGCGGCAGCATTGCCGATATTTCCGAGCGCAAGCGCACCGAGCGCGCCGCGCTCGCCGAGCGCAAGGTGTTCGAGCAGATCACGCGCAACGCGCCGCTGCCCGAGGTGCTCAGCTCCATCACGCACCTGATCGAGTCGGCGGGCGTCGGCACGGCTTGCTCGGTCAGCGTGCTGGCAGATCACCGCCAGTCATTCGACTACATGGTCGCGCCGCGGCTGCCGGAAGTGCTGCGCAGCGCACTCGCGCAGGCGCGCGTGCATATCCGCAACGGCTCGTGCGCCGCGGCGGTTTATCTCGACCGGCAGGTGCAGGTCGCGGACATCGCCACCGATCCATTCTGGTCGGACCGCAGCGAGGCGGCGCTGCGTGCCGGGCTGCGTGCCGCCTGGTCGACGCCCATCAAGGCCGCCGCCGGCCATGTGCTCGGTGCGCTCGGTGTCTATCGCCCGGCGGTCGGACTCCCGAGCGCCGCGGAATCACAGATCATGGCGCGCGCGGCCCAGCTGGCCGGCATCGCCATCGAGCGGCATCTCGCCGAAGGCGCGCTGCGCAGCAGCGAGGCGAAGTTCCGCGGCCTGTTCGAGAGCATCGCCGAAGGGGTGTACCAAAGCGGGCGGGCGGGGCGGCTGCTGTCGGTAAACCCGGCGTTCGTGAAGATACTCGGCTACGCGAGCGCCGAGGAGATGTATGCGCTGCCTTCGGTCGAGGCGTTCTACTGGAACCCGGCCGACCGCGCCGAGTTCGTGCGGCGCGTGGAGCAGGAGGGCGAGATCCGTGACGCCGAGTTCCTCATGCGGCGCCGCGACGGTCAGCAGGTGGTGGTGCTGGAGAATGCGCGCGCCGTGCGCGATGCCGCCGGCAACATCACCGGCTACGAGGGCACGATCGCCAACATCACCGAGCGCAAGCGCGCCGAGCAGGCGATCTTTGCCGAGAAGGAGCGCGCCCAGGTGACGCTGCAGTCGATCGGCGATGCGGTGATCAGCACCGACGCCGAGGGACGCATCGAGTACATCAACCCGGTGGCCGAGACGCTCACCGCCTGGACGCTCGCCGAGGCACGCGGGCAGCCGATCGGCGCGGTGCTGCGCCTGGTGAACGAGCTGACGCGCGAGCCGATCGAGAACTCCCTCACCGGTGCGCTCGGCCGTTCCGAGCACGGCGGCCCGGCGGACCACGCGGTGCTGATCACGCGCGCGGGCAACGAGGTGGCGATCCAGGAATCCGCGGCGCCGATCTGCGACCGCGCCGGCCGGGTGATCGGCGCGGTGGTGGTGTTCCACGATGTCACCCGCGAGCGCCGGCTGAAGCGGGCGCTGTCGTGGCAGGCGAGCCACGATGCGCTCACCGGCCTCATCAACCGCCGCGAGTTCGACAACCGCCTGCACGCGGCACTGCTTTCGGCGCAGCGCGGCGAAGGCTCCTGCGCGCTGCTGTACATCGACCTCGACCAGTTCAAGCTCGTCAACGACACCTGCGGACACCCCGCGGGCGACCGCCTGCTGCGCGATGTGACCGGGCTGCTGCAGACGCGGGTGCGCGCTTCCGACACCATCGCGCGCCTCGGCGGCGATGAGTTCGGCGTGCTGCTCGATGGCTGTACTCTCGAGCAGTCGACCCGCATCGCGGAAGGTGTGCGCCAGGCAATCCGCGATTTCCGCTTCGTGTGGGGGACCAGCACCCTGTCGGTCGGCGCGAGCATCGGCATAGTGCCGATTTCCGCCGACACCGCCAATGTCGCGCACGTCATGAGCGCCGCGGACATCGCCTGTTACGCCGCCAAGGACGCCGGTCGCAATCGCATCCACGTGTACGAGGCCGATGGCGTCTCGCACCGGCACCGCGAGATGCACTGGGTGTCGCGCGTCACGCGCGCGGCCGAGGACAACCGCCTCGAGCTCTACTTCCAGCCGATCCTGCCGCTCAGCGTGGACGGCGGCCGCCCGTTCCATGAGCTCACGGTGCGGTTGCGCGACGACGAAGGCTCACTGGTGCCGCCCTCGGAGTTCATTCCCGCGGCCGAGCGCTACAACATCATTTCGGTCATCGACCGGTGGGTCATGGGGCGTGCCATCACGCTGCTCACCGAGCGGCTCGAGCGCGGCGTGCCGCTGCCGCTGCTGGCGGTGAATCTCTCCGGCACCTCGCTCAACGACCAGTCGTTCGTCGACTACCTGCTGCAGATCGTCACCGAGCCCGCCATTGCGCGCGCCCTGTGCTTCGAGATCACCGAGACCACCGCGGTGACCAGTCTCGCCAGCGCGCGCTATCTCATGAGCGAGCTCAAGGGGCGCGGCTGCCGCTTCGCACTCGATGATTTCGGTACCGGTGTCTCTTCGTTCGTGTACCTGAAGACGCTGCCGGTGGACTTCCTGAAGATCGACGGACAATTCATCAGTCACATCACCCAGGACCCGGTCAACCGCAGCATGGTCGAGGCCATCGGCAAGGTCGGGCGCGCACTCGGCATTGCGACCGTGGCCGAGTGCGTCGAGAGTGAAGCGGTGCTCGCGGAGCTGAAGCGCATCGGCGTCGACTTCGCGCAGGGGTTCCACCTCGCTCCGCCGCTGCCCATCGCGCAGCTGCCACAGTAGGCGAGGCGTGCGGCACGTGCGGTGGAGCGTGCGCGCGCGCGACCGCTTTGCGTAGAATGCGCGCTGCCGCCAAAGCCAAGAAGATTCTCCCGTGCACTCGCCGCCCGCCCTGACCGCGATCCCCGTTCGTGTGAGCGCTGCACTCGCCCTCGCGCTCATGGCGGCTACGGCGGTGCGCGCCGCCCCGGCCACCGCGCCCGAGACCGTCGCGGTGCAGCTGCGCGACGCTGCGATGGCCGGCCACGATATCGCCTACTCGTGGGTGAGCGAGCTCACCACGCGCTTCGGGCCGCGGCCGGCAGGATCGCCGAACGAGCAGCAGGCGGCTGCCTGGGCGGCGGACAAGCTCAAGGCGCTCGGCTTCGAGAACGTCAGGGTGGAGACCTTTCCCATTACAGCCTGGGTGCGGGGCACCGAGAGTGGCCAGCTCGTGGCTCCCGCTACTCAGCCGCTGGCCGTCGCCGCGCTCGGGGAGTCGCCGCCCACGCCCCCCGGTGGACTCGAGGGCGATGTGGTCATCTTTCCGACGCTGGCGGATCTGCAGGCGGCGCCGCCGGGCTCGCTTGCTGGCAGGATCGCCATGATCGCGCAGCGCACCGTTCGGGCCCAGAACGGTGCCGGCTACAGCGCGGCGGTGCCGGCGCGGACCGATGGGCCCGGGGTGGCCGCGCAGCGCGGCGCGATCGGCTTCCTGTTGCGCTCGGTGGGAACCGACAGTCACCGCCTCGCGCACACCGGTACGACGCGCTACGTGGAAGGACGCGTCCCGCTGCCGGCCTTTGCGCTCTCTGCGCCCGATGCCGACCAGGTCGAGCGTATCGCAGCGCTCGGACAGACCGTGCGGGTACGGCTCTTCTCGGGCGCCTCGTACGTGCGCGATGCGCATTCCCAGAACGTGATCGCCGAGGTGCGTGGCCGGGAGCGCCCCCAGGAAGTCGTGTTGCTCGGGGCGCATCTCGACAGTTGGGATCAGGGAACCGGAGCCATCGATGACGGCGCGGGAACCGCCATCATCGCCGCCGCCGCCAAGCTCATTCGCGACCTGCCGCACCGGCCGCGGCGCACCGTGCGTGTGGTGCTGTTCGGCTCCGAGGAAATCGCGCAGCCCGTGCCGCCCGGCGGAGCCTTCGGCGGCCATGCCTACGCCGACGGTCACCGCGCGGAGCTCGCCGGTCACGTCCTCGCCGGAGAGAGCGATCTCGGCAGCGACCGCGTCTACTCCCTGGCACTGCCGGCCGCGGTCGGGCACGGAGAGTTCGCCACGACCTTGCTGCGCGTGCTGACTCCGATCGGGGTGCTGGGCGCGGAGCGGCCGCCGGAGGACGCGGGCACCGACATCGGCCCGAGCGTCGAAGCCGGCGTCCCCGCCTTCGAGCTGAGTCAGGATGCGATGAGGTACTTCGACATCCATCACACCGCCGATGACACGCTGGACAAGATCGATCGTGCGCAACTCGACCAGAATGTCGCGGCCTGGGCGGCTCTCGTCTGGCTCGCTGCAGACAGCGAGGTCGATTTCCGGCATTGAGTTGCATGTCAGGGGGCACTGCGCGAAGCTGCCGCCATGAGCGAGCCGGTCCTCGTGACAGGCGCCGAAGGCGTCTGCGAAGTGCGCCTCAATCGCCCCGAGAAGCGCAACGCCATCACCTTTCTCATGTACGAGCAGCTGACGCGCGCGCTCAGCGCCGCGCAGGCGGACGACGGCGTCAGGGCTGTGCTGCTGAGCGGTGAAGGCGCTTCCTTCAGTGCCGGCAACGACCTGCAGGATTTTCTGAGCGGACCTGCCTTCGGTGCGGCGCACCCGGCGATGCAGTTCCTGCGCTCCCTTGCCAGCTTCGACAAGCCGCTGCTGGCGGCCGTGCACGGACAGATCGTGGGCATCGGCGTGACCCTGTTGCTGCATTGCGACTTGATCGTCGCCGCGCGCGGCACGCAGTTCTCGTTGCCATTCGTCGCGCTCGGACTGGTGCCCGAGGCGGCCAGCTCCCTGCTCCTGCCGCGGCTCGTCGGCTATCAGCGGGCGGCCGAGCTGCTGCTGCTCGGCCAGTCCTTCAATGCAGACACCGCCTACCGACTGGGTGTGGTGAACAGCGTGGTCGAGGAGGGTGCGCTGCGCGGCGAGGCGCGCGCGCTCGCGCAGGCGCTGACACGGCAGCCGGCCGCGGCGCTCATGGCAACCCGGCGTCTGCTGCGCGGGGACCGGAGCGAGGTCCTGGCGCGGATCGAGGAGGAAGCGCGCATCTTCGGCGCCCAGCTGCAGTCGGAGGAGTTTCGCGAGCGCGTACGCAGCTTCCTCAGCCGGCCGCGCGCGGGCTGAGAGCTCCGGAACCTGTCGTGGCCGTGTATTCCATCGACGGGCTGATACCGGTGGTCGATGTGTCCGCCTTTGTGCACCCACAGGCGACATTGATCGGCGACGTCATCGTCGGGCCGCGATGTTATGTCGGTCCCGGTGCCTCGCTGCGCGGGGACTTCGGGCGAATCGTCCTCGGTGCCGGCGCCAACGTGCAGGACTGCTGCGTGCTGCACAGCTTCCCCGCCCATGAGGTGCGGCTGGAAGACGACGCCCACGTCGGCCACGGCGCGGTGCTGCACGGCTGCACGGTGCGCCGCGGTGCGCTCATCGGCATCGGCGCGATCGTGATGGACGACGCGATGGTGGAGGAGGAGGCATTCGTCGGCGCCGCGAGCTTCGTGCGCGCGGGGTTCGTGGTGCCGCGCCGCACCCTGGTGACCGGCGTGCCCGCGCGAGTGGTGCGCGAGCTCAAGGCCGAAGAGCTCGCCTGGAAAGTGACCGGCACGCGCGAATATCAGCAGCTCGCCGCACGCTCCCTCGCGACTCTCAAGGCGTGTGCGCCGCTGACGGCCCCGGAACCCGATCGACGGAGCTTCGGCGGCGGCGCGGACGTGATCCCCCTGCACCTGATCGATCGCGGCAACTCGTAAGCGCGCGCGGGCGGCTTGGCGGCCTGCGGGGGGCCGCGCGAGGGTTGCCTGGTGAGAGGGGGGCCGCGCGAGGGTTGCCTGGTGCAATAGTTAGGCTTTTTGCTAACTATCGCTCAAACGTCCTCTGACAAGAGCCTCCCCCACCGCACGCAGCGTCTCAGGCCCGCAGAGTGCGCAGCCACAGGACCGTGCCGATGCCCGCGAAGGTCATGACAACCGAGCCGAGCAGGTGCACTGCCGCCGCCGCTAGGGCCCACAGTGCGCGGCCCTGCTGCATGAGCGTCACGAGCTCGGCCGAGAACGTGGAGAAAGTGGTCAGTCCCCCGCAGAACCCGGTGATCACCAGGAGACGCCACTCGGGCGCGACGGCGGCGTAAGTCGCAAAGAAAGCCAGCGCCACACCCACGATGTACCCGCCCAGCAGGTTGGCGGCCAGCGTGCCGGGCGGGATGGCCGGGAAATAGGCGTTCAGCGTTGCCCCCAGCCACCAGCGCAGCAACGCGCCGAGACTCCCTCCGACACTGACGGCGGCGATCGCCTTCCACATGGGCGCTCCTTGTACCGTAGGCCGCGCGCCGCGTGCAACGGCCGGAGTCGGCAGTTAACATGACCGCGGGGGATTGGAACAACCTGCGGAGGGGAGTCATGAAAGTCTCGAAGTGGCTGGTGGCGATCGGCGCGACGCTGGCGATCGGTGCCGGGCAAGTAGTGCTTGCCCAGGCGGCGGCGACCTCGCCGGAGCTGAACAGCCAACAGCAGAAGATGAAGGAATGCAACGCGGATGCGAAGGCAAAAGGGGTGAAGGGCGATGAGCGCAAGTCCTTCATGTCGAGCTGCCTCTCGGCCAAGGGAATGTCCCAGGAGCAGATCAACAAGCAGCAGGAGAAGATGAAGACCTGCGATGCCGACGCCAAGAGCAAAGGCCTCAAGGGCGCCGACTACAAGGCCTTCATAAAGACCTGTCTGAGCGGCTCCGGCTAGCCGGCCGGCCGCGACACCTCCCCCGCCAGGCTGCCGCTTACCTGAAGGTCGACCTGGCCGCGTCGGCCCTCGCCGACACTCCGTTCACGACTGCGAAGTCGGTCGTGACGCGTGTGTGCACGTTGACGTTAGAATCATCCGGATGACCGGCGGACGGACCCATAATCGAATATTCGTAGGCAGCTCCTGGCTCATCGGCGTGCAGGCCGTCGAACGGCTCATCGGCCTCGTCAGCATTGCCATTCTGGCCCGCCTGCTCACCCCGACCGACTTCGGGGTGGTCGCGGTCGCGATGACGGTAGTCGCCGCGGTCGAACTCACCAGTGCGTTCGGCTTCGACTGGGCACTCATCAGGCACCGGGATCTCTCGGACGAGATTCTCAACTCCGCGTGGACGTTGCGCGTGCTGTTCGGAGCGGCGAGCTGTGTGGCTCTCGGCCTGCTCGGGCCGGTGGCGGCGGCCTTCTACCGGCTGCCGCCGCTGCGCTCGGTGCTGCTGGTGCTCGGGCTGGCGAGCTTCCTCGGCTCGCTCGAGAATATCGGCACCGTGTTCTTCCGCCGCGACTTCACCTTCCACAACGAGTTCCTGCTGCGCGTCACCACCAAGCTCTCGGGCTTCATCGTGTCGCTTGCCATGGCGTTCGCGTTCCGCTCGTACTGGGCACTGGTCGTCGGGACGCTGGCGATCCGGGCTAGCGGCACGGCCATGAGCTATCTGCTGCATCCATACCGGCCGGGGCTGTCGCTGGCGCGCGCGCGCGAGCTGTTTGGTTTCTCCTCCTGGATACTGCTCGGCAAGCTGGTCGACTACTCCACCGAGAAGTTCTCCAACCTGTACGTGGGTCGCGTCTTTGGGCCGCACGCCACCGGACTCCTGGCGGTGTCCAGTGAGCTGGCGGGTGTGCCGGTCTCCTCGATCGCCGCGCCCATCAACCGCGTTGCCTACTCCAAATACGCCGAGGATGTCCGCGCCGACCGCAGCCTCAC
>JAFAKO010000204.1 GCA_019235245.1 Gammaproteobacteria bacterium
CGGCTTCTCCCCCGACAGCACGCTCGGCACCGAGATCACGAAATCACGGCCAAAATCGCGGCGCGCGTTGCCGGAGATGGTGTTGGCGACCTCGCCCACCAGGTCCTTCATGGTCTCGTGGCTGAAGTCGTTCTCCTGCATCTTCATCAGCAGCACGGTCAGCATCGCCTTGGGAGCGGTGAAGTACACCACCCCCTCACGCTTGCCCGAGATCTTGATGACGCCCGTGTATTCGTGCACCGCGGGCGCGCCTTCCATCAGATAGGGCGAACCGATCGAGGCCGGCTGTTGTGCGGCGACCTCGAAGAAATTCGTCGTCCCTTCGACGAATGTCTTCAGTTCCTGTTCGTACAACATGGGCGTGGGTTTCCGGGTTCTCGTTTCAACGCATGAGCTCGGCGATCGCCTCGTTCAACTGCCGGTCGGTGAAGGGCTTGTTGAGGAAGCCGTTGGCGCCGCGCTCCATCGCCTCGACCGCGGTGGCCTTGTCCGCCAGCGCCGACACCACCAGGATGCGAATTGCCGGCTTCATCGCGACGAGCCGCGCGATGCATTCGATGCCGTCCATGTGCGGCATGGTGATGTCCATGGTCACCACGTCCGGGTCGGTGCGCCTGAACAGCTCGAGCGCCTCCACGCCGTCGGCGGCGGTGCCCACCAGCCGCAGCTCCTCGAACTGCTGCGAGCGCTCGATGCGCCGGCGCATGAGGTTGGAGTCATCCACGATCATCAGCTTCAGCGAGCGTTTGCCTGTGTCGTTCATGGTGTGCTGGCTCGGGTGGGCGTTCAGTGCCGGCCCCTCAGGCGACCGCCGTGCTCACCGGCTCGGTGCCCGGCAGGATGATCTTGAAGCGCGTGTACTTGCCGGGATGGGTGCTGACGCCGATCTTGCCGCCGAGCGCGTAGACGCTGCGCGCGACCACGTCCATGCCGACCCCGCGCCCTGCATCCATCGAGATGCCGTCCTGCGTGGAGAATCCGGGGCGGAAGATCAGCGCCATCGCGGCGCGTGTGTCCAGCAGCTCGGCATCCTCGGCGCTCAGCAGCTGGCGCCGCACCGCCGCGGCCTTGAGCGCCTCGGGCGCGATGCCGGCGCCATCGTCCTCGAACAGCAGCTCGTAGCCGTCGGCTGCCTTGCGGAAATCGATTTGCACGCTGCCGATGTCGGTCTTCGCCTGGGCGCGCCGCACCTCCGGCGACTCGATGCCGTGAACCGCGGCATTGCGCAGCATCTGGATGAGGCAGTCCTTGATGGTCGCGGTGTACACGGTGGGCACGTCGGCGAGCCCGTTGACGACCAGGCGGAAGCGCTTGGCATGATCCTGCGCGAGCCGTTCAGCCATCGAGTGGAGGGTCGGCGCGAGCTCGTCCACGCGCCGCGGCGCGGTTCGCGCCCCGGTGCCCGACGGGCTGCCGCGGGCCGGCGGCGCGCCAGCGGTGCTGACCGCAGGTGCCGGAGCGGACGGTGCGGGTGGCGGCTCGAAAGAGGTGGTGCCGCTGCCCGCGGCGCCGGGCAGGGTGTCCTTGAGCGCCGTGACCCGCGCCGCCATCTCACGCACGCTGCGCAGGTGCGCCAGCAGCTCATCGAGCTTCAGGACCATCGGCAGGAAGTCGTTGCCGGAGAGCTCCGGCTTCTTCTTGCACTCGGCCACCATGTCCTCGAGCGTGTGCACACGGCTCGCGACGCTCTTGAGGTTGAGCGCGGAAGCCTCGCCCTTGATGGTGTGCAGCTCGCGGAACAGCCCGGCGAGCTTCTTGCGGAATTCGGCATCGGTGCGGGCCGGCTCGCGCAGGATGGTGTTGACGAGCTTCAGCCCGGCATCCGCCGCATCGAGGAAGGAAACCAGCTGCAGCGGATCGACGTGCATGAGACCCAGCATCATGTCGAGCTGCGCGTTGGCGTTCTCCTGCGATTCGTGCAGCTCGCGCGACAGCAGCACGCTGGAAGTGATATCGCCCACCGAGCACAGCACGTGCTTGATGCCCTCAGGGCCCATGACGCGGTGGAAGTCGAACTGCAGGTAGCGCGTCTCCTTGCCGCCGTGGCCGTTCTCCATGTTGATCTCGAGCTGCCCGAGCGGATTGATGCTCTTCATCAGGTTCTCGTGGGCGCGGTCGCCCCACAGGAGCTTGATGTACTTCATCGCGGTCGCGAGCGTCGCCGCCGGCACCAGGTCCTCGAGCAGCTCCTCGAAGGTGAGCCCGGCGAAGTCGTTGCGGCTGAACATGCGTGTCAGCGCCTCCGACCACACCGAGCCGATGCGATAGTGCGCGTCGAGCAGGAAGAAGCCTTCGCGCACCGTCTTGAGAATGTCGCGGGTCTGCTCCTGCGCCTCGCGTGCCACGCGCTCCTGGCGCGAGCGCGACAGCTGGAAGTACGCGGCCACCAGCGCCAGCACCAGCGCCGCGAACACACCACCCATCAGCAGCGAGCGCAGGCGGGTCGCCCCCTCGGAGGAGGTGCGCTCCAGGCTGGTGGCGAGATTGGCGAGCATCGTCTGCAGCGGGCGGGCATTCTCGCTGGCGAACAGCTGCGCGCGCTTGACGGCGGCGTAGTGCTCGCGGCCTTCGCGCGACAGCGAGCTGCCCGCGGTATTGGAGTCGACGTACGGCTGACCGTTGAAGGAGACCACCGGCTCGAGCACCGGCGCGTACTGGTGCCACAGCACCAGCGCGTGGCCGAGCTGCGGGGAATCGCTGTCCACCGAGGCCGAGAGCACGCGCAGCTCCTGGTCGAAGCGCTTCACGGTCACCTGCAGGTCGGCGAGCGTCTGGCCGGAGTAGGCGCGCACCTCCAGCCGGTCGCGCAGCGCGTTCAGCTGGTGCGAGATCTCCTCGGGGTAGTTCTGCAGCGTGCTCGCCGTCTGCAGCGCAGTGATGTTGGTGCGCATGTGCGTGGCGAGCCGGAATCCCCAGATCAGCGCCAGGCCCATGACCAGCATGAGCGCCGTGCCGATGCTGGCGGTCAGGAGTTGGCGGCGACGCTCTGTGCCTGCAAGGCTCATGTTCTGAGTCTCCCGGTTACTTCGGCAGCTCGAAGCGCACGCGCGTGCGCACCGCTGGCACCTCGACGACCGTCCCGTCCACCGTCGGCGGCGCATAGCGCCAGCGCCGCACCGCGTTGATGGCCGCCTGGTCGAACACCCCAGGTGGCGTCGCCTCGACGACGTGGATGTCGCGCGGCTCACCGCGCGTGTCGACGCTGTACTCGAGCGTGACGCTGCCGGTGATCCGCTGGTTGAGGGCCGCGGGCGGATAGTCCGGTGCCGGGGCGCGCAGCCTCTTCAGGCTCGCGGCGAGCGCGGCGGCATCGAGGCCAGCGCCCTTCGCCCGGGGCGGTGCGGCCAGCTGCTGCACGCCCGCGATCTCCTTGGGATCCGCGCCCCAGCGCCGCGCCTGCAGCAGGTCGGCATCGGGGGACTTGCCGGCGAGCACCGCGCTGCGGGCGCGCTCGAGGAGCTTGCCGGAGAGCTCGCGGCTCGCATCCGCCAGGGCCGTGCTGCCGGCGTCGGCAGCCTGCAGCTGCGTGAGGTAGTAGGCGGCGCTGTCCTGGGCCGGATCGGTGAGACGCCCATCGCGCAGGCGATCGCGCGCCAGCTGCGCCAGGCGGTCATTCTCCGCCTGCGCCGCTTTCTGCCGCACGCCGGCCACCTCGCGCTGGAAAGCCGCGGCCTCCGCGGGCTTCAGTCCCGCAGCGCGCGCCTCGGCGAGCCAGCGCTCCTGCTCGGGGGTGTTGCGTACCAGCGCCGCCTCGCGTGCCTTGTGCAGGTCCGCGGCGATGAGCTCGTGTGCCACGCGCTGGGTGTTGGCATTGGTGGGCGCCGCCGCCTGCAGCTGCAGCAAGTACGCCTTGGCGCTGTCATCGGAGCCGGCGAGGTTGCCCTCGCGGATGCGATCCTCGACCAGCGCGCTGAGGCGCTGCAGCTTGGCATCGTCCTGGTGACGGGCGATCTCGGCACGCCAGCGCGCGATCTGCTCCGCCGGTATCGAGGTCGACTGCTGCGCCTGCCGTACGTATTGTGCGGCGCGCTCGAGGTTGCCGTCGTTGAGCGCGCGCGCCACCTGCGCGGCATACAGGCGCTGCTCGAAGGCGCCGACCCGGGGATCCGCCGGAGTCGCAACCTTGAAGTTGGCCAGGGTCTGCGCGGCCTCATCGAGGCGCCCGCCGCTCATCGCCTCCTCGAAGCGGCCTGCCACCACGGCGCCCACGCGCTGCAGGCCATCGCGGGCTTCGGCGTTGCTGGCATCGGCGGCGACGGCCGAGCGGTAGTAGAGCAACGCGTTGTCGCCGGTCGGCTCGGTAAAGCGCCGCTCCTTCATGGCGAGTCGCGCCTTCTCGAGCAGCTCGTCCACCTTGCCCTGCACGATCGAGGTCTCGGGGGTCGGAGCGGGAGCTGCGCCTTGATCCGCCGCGGCAGCGGCGGGCTGTGCGCTGCTCGGGGCCGGGGCCGCCGGCTCGCTCACGGGCGCGCTCGCCGGAGTCGACACGCCCGGGGCCGCGGTGCGTTCACCGTGCCCGAAATACCACAAGCCACCGGCGGCGAGCGCGAGCAGTGCCGCACCGCCCGCACCGAGCAGCAACGGACTGGGCCGGCGGCTGCCCCGGCCAAGGTCAATGCCGGCGGCGGCGGGCCGCGGCGCGAAGCTGTCGACGCTCAGCTCCGAGCGCA
>JAFAKO010000298.1 GCA_019235245.1 Gammaproteobacteria bacterium
TCGGCCATCATGTCGGTCATGAGGTAAGCGTTCTGCGCCGTAATCACCCTCGGAGCGGCCTCGGACTCCGGGGGCGGCGCAGGCTCGCCGCGCGTCTCGCCGGCGTGAGTCGGGTCCGCGGCCGCACGCGGCGTATCCGAGACACGCACGGCCTGGGCCGGGGCGGCGGCCGGCGCGGCCTCACCCTCCTCGCTTTGCGAGCAGGCCATGCGGGGCGCGGCGCGCCACACGACCTTGCCGCTCGCATCCTCGATGCGATCGATGAAATAGGGCGAGACCTTGTAGCCGCCGTTGGCGAACACCGCGTACCCGGCGGCGACATCGAGCGGAGTCGCCTCGAGCGTTCCCAGGGCGAGGGTCAGGTCGTGCGGCATGCTCTTGGGATCGAAGCCGAAGCGGCTGATGTAGTCGATCGCGGTCGGTACGCCAATGTCCTTGAGCACCCGGATCGACACGAGATTGCGCGAGCGCACCAGTGCCTCGCGCAGGCGCGTCGGTCCGCCGAATTCGCGCGTCGAGTTCTCCGGGCGCCACTCATCCTCGCGCGTGCCGCCCTCGAGCACGATGGGCGCATCGAGCAGCACCGAGGCGGGGGTGAGTCCGTGCTCGAGCGCCGCGGAGTAAAGGAAGGGCTTGAAGCCCGATCCCGGCAGGCGGCGCGCCTGGGTGACGCGGTTGTACTTATTGGTGAAGTAGTCGAAGCCGCCGACCAGCGCCACGATGCTGCCGTCGTTCGGGTCGAGCGCCACCAGCGCGCTCTGCGCCTCGGGGATCTGCGCCAGCTGCGCGTGACCCTGCGTGTCGGCGACCACGTAGATGACATCGCCGCGGCTCAGCACCTGCGCGGCATTCTTCGGCGCCGGACCGATGGCGGCGTTCTTCAGCTCGCGGCGCGCCCAGGAGAGCCCGTCCCAGTCGATCTGCACCATGCCAAGGGTCTTCACCCAGGCGCGGGTGGACTTTTCCTCGACACTGGTCACGACGGCGGGCGAGAGATTGCCGATGGCGGAGTACTCATCGACCAGGTCGTCGTAGTCCGGCTCGCCGTGCGCCGGCAGCTCGACGTGCCCCGCGGGACCACGCCAGCCGTGGCGGCGGTCGTACTCGATCAGCCCGATGCGCACCGCGCGGTTCGCGGCGGTCTGCAGCCGCCCGTCGATGGTCGTGTAAACCTTGTAGCCGGTGCTCTCGGCAGTGGGCCCGAAGCGCTGCCGCAGCTCGAGGCGTGCCATCTCCGCCACGTACGGCGCCTCCACCTCGTAGAGCGGCGCATGGGCGCGCGCGGCCATCGGCTCCTTGTTGGCGGCTTCGGCGGTCGTGGCGTCGATGTAGCCGAGCTCGCGCATGCGCCGCAGTACGTAGGAGCGCCGTTGCGTCGCGAGCTCGGGATCGACTATCGGGTTGTAGCGCGACGGGGCCTTCGGCACCCCGGCGATGGTCGCGGCTTCGGCCACGTCGAGCTTGTCGAGGGTCTTGCCGAAGAAGGCCTCGGAGGCCGCCGCGACTCCGTAGGCGCGCTGGCCGAAGAAAATCACGTTGAGGTAGAGCCCGAAGATCTCCTGCTTGGTGAACTCGTGCTCCATGCGGTAGGTGACGAAGGTCTCCTGCAGCTTGCGGCGATAGGTCTTGTCGAGATTGAGGAACATGTTGCGCGCAGCCTGCATGGTGATGGTGCTCGCGCCCTGGGTCTTATCGCCGGAGATGAAGTCGATGAGCACCGCGCGCACCACGCCGAAGTAATCGATGCCGTGGTGCTCGAAGAAGCGCTCGTCCTCGGCGGCGATGAAAGCGTGCTTGACCAGATCGGGAATCTGGTCGTACGTGACCGGGATGCGCCGCTGCTCACCGATCTGCGCGATGAGTGCGCCGCTGCGCGTGTACACCCGCAGCGGCACCTGCAATTCGACGTTGCGCATCACTTCGAGCGAGGGCAGCGTCGGCACCAGATAGACATAACTGCAGGCGAGCCCGTAGCCGCCGAGAAGTGTGACGAGCGTCACACTGCCGATGAGAATCGTCAGCAGACGAAACCAATTCCATTTCACAGAAACCATCTACCTCTGCTTGCGCTCCCTGCGGTGGAACTGCATAGTAATCGTCGATTCTTGGGCAAACTCACCGAAAGGTGGGGACGCAAAGCCTCCGGTCTACGGGACGTCAGTGCCTACGACAGCGGGGTTGCCGGTCCGAACGTTAACGCACTCCGATCGCGCGGGTCACGCGCCGCTTCGTGGGAGTGCACGCTCAGGGCCGACCCACCCGTGCAGCACCTGGCACTCGCTCGCCCGCGGCAAGGCACGCGTCCCTGTGCAGGCTACTTGGACAACGCGAGATCGGATTCGTTGTGCTTTGGCAACGCCAGCGCGTCTGCGCGTGACCGCTTCGGCAGTACGCGCGGCTGGCGTCGCGCCGCGCAGACAAGTGCGCGGTTCCGTGAGGCCGCTCACGTGAAATTTGACAGTTCACTGATATATAGTGCGCCGGGCTTAAAAATAGGGAGGTCATTTTCAGGCGTAATGTCCTGAAAAGGAAACAAAAAATGTTCCTTCTGCAGCGCAAGTACCGTGCCCTCCTCGGACTGGACATAACCACCTCCTCGGTGAAGCTCATCGAGCTCGCGATGGCCGGTGGTCAGTACCGCGTCGAGGCCTATGCGGCAGAGCCCACGCCCCAGAACGCGATCAACGAGAAGGCGATCGTCGATGCGGAGGCGGTGGGCGAGGCGATCCGCCGCGCGGTGAAGCGCGCCGGCGCCAAGAGCAATGAAGTGGCGGTGGCAATCTCCGGCGATGCCGCCATCACCAAGGTGATCCAGATGCCGCGTGCGCTGCGCACCGGCGATCTCGAGTCACAGGTCGAAATGCAGGCCGACCAGTACATCCCCTTCCCGATGGACGAGGTGAGCTACGACTTCGAAGTGCTCGGGCCGAACGACAAGGACCCCGAGAGCAACGACGTGCTGCTGGTGGCGACGCGCACCGAGAACGTCGAGCAGCGCCAGGCGGCGGTGAAGTCCGCCGGGCTCGCCGCGCGGATCGTCGACGTCGAGGCCTTCGCGCTCGAGAACGCCTGCAAGCTGATGACCCATCAGATGCCCGATGGCGGCATTGATCGCACCATCGCCGTAGTGGACTTCGGCGCGAGCAGCACCACCTTCAGCGTGCTGCGCAACCTGAAGGTCGTGTACACGCGCGACTTCGCCTTCGGCGGGCAGCAGCTCACCGAGGAGATCATGCGCACCTACGGCCTCTCGATG